>JBECKY010000076.1:0-13579 GCA_040235475.1 Pseudomonadales bacterium
GCCGCTGTTGCCCGTATCAGTGCTATTGATGCCTTTAGCTTTGCGGCTCAAGAAAATGTGCAGATTCACGGCGGCATAGGGTTTACCTGGGAAGCCAATCCACATTTGTTGTTGAAGCGAATGAAATTGCAAGAAGCTCAGCTGGGCAGCGCTGCAATCTGGAAAGAACGTTTGCATAAAGTACTGGCTAAGAAAGCTGCCTGAGGCGGCTATTGTTTACCAAAACCTGAAAATTAAAAAGAATTAGCACAGGAATAAGACAATGGATTTTAATGATACTCCCAAAGAAGCCGCTTTCCGCAAGGAAGTGGTGGCGTGGTTAGACGCCAACGCTAAAAAACGTAAATCTAACGATACCTCCACCTTGGGCATTTTTTCTGAAAAAGAAAGCCCTGAGAAGATTGAGGAATGTAAAGTCTGGCAACGGAAAAAAGCGGACGCTAACTGGGCCTGCATAACCTGGCCCAAAGAATTTGGTGGCCGTGGTGGCACCTTGATGGAAAATATTATTTTTTCACAAGAAGAAGCCAAATATATTACGCCGGCAAATATTTTTATGATTGGTTTGGGCATGGCTGGACCTACTATTATGGTTCATGGCACACCTGAGCAAAAGAAAAGATGGTTACCTGACATGCTCCGCGGTGACGTGGTTTGGTGTCAGTTGTTCTCCGAGCCGGCTGCCGGTTCTGATTTGGCTGGTCTGCGGACCAAAGCCGTTAAAGACGGTGATGACTGGATTATTAATGGCCAAAAAGTCTGGACATCGGGTGCGCACTATTCCAAATGGGGCATACTCGTAACCCGTAGTGATTTTGACGCACCCAAGCACAAAGGTTTGACTTACTTTGTGATTGATATGGAGTCTGAAGGCGTTGAAATTCGCCCGATTAAACAAATTACCGGTGGTGCCAACTTCAACGAAGTATTCATGACCGATGTCCGTATTCCCGATTCCCAGCGTTTGGATGCTGTGGGTAATGGCTGGGCTGTTGCCTTAACTACGCTGATGAATGAGCGTATGTCCATCGGTGGTGGTATGGGTATGGGCTCGGATTTGCTGATTGGTGAATTAAATCGTTTAGCCAGCACCTGCTATGTCGATGGTGTGCTTGGGCAGGACAATCCCGCCGTGCGCCAGGCAATTGCCGGGTATTATACTCGTCTGAAATCGATGGAGCTTACGGTAAACCGCACATTGTCGGCTTTATCAAAAGGCGGTATGCCAGGTTCAGAAAGCGCTATCCTGAAATTGGCCATGGGTATTCTATTGCAGGAAGTTGCTGCATTTGCCATGGAGCTGCAAGGCGGTATGGGTGTAGAGTTTGGCGAAGACTCCTCGTATGCCGGAGGCCTTTGGCAGGAGCTTTATCTGGGTATTCCTGCGATTCGTATTGCCGGTGGCACAGACGAAGTGCAACGCAACATTATTGGTGAGCGTTTGCTGGGCATGCCAACTGAAGCCAGAGTGGATAAAGGTATACCGTTTAAGGACATACCTAACGGCTAGTAAGTTATTCGTTTATAGCTTATTGTTTAAAACCCCCCGGTGCTTTTTTGTGCCGGGGGGTTTTTTATTTAAAAAGTGTGAGATCAAGCCAATATAAAAACCATGAGTCCAAATACTGAAGATAAAAAATGGATGCAGGCCGCTTTGGCTTTGGCTGAGCAGGCTGCGTCGGAAGATGAGGTGCCGGTGGGTGCAGTCCTGGTTAGCAACGGGGAGCTGGTTGCATCGGCTTATAACTCCCCTATATCCAGTTGCGACCCTACTGCCCATGCAGAAATAAAAGTGCTGCGTTTGGGAGCTGAAAATCTGGGAAATTATCGCCTGCCTGACTGTACGCTTTATGTAACCATTGAACCGTGTTCAATGTGTGCCGGTGCACTGGTTCACGCACGAATCAAACGCCTGGTGTTTGGAGCGCTTGAAACAAAGAGTGGGGCGGTTGTCAGCAACGCTCAACTGCTGGATGCGCCCTATATTAATCATAAGGTTGAGTATTTATCGGGGGTATATGAAGATCAATGCCGCTCGGCGATGCAGGCATTTTTTGCTGATAAACGCTCAAAATCATAAACGTTTAGTGTGCTCAGGCGTTTGGGCGAGTGTTGGGCTCTAATCTAGATTGAAGCGGATAATAGTGCTTTATACTCTTGAACAGGAATGTCCAAAGACGCATGCAATGTATCTTCAGGTTCCGTTTCTGTAGCCCAGACCAATAGGTCATAGTACCTGCGTATATTGCGCACGTAAACCAGTGCCTGTCCGGTGGTGCGGGCATAACCATGCGTGGCTTGTTCGGACCATTTTTTTTGTTGCAGTAAAGGTAGTCTTTGTTTCACATTAAACCAGTCATTTGGGTTGGCACCTTGTTGCTCAGTAATGGCCCGGGCATCTGCAACGTGGCCGTAACCACCATTATACGCAGCCAAAGAGAACCAAACTTTATGATGGGTATCGATTTCCTCTGGTAGGCGATCGATGAGTTTGCGCAAATAGCTTGCGCCACCATAAATACTTTGCTCGGGGTCGCCGCGATCTATGACGCCGACTTCTTTGGCGGTCAATCTGGTTAGCATCATCAGGCCGCGAACACCGGTAGGCGATACCGCACGAGGATCCCACAGTGACTCCTGGTAGCTTATGGCAGCGAGTAGGCGCCAATCAAGCTTGTTTTCAGCGGCAGCCTTTTTAAAAGTGTTTTTGTAAAGGGGCAAACGCTTTTCTATATGATTTAAAAAGCTAATGGCTGAGGAATAGTTAAAGGCGTTGATGTGTCCGTAGAACCTTTCTTCAAGCTCAGCAAGTGCACCGGTTTGGATAGACTCCAGCAGAAAGCTTTCAGCGGCTTTTTTCAAACTGTCATCTGCTGATTTCGGAAAAGCCCAGGCTAAATTTAAGGGCTGGTCAATACTGAAACCAATGCCCAGTTGAGGAAATAAAGAACGTTGTAAAACGAATTCGTTTGAATCAACAAAGGCGTAGTCGACTTCACTGTCCTGAACTTTCTGCATTAACTGTGCAGTATCGATATTTAATGTTTCGATCCAGCGCAGCTCAGGATAGACCAGACGCAGTTTTTCAAGTGTTTCAGCATGGTGGCTGCCAGAAACCACCAGTACGCGTTTGTTTAGCAGATCGGCTACGGTTTTGGGGCGCTTGCTGCCGTATTTATAAATAACCTGTTGTTCAATTTGCAGATAAGGCAAGCTGAAAGTAAGTAATTCTTTGCGGTCACTGCTTGCCGCCAGACTGGCGGCGGCAAAATGTATTTCGGAATCGTTCAAACCGGCGTACAGCGACTTATAATCGTCAACCTTTATTATACGTAGGCTTACGCCCAAAGACTGGGCGAACTTATTGGCAAGTTCATATTCAAAGCCGGTTAAGCCCTCGTGCCCCGTAAAGAAGGTGCTTGGGCCGGGTCGAGAAATAATGGTTAAAACACCAGAATTTTTTACCTTGTTCAGGCTGGATAGCTCAGGTTGGCAGGCAGGAAACAGCAACAATGCTATCAAAATGGCACTGGTCTGCATACTTCGCTTTAAAAATAACCTTAATGCTATCATATTGTTAGACCTTGATCTTCCAGTAATTTTTCACTAACTGCTTGTAAATTATGAAATTTCTGCTGTGTATTTTAACTGCTTGCTCACCATATGTCCATTTTTTGTGAACTGACGCACGTTGTCCAGCCTAAGCAGATGGAAGGTTTTTTCTACGGCTCTGACGGGCATTCTATGGCGGGTGAAAATATCAGTGCAGTAGCTAATCAAAGGCTTGCTGACTGGCTTTTAGAGTGAAACAGCTTGGTGCTGGTAAAGTTGGTGTAAGCAAAACTGATGGCTTTCAATGCCCGATTGCTGGGCGCAGTGCTTCGGCTTAAGTTAAGGCATAAGCATCTATGACTAATCTGCAAGTTATTAAGGGCTTCCCTGGCGCATTCCCTAGCGTAAAGGTGGAAAAATACAGTATCATTGCGCCTCCTCTTCCAAGAGTCTGTTTGTTGAGAAAGTCTATGTTTCAACTGCGTGGCGCTTTAGCGCTGGCCGAATTTCGTCGAATAAAATTACTGACTGTTTTAAAAAAACTTAATCCATCGATACTTAATCTTCATGCCGAATATGTCCATCTTGTGGATTGTGCAGATCAAGGCCGTGGTGATGGTAGGAAAGACAGTGCTGCCACGCTGGATAAGTCTGAGCGTGAAGTATTGGAGAAGTTACTTCAGTATGGATCGCGGGTAAACGCGGACGAAGTATCGGGCGACGATTACGGTAATGACTTAAATCAGCAGCAGCTAGTAGTCATTCCCAGACCTGGGACTGTTTCACCCTGGGCCAGTAAAGCCACCGATATTGCTCATAACTGTGGTCTTGCTGCGGTCAAAAAAATTGAGCGTGGCATCGTTTATAAGCTTTTCTCGAGTAGGGAGCTTAGCAGTGAAGAGCTCATGGCCGTGAGTGTTTTATTACATGATCGCATGACAGAGACCGTGCTGTTAGATATTGAAGACGCTGTGCAATTGTTTCATCAGGAAGTACCCAAAGCTTTGACACATGTTGATGTGTTGGCAGGGGGGGCGGCAGCGTTACATAAAGCCAATGATGCGCTGGGTTTGGCCCTGGCCGATGATGAAATTGATTATCTGGTGGAGGCTTTTAAGCAATTAGCCCGTAATCCAACAGACGTTGAATTAATGATGTTTGCCCAGGCAAATTCAGAACACTGCCGCCATAAAATTTTCAATGCCCAGTGGGTGATTGATGGGGAAGAGCAAGATCTTTCGCTATTTTCCATGATCAAGAACACCTTTAAGTTGCACAGTGAGGGGGTTTTGTCTGCCTATAATGATAACTCATCAGTGATCGAAGGCAGTGTGGCCCCACGGTTTTTTCCATCGGCGACTTCGGGTACCGCTGAGAGTGAGCGCCAATACGGCTTCGTTTCAGAGCCGGTGCATATTCTGATGAAAGTAGAGACCCATAATCATCCCACGGCAATAGCACCTTATTCGGGAGCAGCAACCGGTTCTGGTGGTGAAATTCGCGATGAAGGTGCCACCGGCAGAGGTTCAAAACCCAAGGCCGGACTGACCGGATTTACGGTATCGAATTTACGCATTCCTGATTTTATTCAACCTTGGGAACAAGGCCGCAGCGGTTATGGCAAACCGGAACGTATTGCTTCCGCTTTCGACATTATGCAGCAAGGGCCTATTGGCGGAGCAGCTTTTAATAATGAGTTTGGTCGCCCTAATTTGTGCGGCTATTTTCGCAGCTACGAAAATGAAGCCGAAGGTGTCAACGGTAAAGAGATTCGTGGTTATCACAAACCCATTATGATTGCCGGTGGTTTAGGCAATATTCGGGCTGAGCATGTTAAAAAATCAGAAATTAAAGCTGGCGCAAAAATAATTGTTATTGGCGGCCCTGCCATGCTGATTGGCTTGGGTGGTGGTGCAGCCTCATCTATGGTTCAGGGTGTCAGCCATGACGATCTGGATTTTGCCTCTGTTCAGCGTGGCAACCCGGAAATGGAGCGGCGGTGTCAGGAAGTTATTGATCAGTGTTGGGCGTTGGGTGAAGCCAACCCTATTGTCTCTATTCATGATGTCGGTGCCGGGGGCTTATCCAATGCCTTGCCGGAACTGGTGGGCGACCATAACCGTGGTGCGGTGTTTCAATTGCGCAATGTACCTAATGATGAGCCGGGTATGTCTCCAGTAGAAATCTGGTGTAACGAATCTCAGGAGCGTTACGTCCTGGCAGTAGAAGAGAAAGATCTGTCAAAGCTGCAAAAAATCTGTGCCCGTGAACGTTGTCCTATGGCGGTGGTAGGTAACGCTACAGAAAAACAACAGTTAGTACTCGAAGATGCTTACTTTGAAAACCGGGTAGTTGATATACCTTTATCGGTGTTGCTGGGTAAACCACCGAAAATGATTCGGGCATTTCAGCGCAAGTCGCTCACTTTGCCTGCATTCTCAGTCCAGGGTATTGAATTGGCTCAGGCCATTGATCGCGTTTTGAGTTTGCCAACTGTTGCCAGCAAAAGTTTTCTTATTACCATTGGTGATCGCTCTGTTACCGGCCTGGTTTGTCGCGACCAAATGGTGGGGCCTTGGCAAGTGCCTGTGGCCGACGCAGCGGTGACAGCTACATCGTTTCAATCTTATGTGGGTGAAGCGATGGCCATGGGCGAGCGCAGTCCGGTGGCCTTGGTTAATGCGCCGGCATCCGGGCGCTTGGCCGTTGGTGAAGCCATTACCAATATTGCCGGTGCAGCTATTGAAGATATCAGTAAAATAAAAATGTCTGCCAACTGGATGGCCGCAGCAGGGCACCCTGGTGAAGATCAGGCTTTGTTTGATACAGTAAAAGCCATCGGTATGGAAATGTGTCCTGAGTTGGGGATTACCATTCCCGTGGGCAAAGACTCCATGTCCATGCGCACGGCCTGGAAAGACGAGCATAACGGTGAAGATAAAAGTGTTACCGCACCGCTGTCAGTAATCATTTCTGCTTTTGCCCCAGTAACAGATATACGCCGATCGCTAACGCCACAATTGCGTACCGATATGGGTGACACACGTTTGATTCTGATTGATTTAGGGCGTGGAAAAAATCGGCTGGCCGCAACTGCGTTGGCACAGGTGTATGGCCAGGTTGGTAACGAAGTGGCTGATGTTGAAAACAGTAAAGACCTCGCGGCTTTTTTTGCTGCAATACAAACAATGAATCGTGCGGATTTGCTCCTGGCTTATCATGATCGTTCCGACGGTGGATTGTTCGTCACCTTGAGTGAAATGGCATTTGCCGGCCACTGTGGTTTGGATATTGATTTGATAAATATTCAACAAACAACTGCAAGTGATGAGACTTTGGCAGTTTTATTTAATGAAGAATTGGGCGCGGTGGTTCAGGTTCGGGAAAGTCAGCTTGCGAAGGTGATGGCGCAATTGGCTAAAGCGGGATTGCAAGATCATAGCCATGACCTGGGTACTATCATCCAGAAAGATGAAGTTGTTATTCGTAACGGCGATATGGAGCTGTATAAAAGTACCCGTACTCAACTACACCGACGTTGGGCTGAAACCAGCTTTCGTATGCAGGCATTAAGGGATAATGCCGATTGTGCGCAACAGGAATTTGACGGGCTGCTGGAAGCGAGTAATACAGATCAAGGACTGTGTGTGCAGGTTACTTTTGATCAAAATGAAGATATAAGTGCGCCTTTTATTAACACCGGAAAAAAGCCTTTGGTGGCTATTTTGCGCGAACAAGGTGTTAATGGGCAGCTGGAAATGGCTGCCGCTTTTGATCGCGCAGGTTTTTCCAGTATTGATGTGCACATGAGTGAGATTCTGTCCGGCCATATTACGCTGGGTAAATTTTCTGGTTTGGTGGCGTGTGGCGGCTTTTCCTATGGTGATGTGCTCGGTGCGGGAGAAGGTTGGGCGAAGACGATTTTATTTAACCCCCGTGCCCGCCAGCAGTTTGAAGCATTTTTTCAAGGTGCAAATAGTTTTGCTCTGGGCGTTTGTAACGGCTGCCAAATGTTGTCCAATCTTAAGGAGCTGATTCCTGGTGCCAATGCCTGGCCGCGTTTTGTGCGTAATGCCTCTGAGCAATTTGAAGCGCGTTTTTCATCCATTAAAATAAATCCATCCCCGTCTTTGTTCCTGGCCGGCATGGAGGGCGCGTGTTTGCCGATTGCTGTTGCCCATGGTGAAGGGCAGGTTGAAATAAGCCCATTGAATCTGCAATTCCTTAAGGACAAACAGCTGATTACAGCGCAGTTTGTAGACTATTCAGCGCACGTCACTGAGCAGTATCCTCATAACCCCAATGGCTCGCCTGAGGGCATAACGGGTATTACCACTGAAGATGGCCGCGTAACCATTATGATGCCTCACCCTGAACGCGTTTTTCGCAGTGTGCAACATTCCTGGTGTCCCGATGAATGGGGCGAGGATGGCCCCTGGATGAGAATGTTCCGCAACGCGAGATGTTTTCTGGCATAGGCTGACGTATGTATAAAATAAATTTTTACGTACCGGAAACTCACTTGGAAAGTGTTAAAGCAGCTTTGTTTGCGGCGGGCGCCGGACGTATCGGGCACTATGACAGTTGCTGTTGGCAGACAAAAGGTGTTGGCCAGTTCAGGGCCTTGGCTGGCAGTGCACCTTATATTGGTCAGCAGGGAAAGGTAGAGCAGGTGGAAGAATACAAGGTTGAATTGGTCTGTAGTAAGGAAAACCTTGAGCAGGCGGTTGCTGCGTTGAAAAAAGCCCATCCTTACGAAGAGCCCGCCTACGAAGTCTATCCCATACAGCCTGTAAAGTGATCTGGAGCACTTTGGCAAAGCCGAGCGTGATAAGCATCATATTCAGATAAAGGCTAAGGGATTATCGTAAGCGACATTTTTAGTTTTTCAATGGAATAAATATTTGGGTTTGCCTGCCATCTGTGGCTATAATCATGCAACTTTGTAGAATGGTGGTGATCAGGCTGGGGCAGGCAGCTGTTACACAAGATAATTAAAACAACAGTGTATTGGGAGATACGAATGAAAAAAGTACTCGCGGGAATCATTTTTGGGGGATTAACCTTGGTTGGTTTTGGCTTGGTGGCTGAAGACCAGCCGGCCACGCCCATAGTGACCGAAAGCTTAACTGAAACAGCTGAAGCGGTACAAGTTAGCCAAGGTCCTGCTGCTGTGGATGGTGAACGCATTAGCAATGCCGATAGCGAGCCGGGCAACTGGATGGCTCATGGGCGTACTTACGGTGAACAACGTTATAGCCCTCTTACAGGGATTACCGAAGACAATGTTAGCGAGTTAGGTTTAGCCTGGCATTGGGAAACCGGCACCAAGCAAGGTCTGGAAGCTACCCCGATTGTCGTTGATGGCGTGATGTATATCTCCGTTACCTGGGGTGAAGTTTTCGCATTGAACGCAAAAACTGGCGAGATGTTATGGAAAGGTGATTTTAATGTTGATCGAAGTCGCGGTAAGTTTGCTTGCTGTGATGTGATTAACCGCGGTGTTGCGGTTTGGAAAGGCAAAGTATTTGTCGGCACCTTGGATGGCCGACTGGTGGCTGTGGATGCCAAAACCGGTAAAGTGGTTTGGGAAAAATTAACCATTGATCTTGAACGGCCTTACACTATTACCGGTGCGCCACGTATCGTAAAAGATAAAGTGGTTATTGGTAACGGTGGAGCAGAGTTCGGTGTGCGTGGTTATATCACCGCCTATGATACTGAAACCGGTGAGCAGGCTTGGCGCTTCTATACAGTGCCTGGTAACCCTGCCGATGGTTTTGAAAATTCGGCCATGGAAATGGCTGCTGAAACCTGGGGCGGTGGTGAGTGGTGGGTTATCGGTGGTGGTGGCACTGCCTGGGACTCCATGTCCTACGATCCTGAACTGAACCTGCTTTATATCGGTGTAGGTAATGGCTCTCCATGGAATAAATACATTCGTAGCCCTGCAGGGGGTGACAATTTATTCTTGTCTTCCATTGTTGCCTTGAACCCCGATACCGGTGAGTACGTCTGGCATTACCAAACCACGCCGGGAGAAGCCTGGGACTATACAGCTACACAGCACATGATTCTGGCTGAAATTGAAATCAAGGGTAAAGAACGTAAAGTTATTATGCAGGCGCCTAAAAATGGCTTCTTCTACGTACTTGATCGTGAAACCGGGGAATTTATTTCTGCCGATAACTACGTGCCGGTAACCTGGGCTACCCATATTGACCCTGAAACCGGGCGTCCGGTACAAACCGATAATGATTACGACGACAAAATGGTTTATCAATTCCCTTCACCTTTGGGTGGGCATAATTGGCAGCCCATGTGTTATCACCAGGAAACGGGTCTGGTTTATATCCCTAGTCGTGAGCTAGGCTTCTTGTATTCAAATGATGAGAATTTTGAATACAAACCCGGTACCTGGAATGTTGGTTTGCCAGTGATGAAAGACATGCAGCTGCCAACCTGGATTGATCCTGAGATGATTAAGAAAGTAGGCCCAGCCAGTACCCGTGGGTATTTGCAGGCCTGGGATCCTGTTAAGCAGGAACAAGTTTGGCAACATAATTACCTGGGTCCCTGGAATGGTGGTTTGCTATGTACTTCGGGTAATCTGGTTTTTCAAGGCAATGGTCGTGCAGAGCTTACAGCCTTTTCTGCCGACAAAGGCGAAGTGCTTTGGCAGTACGATACCCAGTCCGGCATTATTGCTCCACCTATAACTTACACTGTGGACGGTGAGCAGTACGTGGCGGTGCTGGCCGGTTGGGGTGGTTCCGTTGGTCTGTCATTCAGTGTGGTGGGTAATTCTCCTGAAAACCCTTACACCAAGGGCCGAGTGCTGGCTTTTAAAATTGGTGGAAAGGATGCGCTGCCAGAGCAGACCATTGTTAAGCGTATGCCAGAACCGCCAGAGGACGTTGAGTTGGATTCTGCAAAAATCAAGGAGGGTAATAAAACTTACCATAACTATTGCGTCTACTGTCATGGTCCCGGAGCGATCAGTTCCCCAAACCTGAAAGACCTGCGTTACATGGATGCAGAAACCCATGAGCAATTCACTGCCATTGTTCTGGGCGGTATTATGCAACATGAAGGCATGCCTGCTTATAATGAAATGCTCAATGCGGAGGATGTAGAAAATATCCATCAATACCTGATTAAAGTCGGTCGAAATGCCCTCGCGCATGAACAAGAGGCTTCCTGGTGGACCAGTTTTAAAGACTTTATTTATGGTATTTTTGCGAGTATTACCAAGTTCTTTGTCGGGCTGGGAATAAGTATCTTCCGTACCGCATAAGCGGAGATTGTTTTCAGGTGGCTGCATGCAAAAAGGGCATCTCGCGGTGCCCTTTTTGTAGCAATGCTTATGCACTGATTTGAAAATTATCGCTAAAATTGTTTTAGTCTTCAAAATGCTACAATTAAACAACCATGGGGCGATATCTTCCAACAGCACAAAATAAATAAAATAAAAGAGTTTTTTAAATATGACTACCCCATTCTGGTGCCTTGCTATTGTTATTTTTTTCCCCTACCTGCTTTCTACCACTGCCGGTTATTTCAAAATAAAGAAGTTTGGTCGTTATGATAATAACAATCCGCGCATACAGTCTGCGCAACTTGAAGGTGTCGGGGCGAGGGTTTATGCCGCACAACAGAATACCTGGGAGGCATTAATTGTATTTGCTTCAGCGGTGTTTATCGCCCATTTGGCAGGCGCAAATGCTGAACAATCAGCGCTGGCTGCAATTGGATTCGTAGTGGCAAGAGTTGCCTACATGGTGGCTTATCTTGCAGACTGGGCTTTAGTAAGGTCGCTGGTTTTTAGTGCAGGGTTTGCCTGCTGCCTCTGGCTGCTGTATTTGGCTGCAATGAGTTAGCAGCTTGTTGCACAGCCAGCACCGGCTTTTAGCTTGAATCAACAAGGCATTGCTATTTATCAGTGGCTTTATTATAAGGCAAAGCAATATCTTCTATTCGAATTGGAAAACTGTTGGTTTTTCGGTCAGTAAAAAAATGTGTCAAAGTCCTTGAAATGGTTGGAAAAGCCAAGTGTTCCCAGGGTATATCCTGTTCCAGAAAAAGCTGAGTTTCAAGACTTTCAACCCCAACCCCAAACCTGCCATCGATAATATCTGCGCGAAAAAACATGTAGACTTGATTGATATGGGGTAAATTAAACACGGAATAAAGCGCCATATTTTTAACCTTGGCTTCTGCCTCTTCCCAGGTTTCTCTTTCTGCGCCGTGTTGAGTGGTCTCACCATTTTCCATAAAGCCAGCCGGTAATGTCCATAAACCTTTTCGAGGCTCTATCGCCCGTTTACACAGCAATACCTGATCGTTATAAACTGGCAGGCAGCCGGTAATAATTTTCGGGTTTTGATAATGAATAGTGTTGCAGTCATCACAAATAAAGCGGTGCAGGGTGTCATCGACGGGTATTTTGCGTGAAACGGTGGAGCCGCAAGCGCTACAGTATTTCATAATAAATTCATCAACTACTTGGTGGGTAATGTAAAATTAACCAGGGTTTGAATAAGTATACACTTTTTGCTGAAATTTGGATTTAAATCCGCCTATCAAGATACTTCCTTGTCGCTTTTTATTTAACAAGTTATTAACTTATAACGACTTTTTTATATTTACAGGTTCAAACGCTTGTTTCAGTTCTTTGGTACATGAGGAATACTTTCTGCTAGAATATCACCATGTTGAATAAAATAAGAATAGCCGTAGCAGGGCAGAGCTATCCAGCAAAAAACCCGGAACTACCTCATTCAGCCATATTGATTCCGGTGACTGACAGCAAAAAAATGCCCGAATTGGTGCTTACCAAACGATCAGATTTACTATCTCGCCATGCGGGTGAAGTGTGCTTTCCTGGAGGTAAGTGGGAAGAGGGCGACCCTTCCCTGGAATACACTGCTTTACGTGAAGCAGAGGAAGAAGTCGCACTGCCCCGCTCCTCGGTTGAAATTCTTGGCCAAATCCCCTCTGTCGTATCGCGCTCTGGTTTGAATGTTATGGCTTACGTAGGCATTATCGACAGTGAGGTAGAGCTGAGGCCTAACCCTGGTGAATTGGACAGTGTTTTTAAAGTCCCTTTGGAATACTTTCTTGAGGGCAAAAATATTCAAGCCTATTCGATTCAGTACAACGGTGGCGCAATAACGACACCTTCTTATCGTTACAATGGTAATGTTATTTGGGGTTTAACCGCGTACATGATTCTTGATCTAATGAACCGGGCTTTTGATGCCAAGCTGAGTTTTACAGTGAAATAAACTGATGTTCTTCGAGAGCAAACTGTATTTAAATTTTTTAAAGGAAGCATTATGCGCTACAGTCTTGGTGATAGAAAAATTGAAATTCGAGGTGAGGATCATTTTATTGCAGATACCGCAGTAGTGATTGGTTCTGTGGTGCTGGAGAATAATGCCAGTATCTGGTTTAACACCGTTGTCCGTGGTGATAATGATCTGATTACCATTGGTGAAGATTCCAATGTTCAGGATCTTTCTATGCTGCATACGGATGTCGGCTTCAAGCTGACCATTGGCAAAGGTGTTACCGTTGGCCATAAAGTGATGCTCCACGGTTGCACGATCGGTGATTACAGTTTGATAGGCATCAACTCGGTAATTCTCAATGGTGCAAAAATTGGCAAAAACTGTTTAATTGGCGCTAATACACTGATTCCTGAAGGCAAGGAAATACCCGATGGCTCAATGGTATTGGGGTCACCTGGAAAAATAATCAAAGAGCTTAGCGATGGACAGAAGAAATTCCTCGAAATGAGTGCTGCTCATTATGTGGAAAATTTCAAACGTTTTAAAAGAGACTTGCTTAGGGAAGACTAGTATTCGAGAGAATTTCCCCGATGTTTTTTTATGAGTAATGATGAAGTGGTACTTTCCCCCTGTGTAGGTATTTGTGCGCTTGACGAAAAGGATATTTGCATTGGGTGCATGCGTTCAGCAGATGAAATCCTTGATTGGGGAATCATGTCAAATGAGCAAAAGCG
>JBECKY010000120.1:0-15073 GCA_040235475.1 Pseudomonadales bacterium
AAAAAGCCCTGGCTGTGTATGTAACAGAACAGCCAGGGCTTTTTTATACTTCAGTGGATTTTATTTGGCCGCGTTCATTGCCTGCATCATCAAAGCCATTTCTTCAGTGGCATTTTTAGGCACTTGATAGCCGACTTCGCTGCGAATCTGTTCGAAGTTGTCGCGGATTTTTTCAACGGTAAGCTCTTTATCAAAATAACCCACACAGGCCCCGATAAAGATCCGCCCCACACGGCCCGCTGCGGCTGAATAAATTTCACCACTTACCGGGCAGTCTTCATGGGCCAGGAAGGCCACAATAGGTGACACCTGTTCAGGGCCCATGTCGATGTCACCACCGGCCATGGCAGCCATCAGGTCTTCTGTCATCCTGGTTTTAGCACCTGGGGCCAGCACATTGGCTTTAATATTGTATTTGGCACCTTCAATGGCCAAAACATTGGTTAAACCGACAATGCCGGCTTTGGCAGCACCGTAGTTGGTTTGACCAAAGTTACCAAAAATACCGGCGGCAGAAGAGGTGTTGATAATGCGGCCAAATTTTTGCTCGCGCATGATTTCCCAGGCGGCTTGAGTGGTCCAAAAAGAACCTTGCAAATGCACATCCAGTACCGGGTTGAGCAATTCAGGCGACATATTACGGAAGGACTTATCACGTAATATGCCGGCATTGTTGATGATAATATCAATGCGGCCAAAGTTGTCCAATGCGGTTTGCACAATGGCTTTACCACCTTCCTGGGTGGATACCGTATTACCATCGGCAACGGCTTCACCACCGGCAGCTTTGATTTCTGCAACCACTTTTTCAGCAGGGCTTAGCGAACCACCACCACTGCCGTCTACGGCACCACCAAGATCGTTCACGACAACTTTGGCGCCTCTTGAGGCCAGCAACATGGCATGGGAGCGCCCCAAACCACCACCGGCACCGGTGACAATGGCTACCTTGCCATCGTATCTTAATTCATTAGACATAATTTCCTCGCTTATTATTATCAGTGAAAATAAACCGTTAAGAATTCAGGCAGGAACCGCAATCCCTTACCTGAATATTGCTTGTTGATCAGTTACTTATTTAACCAACTCAAAAACCGGCAAAAACCGTCCTTCTGCCGCCTCATCCCAGGCGACGGTAACTGCATCGCCAACTTTGGCATCGTAGGGGTCTGCACAACCGGTGATGTTGGTCATCATCCGTGGGCCTTCTTCAAGGTCTACCAGAGCAAAAGCATAGGGCACCATGGCCGCCATCATTGGCAAACCAGGTTTATGGGCCACGCTGACCGCATAAATAGTGCCTTTCCCAGACGCCTTGCGCCATTCCAGGTCTTCGCTGGAACAGTAGGGGCAAAAATTGCGTGGGTAATGATGGGCTTTGTTGCAGCTTTTGCAAAATTGCAGCATTAAGATTTTATCTTTAGTGGCTTGCCAAAATGGTTGTGCCACTTCAGATGTGCCTAGTTGCATACGGCTCATAATGTATCCTCCGTTCCAAGCACCACGGTGGATGTACAGGAAAGCACACCACCTGTACCGTGGGCGATTGCGATATTAGGGTTGTCTAGCTGCCCGCTGGATTCACCGCGCAATTGGCGCGTGGCTTCAACCAGCAGGAACATGCCGTACATGCCCGGATGGCAGAAAGATAAACCTCCGCCATTGGTATTAGTTGGGAAAGAACCACCTGGCCCTAGTCTACCGTCTTCCACAAAAGCTCCAGCTTCACCTTTTTTACAGAAACCGAGGTCTTCCAAAGACAGGGCTACGGTAATGGTAAAGGAGTCGTAGGTCATCAGCAGATCCACTTCTTCGTGCTTGATGCCCGACATTTTGAACGCTTCGCGGCCTGAAATCACCCCTGGCGTGGTGGTGATATCGGGCATTTCGCTGATCATCATTGAATGATCGTGGGCAGTACCCGCGCCCAGCACATAGACAGGTTTTTTCTTCAGAGTCCTGGCGCGATCGGCAGAGGTCATCACAAAAGCACCGGCGCCATCGGTTACCAGGCAGCAATCCAGGCGATGCAAAGGTGACGACACCATGGGCGACTCTAATACATCGTTAATGGTGATCGGCTCCTGATGACGGGCATTGGGGTTTTTACAGGCCCATTCCCGTGTCGATACCGCTATCTGAGCCAGTTGCTCAGAGGTGGTGCCGTACTTGGCCATATGACGGCTGGCGGCCAGCGCATAGGCGCCATTAGGCATGGGAGGGCCAAAGGGAATTTCCCACTCTATCATCGGCGGTGGCGCTTTGGGGTTAAGCATGCCCATCATGGCACTCATATCACCCAGGCCTTTGCCCCTGGCGCGAGGGGTTTGTGCATAAACACAGACCGCCACATCGCATAAACCCAGAGCAATTGCCTGAGCGGCGTGCTGTACGTGCACTTCAAAGCTTGAACCACCGGTCATGGTGCTGTCGGTATATCGAGGTGTAATACCCAAATGTTCCGCCAGATCCATGGAAGGCAGCATCATGCCGGTACAAAACAAGCCGTCCACATCAGACATTTTCAGGCCAGCATCATCCAGCGCTGCTTTAATCATTTTTACTTCTAGATCACGCTCGGGAATGCCCAGCACTCCAGTGGAAGAAACTGCTTCGGCGATGCCGACAATTGCAGATTTTCCTCGAACATAAGTAGGATCGTAAGCCATTGGCGTCCCCTGTTCTTATTGATGAATGTGTTTCATTTATTTTTAGCCAGATCTGGCCAAGGGGTTTTCCTTGGGCTGATATCGCGGACTAAAAAATAATGGATTTTACTATTTGTATCTTACTTGCCGTTACAGCTACTTTTTTGTTGCAACGCCCTTAACCTGGCTTCGACTTCAAAAAAAGCTTAGCTTTAGTCTTAGCCATAGCCTTTCGGGAAGCCTGCAAATTTTGGGCAGGCACCGCAGGCTAAGGCATCTTGAAGGCTTTGACAAGAGCGCAAGCCAGGCTTCCGGGCTTGAAAGCTGTTATTTCATGTAAGCTAATTGCTTGCTTTTTAAAGAAATTCTATTCTCCTTTGCAGCTGGAGCCGAATTTTACCTTTACAATCAAACGTTTGTTTGAATAATTATTTTTAAGCTCTTTTTTGTATTTAAGCGACAGTATTTTTAAAAAATATAAAAAAAATCACCGATCAGCTGGTTTTTCTAGGCGTGTTCGGATCTGGGATAATCCACTGTGGAAAAGCCTGCGTCGGCTTTTTGCCTTCGGTACTCGCCAGGCGAGATGCCCTGCCATCTTTTAAAGGCATGATAGAAGGTAGATACATCTGAAAAACCCAACAAAACAGCCAGGGAACTGACACTGATAGAACTATGGATCAGATAGGTTTGGGCTTTGTCACGACGCAGATGATCGCGCAATTCCACGAATGAGGTATTTTCAAGCTTTAATTTTCGTTGCAGGGTTCGCGGCGTCATATTCAGGAAGCCAGCCACATCATCAATGCCGATCCCTGCCTTCCCCATATTCAGGTCAATATAATTTATGACCTTGCGACTCACTTTGCAGTCTGCCGCCAGTTTTTCCAATTGCTCTGCGGCCTTTTCTTCTATGCGGCTGTGGTAATCCGGTAAGGAACCAACCAAGGGCAAATCAAGCACGGCTTTATTAAAGATCACCTGGTTTTCGGGGTAATCAAAGACCACCGGACTGGCAAAAAAACGCTGATATTCTTCTATATAATCAGGCTTGCCATGACTGAACCTGAGTTCATGCAAGGGAAATTTATCACCCGTTACCCAACGACAAATGGATACTATACGGCTTAAAATAATTTCATTGTAAGTGGTTTGGTTTTCCTTGAGATGGACACTGCCAGGGATATAAATAATTGTTGCTAATTCGCCTTCTACCGTCATGGCAATCTGGGCATGGGGCAAAACCAGCTCTTTGTACTTTACCAGTTCTCTTAAAGCCTCTCTTAAAGTACGAGCTGAGTACAAAAGCTCAACCACCACTGAGCGACCATGGTAATGGTTATTTTGTCCATAATGCAGGCCAAAGGCTCGATCACCGGAAGCGGACTTTAAAGCACTCAGCAAAGCACCCAATTGCTCAGCCGTTAGATAAGCATTGTCAGCGCCGACAAGGGCGGGATCAATATCGGCCTGTTTAAGCAGGCTTTCAATGGAAATTTGCAGACTGACTGCCATGTCGATCACACCGGACAAAATACTGGCGGGCATTACATCTTGTTTCATAACTGCACTGCTTTTTCTTATTATTGTGTTAAATTTATTTTTTCTTGTTTACTGTTTTTACACATCTGTGCTTTTATTGACAGCGCGATGTCGAGTTTTTTACCCCTAAGAGCAAAGGCTAAGCACAAAGCATACTACCCGATTAAAGTAATTTGAGCATGAAAAATAACTCGATCAATGTGTTTATGCGAAAATTTGACCACGATGTGTCACCTATCAGCAGCTTTTGAGGCTTTATTTTTCAATCTTAGCAATTCTTTTCCAGCGTATAAATATTCTATATAAGCCTGGGCATGGGTTTTTCTTGCCTGCCTGAAATAGTTTGCTGCTGCGTCGTGTTTATTGTTCATTAAGTAATATTGCCCAAGGTAAAAATAGGCTTCACATAAAACACCAGGCTCAGTTACATTACTATCAGCTAACAGCGCCAACAGGCTTTCTGGCGTCACCTGTTTTAAATACAGTTGTGCAATAGGCCCGGGCCAAATGGAAATATCGGCATCAGTGATGTAGCGCTTAAGTTTTTCGTCAGCACGATTGCCTGCATTATTATCGGCTCTTTCATGTTTAAGAAAAACAGCAGCCTGGTAATACCAGAGCATTCGATAAAGATTGTCGGTGTAAACCGTTAAAAAGGTTTCATAGTCTTGTAAAGCTTTTTTATATTCACCTTGATAGTAATATATATTTGCCCTGGTCATATAAGGGTGGAAATCAGCTGGATCAAGCGTCAAGGCCAAGTGAATATCGGCCATTGCTCTCTCGTTTTCGCCCAGATACTCATACACAGAGGCTCTTGTTTCGTAGAGCAATGCATTGTTTTTATCAATAGCAATGGCTTTATTTAAATCATCTAAACTTTGGTGGAAATTTGCTTGTGCAAATGCTTCCAGGGCTTTGAGTCGATATTTTTCTGCAAGCTGCTTTGGCGAATCAGGGCCACTGAGCAGTGGAGCTGATTTTTCACTGGAAAAATCCTTGCTATCGTTGTAATTATCCCTGCTGTTATTCGCATAAAAAAACTGCTCACTGATCATATTAAGAGTGATCTTATCAGTTTTAATGTTCCCCCAAGACAGCCCCGAACAAGCCGTCATCATGATCGTCATAAAGCCAAGATATACGTTTCTTATAACCAGCATACATGAACTCCCTCTCAACCCAGTTGAGAACTGCGTCACGGCATGCTTTAACTATATAATTCCTCGCGCTGAATAAATAATAGTTTTTCTTGAACGGATTTTTTTTCAGACAAAAGCCCCAAAAGCACCGCACATCGTTTTTTTTACACCTCTTGTCTCACAGCATGTGGGTGCGAATGAACAAGCGTCTGAAAAAACACTAACAAATTAGAAAATGAGCTATCACTTTAAGGATGCTTTACAATTAAGCTTTCTGTTTATCAATAAATAATGTGAGCACATCGTTTAACTAAATGTCGTATTCTGAATCTAAACACAAGGCCCTTATTTTCGCTTGCCGGAAGCTTTTAAAGGGGTGTCTGATGTCAATGCTTGGCTTGATTTCGAGTCAAGTCATTGCGCAAGCCGTTGACGACAATCATTCCAGCTGGGACTTGGGCCTGGGACTGACGCACTACCGCATACCCGACTACAACGGTTCAGATAATTTAACAACTATCACCACTCCTTTTCCTTATATTGTTTACACCGGAAAGTTTTTGCGCATTAAAAGCGGATCTGTTCAGGCAGCTTTATTCTCTTCTGATCGCCTGTTTTTTGGTCTCAGCGGTGATGGCACTCCACCTGTGGACAGCGACAAAAACTCGGCACGCAACAATATGCCGGATCTGGATCCGGTGCTGGAAACAGGTCCATCGCTGGAATATTATTTTCTTCATGGCAAGAATAAAAACGATAAAAATCAGCGTCTATTTTTAGAGTTACCGCTTCGTGCGGCAATAGCCACTGACTTGGATTCTACACAACACATAGGCTGGATTACCAACCCACGTTTAAAGTATCACTTTCAGAAAGGCAAATGGAGATTCAGGTTAGGCACCGGACCCGCTTATGCTAACGACAACTACTACCAGTATTATTACGGTGTAGCAGCGGCTTTTGCAACAAGCACCCGATCACCTTACAAGGCTGAATCAGGCTTTGGTGGCATGCACTATACCTTTGGTTTTGGCTGGAGAAATAGAAACACTTATTTTGGTGGTTATGTGCGTTATGTTGATTTAAGCCATGCTGAATTTGAAAACAGCCCACTGGTTGCAAAAAACCATGCGCTGTTAACAGGGTTATCACTGGCCTGGATATTTAACAGCAGGCATTAAATGACAGCAAGCTGCACAGGCGGATTAATAAATTAAAATTGAATGCGTCCGGACAAAAATGCGGTCTTATCAATATTGTTAAGACCGCAATGGAAATTAATGGCCTGCCACGCTCTTATCCTAGATGTGTAATGTCAACGCCATGTAAGCACCATCAATGTCTATGCCGGTATCCAGATCGTCTATATCGTCCAAAGACACACTAAAGGTTCTATAACCGGCTTCAACACCAAAACGTAAAGGCGATTCATAGGCTGCTTTTATAGTCATGTCGTTCACAACACCCAAGGTGTTTAATTCAGCAGCCACAGAAAAACCCGAAAAGGGCAAATCAAACCGGGCCTTGCCATACAACATCGGTATAGGCGCACTGAGACTCTGACTAGCGGACAAAGAAGGGTCACTGACTGATTTAATATCGATGCCACCGTCAAACACTCTTACCGACAAGCCAGCATCAAGAGACACCCAGTTATCAAGTATTTCATAATAAAGTGTGGCATCGGTATGACTTAAATCCAGCGTTGTTTTAACTTGTTCATTAACAGGATAGGTTACATTATCAAAGGTAATTTCTGAACTCAACGTGGTTGAACTGTCGGCGGTCATTTCTGAACGCTGCAATTTGATGTTAGGAATAAAGGGAAGTGGGTGCTCTAAGGCGACATAGAACACACTATTGTTATCACCTTCCAGATCCAAATCATCGGAGAGATCAATTTCATTATTACCTGCACTGCCAACATACTGAAAATCACCTGTAGCATCCGTTGACCAGACACCGGCACCGGCATAAACGCCAAAAATAGTGTCTGAATAAGCCATTCCGGGAAAGGCCAGGCTCACAAATGCTACGGTTAAAATTTTGTTTTTCATTTTATATTCCCTCAAACGAATGTACAAAAATAGATTACTTTTAAAGTTTTCAGCCATAACCTAAGCGGATATTTAGATCACAGAGGTCTTTAAGTACTATAACCTACCTGTATATAATAATTGTTATCTGGATCATATTCTAAAAAATAGCCGGGATGGCTGGTTTTGAGACCGGCGTTTCACGATAAAAGCTTAGCCAGCAAATAAAGACTCAAGCTTTAAAGATTATTTTCCGGTACATGGCCGGGGTTTGTTTTGTCCACTTTTTAAAAGCCCGATGAAACGAGCTGGCTTCGGAAAAGCCCATTAGCAAGGCAATTTCATCAATCGATAAATGCGCTTTACCCAGATAATCAATTGCTGCATCTTTACGAATATTATCTTTAATGTCCTGATAGCGGGTATTAGCACTGCGCAAGCGCCGCCTTACTGTTTGCGTGGTCATGTTCAAACGTGCGCAAATTGAGGCAAAATCAGGAAAACTATTGCCATATTCTTTATATTCTTTGCTAATAATGGATCTGATCTGCAATTCAAGGCTGGTTTCCATCTGCTGATCGTCGAGCATATCATTTAAAGAATGCTGCAGAAACTCTGCTAAGGATATCGGCGTTTGCACCAGAGGCAAGCGAGTATCATGGTGCTCAAGAGTAAGCTGATTATGGGCTTGGCCATAAAGCGCCGGGCATGGCAGCCAGCGCTGAAAATCACCGCTACTTTCGCCCTCTCTGTAATCAAGTTGAATAGATTTTGGCACCACGGCTTTGCCAACCAGCCAACTGAAAAAACGTAAAAACAAAAAAATGCTTGCTTCTATCACAAATGGGCGAGAAACGGTTTCTTCATCAAGTAGAATTCTGAACTGCAGACCTTCATCGTTTCGATCAATTTCTGCCGCCGCCTGCAAATCGAAAAGATCATAAAACTTTACACACCGGCGAATGGCCTGTTCCAGGTCAGTTGCGTTAATCACCGCATGGCTCATCATGTTAAAGCTGCCGGGTTTGGCTTTTGTAGAAGAGCCGGCAAAACCTAAAAACTCATCTTCAGTTTGTTTTATGATCGCCATAACCAGCCGGGTGAAGTTATCTTTATCAATCCGCGCCTCGGGCTTTTCCAAAACCGCTAAAGGAATGCCACAATCATCCAGAATACTGTCCACGGCAAGGCCATTGCGTATCGGGCCTTGTAAAATTTTTTGTATATAACTAACGGCTATTGTTTGCTGACCCACGATGCTCTCAAGAACGCTTAGCGGTATTAATCAAGATAATCTCAGGGACGCTTATCGGTATTATTTATCAAGATCAACGATAGTTCTGAAAACCCTTTTCCTCTCGTACTGCATCGCCTGATTGCCAGGAGTCTGCTGGTGGCTGAATGAAAAATGATCTTTTCGATAAGGTCCTGCCACTTTTTTACATGATGAATTTTTGTCTATTTTGCAGCCACTTACCCCTTAAAGAAGGACAATTTACGTCTAAAAGCAAAAAGAATCCAGTAATTTTGGATAATTATGTCATTAAATTTGATAATTACTGTCATTGTTGGTACAAACACTAACACCTAATAATGTGCCGCGCGGAAGGTTCTGAGATCGCGCTGTTTTTTAACCCATGAGAACAGCAAATCACCTGGATTTTTGGCTTAAACACTTATTAATCAAGCTGCTAACACTGCGGATAATTAGAGTCTTTTGCATTTTGCATAAAATAGTGTTTGCTCATACACTGCATACATAATAAAGCAGCCGGCGAAAGCTTGATATAAATTATTCAGTTGGCAGAGTTGGTGTTCTAACTAATTGGTCTTTTGGAGGATGTATAAAATGTCTGAACTTCGTTTTGACGATAAAGTAGTAATTATTACCGGTGCCGGCAATGGTCTAGGCCGCTCTCATGCACTGGAATTTGGTCGCCGTGGCGCAAAAGTGGTGGTTAACGACCTGGGCGGCGGCGCTTTTGGTGGCGGTTCGGATTCATCACCTGCACAAAAAGTTGTTGACGAAATCAAAGCAGCCGGCGGCGAAGCCGTGGCTAACTTCGACTCCGTAGAAGACGGTGACAAAATCGTGCAAACCGCCATGGATAGCTATGGCCGTATTGACGTTATTGTCAATAACGCAGGTATTCTACGCGATAAAAGCTTTCAAAAAATGACTGACGAGGACTGGGATTTAATTTACCGTGTTCACGTTAAAGGTTCTTATGCTGTTACCCACGCCGCCTGGCCTCACATGCGCGACCAGGAGTATGGCCGTGTCGTCATGACTGCCTCTGCGGCCGGTATTTACGGTAACTTTGGCCAGGCTAACTACAGCATGGCTAAATTAGGTTTGCACGGCTTTGCTCAAACCCTGGCCAAAGAAGGTCAAAAACGTAATATTATTGTTAACTCCATTGCACCTATCGCTGCTTCACGACTGACAGAAACTGTTATGCCAGCAAATGTCCTGGAGAACCTGAAGCCTGAATATGTTTCACCTCTGGTTGCGTACCTGTGCCACGAAAGCAATACCGACACGGGTGGTCTCTACGAAGTGGGTATGGGCTGGATAGGCAAGCTACGTTGGGAACGTACCGCTGGAGTGGGCTTGAACCTGAACGAAGTAACGGCTGAAAACGTTGCCGCTGCCTGGGGTACTATTTGTGACTTCAGTAAAGACACAACTCACCCAACCAATACTCAGGAAGCCATGATGGGCCCAATGGCTAATCTGCAAAACAAATAACAAACCGGCCTTAACCGGCATTGGCTTGTTGCTTGTGTAAACTTAAAAGCCGCTGCTTAAAAAGGAGCGGCTTTTTTTTGCCTGACATGTTTGAATTCAACTTGGAATTTTAATAATAGCGAGCACAACACCCTGATGTTTAAACTACACCCCACCCTGGAAAAAGACTGTATTGTGTTGGGTTCTTTTACCTTGTCCAGGGTTCTGCTCATGAATGACAGCCAATACCCTTGGCTGATTTTGGTTCCGCAGATTGAAAATGTTGCCGAAATTTACCAGCTCAGCGAGCCTGATCAACTACAATTGTTAAAGGAGTCTTGTTTTTTAAGCCAGCAACTGAGCAAAATAACCCAGGCGGATAAAATAAATATCGCCGCTTTGGGCAACACAGTACCCCAGTTGCACCTTCACCATATTGCCAGGTTTAAACACGACCCCTGCTGGCCAAAGCCCATATGGGGACAAGGCCCGGCCATTCCATACGCGCCCGCTGCTTTAAATGATCTTAAAAGTACCTTGCTGCAATGTTTTGAACGTAATTGCATCAGTCCTGTTATATTTACCGCCTAATGTCCTCATACTACCAAGCCATCGAACCTGCCAAGCTAGAGTGGAAAGACGGCACTCCCGTGTCAAAAATATTTGGTGATGTGTATTTTTCGTCCACGCAGAGTGTAACTGAAGGGATAAAGGAAGGCATACAAGAGTGCCGGCATGTCTTTCTTGAAAAAAACAATTTGGAGCAACGCTGGCAACAATTAGCTAAGATCAATACCGCCAGTGGGTTTACCATTATAGAAACCGGCTTTGGCACCGGGCTTAATTTTCTCTGTGCCGCTCAGCTTTGGCAAAAAACCAGACCAAACAACAGCAGCCAATGGTTAGAGTTTGTTTCCACAGAAAAACACCCGCTTACCCACTCTGACCTAGGAAAAAGCCTGCAACAATTTCCCGAGCTTAACGGTCCAGCAGAACTGCTAATAAAACAATATCCACCACTGACACCCGGTTTTCATCTTATTAAGCTACCAAGTCTGAAAATCAAATTACTATTATTGTTCGGCGATATCAAAGACACCCTGCCACAGCTCACTGCTAAAGCAGATGCCTGGTTTCTGGATGGGTTTTCGCCTGCTAAAAACCAGAGCATGTGGTCAACTGATCTGTTCAAACAAATCAGCAGGCTGAGTAAGCCCGGCACCAGCTTTAGCACATTTACCGCCGCGGGGGTGGTTAAAAAGGGCATGCGCTGGGCTGGATTTGAGGTCATCAAAAGCGATGGCTTTGGGCGAAAACGAGATATGCTCTGCGGAACCTTAAACACCACTGTGGAAAGCAAGCATGGCCAACAAACGGTAGAGAAAAAAAATCCAGATCAACTAAACGCTGCCGATACACCGTGGTTTATTACACCAGACAATAGCGCCACAAAAAACCGAACGGCCACCATTATTGGCGGCGGCCTCGCTGGCACCACCACGGCCTACAGCCTTGCACAAAGGGGTTGGCAGGTTACCATTCTTGAACGCCACGCAGAGCTGGCTGAGGAAGCCTCCGGCAACCCAGCAGGCGTGCTGTATACAAAAATTAATGGCGAAAGAAATCCACAAACTGAATTCTATACCAGCAGCTACCTCTATGCCTTAAGCTTTATTCAGCAAATGCCCAGACACTTGCCTTCGTCCAGGCAAGTAGTCTGGGATAATTGTGGTGTATTACAACTATCAAGCCAGGAAAAAATAAATCTTGCGAAAACAACAAAAGCCAAGTCAGACTCAGCAAACAGGTTTCCCAATGAGCTATGGCCTGAATCTGTGGTACAAGCCGTTTCACATGAACAAGCCGAAAAACTCTGTGGTTTTGGCCTAAATAAAAGCACCCTGCAAAACTTCTTGTTTTTCCCCAACGCCGGATGGGTTTGTCCACCCTTGCTATGCCGCACTCTGGTCAAACTCAGCGACAACATTAACATTATAAGCAACCAGGAAGTGGCTTCTATCGAATACCGACCAGTGGAATCTGGGCTGGCACAACCTGCATCCCACTGGTTGCTTAAAGACAGCAATAAAAAAACCATTTGCAGTTCTGACATCGTTATTCTTGCCAATAGTCTGGGCGGCAATCAATTTAACCAAACCAACTACCTGCCGTTGCACTCTGTGCGCGGGCAAGTCAGCTCCGTGCCCGAAAACGAAAATTCAATAGCATTGAAAACTGTACTTTGTCACGAAGGTTATACTTTACCTGCAATTAACCACAGGCATTGTATCGGTGCCACGTTTCAGCCCAGGGATAAACAGCCAGAGGTACGCATGGAGGATAATCTTTCGAATTTTGAAAAGCTGAAACATGCCGCCCCTGACCTTTATCAAAGCCTGGGGGGAGACAAGCTCGATAAAAAAAACTTTCAAGGCCGAACCGCTTTCCGTTGCCAAAGCCCAGACTACCTGCCTGTTGTCGGTCCTGTACCGGATAAAGATTTTTTTATGGCCATGTATAAAGGATTAAACCAGGGCCAGACAAAAACAATATACCCAAGGGGAAGATATCATTCAGGTTTATACGTTAACCTTGCCCATGGATCTCGGGGACTGACATCAACACCGCTGGCTGCAGAAGTTATTGCCTCTTATGCGAACAATGAAACCCAAGCACTGCCAAAACACATTCTCGATGCACTAAACCCAGCCAGGTTTCTTATCAGAGGGTTAAAAAAAGGCAGGTAGAGGCTCTTCTTTACAAAGCCTGCTTGAGCAATAACTCTGCATTATTTGCTGTAGAAACTTTTTTAGCGGCAACAAAATCCAGAATAATATCGGCGGCGCGAATATAACCACCGGATTGTTTCATCAAGGCGCTATATTCATTAACTTTTTGATGCATCACTGGATCCTGCACAACTTCAGTCACTGCCTGAATAATAGCACTGGCTTCGGGGGTTTTTACTTTCAGTGTCTTGGCAATACCAAATTTTTCCAGCCGTCGCCCATTGAAGGCTTGCTCCAATTGCTGAGGACATACAATCACTGGCACACCAAAATACAAGCCTTCGTTCAGGCTGTTCATACCGCCATGAGTAACAAATGCCCTGGCATATTTAAGAATATGCAGCTGAGGCACAAAAGGATAAGCCTTAATGTTCTTAGGTAATTCTCCTAAGTCGGCAATATTCACCTCCCTGCCCACTGACATAATTACCTCATAAGCAGTACCCTTAAATGCCGCAATACAGTTGCGATAAAACCCGATATCGGTATTGTGTAATGTTCCTAACGAGACATAAACCAAAGGTTTACCTGCCAGGTCTTTGAACTCATTTTCTATATCATCACGATGCTCAGGGACAGACGCACCTACAAATTCAAAATCGCCTTCAAGCTTATCAGGGAAGGGTTGATATTTAGCGGTATTGAAAACGATATTTTTATCACCCACGCTGGCAAAAAAATCAAAAATATGGAACAAAAGCCCCTGATAAGGTACGTTAATCCTCGCCAGCATGGTTATCAGCTGCCTGCGCGCCCAGGGAATCACCCTCGGCGCACCAATGAGCAATGTCCAAATGATATGCATACTTAGCTTAAAGTCACTTAACAATAGCCAGGGAGAACTGACCATCGTTGTAATCGAATTGATACCTGGTATGCCTACTGATGCAGCAATGTATTTGCCCCAGACAGCGCAGGAATCGTAAACAATATAATCTGCTCCATCTGCTTTTACCTGCTCTACCAGGTCGTAAATGCAGGCCAGGGTCATATTGAGCTCTTCCACCGCCATGGGAATCAGGCTGGAACCAATTTCGGGATTGTGCTGGTAGTCAAACCACTGTTCGTAGGTTCTAAACTCAGCGCCCAGTGCAGTAAATTTCAAGCGTGAATCTTCGCCTGCGTAGTAGATAACCTGTTCACCACGGGCAATGAGTTCTTTGACCAGGCCGATGGTAGGGTTGATATGGCCGCTGGCGCCTGGAAGATTAAAAAAAATTACTTTTGCCATCTAAATATCCTTTATTTTTATAGTTATAGTTAAGTTATTTTAGATACTTTTATAATTCCTCTGCCCAGGTTTACGGTTTACATTGCGGAACAAAGTCCGCAGAAACAATAGTATGATCCAAATACAAACAGGCTTTGTACTGTATGAAATTTTATAAGCTTTTAATTTTATTTCCTGGCAAATTACTCAATTTGCCCTCCAGAACACATTTTAAATTGCTGCTTGAAGCTCTTCACATTCAACAGTCCAGTAGATTTTTTTACTGCTTAGCATCGAAAGACTACACGCTAACACAGCATTGTAAAATACCTTCTTGCGCTTCCAAAACCCTGCCAACTGGACTATTGGTGATAGCTGCTTTGATCAATAACATAACATCCATAAATAATTAAAATTATTTCAAGCAGTTATAGCAGAGGTCATGTGGCTAACTGGTTATAATCTAAGCAAAGTAATTAAGTAACATTTTGTAAGCTACTCAGCTGCCTGCGTTTTTACCTTGCTTTTGAAACCTTCGTAAGATTTTTCAGCCGCCGGCAAAGGACGCCATGAAATAAAACAAAAAAATTTCAAAAATGACTTAACCCGCTAAAATTATTATTGAATCCTGTCTAACGGTATGCGATTATCGGGAACACTCAGGGAGCCTCTGATCAGATCATCAGGCAAAAGAATCAAACTTAAAACAATAACTGCACAAGTCCAAAAGGAACTTAAAGAGGGATATTATGGCTCAACATCAAGTCTGTAATGAAAGCGACATCGCCGTTGGTGAATTAAAACCTTTCAAAGTCGGCGGAAAAAAAGTGCTGATTTCTCACACTGAAGAAGGCTTTTTTGCCACACAATCCAGCTGCACCCACATGTTTATGCCTTTAAAGTCCGGAAAACTCGAAAATTGCGTCCTGGAGTGTCCGCTGCATCGAGCACGTTTTGATGTACGCACCGGCGAAG
>JBECKY010000043.1:0-85408 GCA_040235475.1 Pseudomonadales bacterium
CATTACTGCTTTGCGATGCTGCCGACGCCACCTGCTGAATCGAATTACCCACATTACCCAAAGACCCTCTCAATGTTTTAAGCGTAATGACACTAAAAATTGCCATGCTTAATGTTATCAGGATAACAACAAAAGCCACGCTGCCCATAACTACGCTTATACTATTTGCCTGTTTTGAAACATTACTTAGTTCCTTGTATATTTTTCCTTCCAACTCAATTACGAAACTACTGATTTCATCACTTAAATCTTCTTCCTCTTTTTCAAGAATTTTACTGGCACTGAATGCCGATTCAATATCATGATTGTTAAAGAATCGAATAATTTCCCTTGCCGAAACAATATACCGCTGATGTCTTTGGTCAATTTCTTTAAGCTGTTTTTTTATATCCTGAAAAAGTTTTCTTACCGTTCCATCAGATTGTGCATTAATAATAACATCTAAGTTATCATCCACCTCTTGTAACCTGTTGGTTAATAGTATTTCAAATGCATCAAACTCTTTTAGTGCAGCTTCAAACTCAATTAGTGACTCTTGGCTTGAACCAATATATTCACCATGCCTTAGTATCAACTGAAATTCATAAAGCTGTTTGAGCTGATACTGCTGAATTGATGTTAACAACTGGGCAATTGGCAGGTCTTGAATTTTAACTGTTTCTACTTCTTTTCCAATTTGCTTTACACTCATTACCGCAAATATTGAAGTCCCAATAAGTGCTATCATCAGTATTAATTGCTGAACATTTATGCGCGTGCTCAGCCGGATTTCTCCAAAGCCCCTCATAACTTTATTCCCCTCTTAACCTTGTTTGAAATCATTACTTTGCTTTATGTCTGTGTGCTTCGTACATAACCGCGCTAACTTGTTAAATTTGATAATACCTTCTTAATATCTTTATCTTCTGGTGGTTTTGCCAGAAAATAATCACAGCCTGCATGTTTTGCTCTGGCGCGATTTAAAACTGCAGACCTGCCAGTTAACATCGCCACCTTAGTGGGCGCTAAATTTTTTAATTTTCGACAAATTTCGTATCCGTCCATGCCGGGCATGACCACGTCTAAAAAAACCAGATCGTACGTGTTTTTTTCTGCCATCTTTATGGCTTTTTCACCTGAATCGGCATAATCAACAAACATTTTTTTTTCATCATCACTTAACTCTTCAAGCTTGTACTTCATAAACTGGCGCGCTGGAAAACTGTCATCCACCACTAAAATTCTCATCGCTTCCATATTACTGATACTTTCAGAATGACGCTCAATTTCAGTGGAGGTAACAGCGTCAAGAATTTCAACAAATTTTCTAAATGCAAGGGGTTTTTTAATTGTCTTCAGATTTTTGTATTTTTTCCTAACTTCAGCACAGACCATTACCGGAATGACCTCAGGTCGATTTAGTGTCAAAGCCTGCCATTCATCTATAGCACCCAGGTCATCTCCATTAACAAAAACCATATCAACCTGATCACGGCTGCTTGGCTCGCCAAATACAAAACGGTTTTTTAAGGCTGGTTGCAACTCAAACATGCCTTGAATAATTGCAACTTCTTTTTGATTCAAGCCGATATGATAAATGCGGGTTTTACTTTTTATCGTTTGATTGCTATCTAGCGGCATGACAAATTCCCATTTACAGTGCTAATTGTACTTCGCTATCGGCTAAGCCAATGCGACTGAATTTCCATATGGATATTGTTTTTATACAAAGCCTACTGACCCCTGCAGTGGAATGACTTCATACAGCCAGGTGAAAGTGTTAATATGTAAAAAATTTTTGCGGCTGGCATTTGCCACTAAAAAATGCATGTTTTCTTTATTCCTTCCCTGATATTTTTTATTCTGTAGGTTACGCTACTTTTTTTATTTCAAGAACGCTGTAAGCATTGCTTTTATTGTTCTTTATCATCGCATTTAGAGAACAAATAACGTTGAGGAATCTCACACTATCATGATTATGCATGGACCTGATTTGAAAATAATTTTGCGTAAGGCAGTGGCATTATGTAGATCTAAAAATGCCAACTAACCCACAAAGCAGTGAGCTAATTGGCGCTATAGACATTTGGAGAAAGGGCAGGAAAATAGGAATAACAGCTTGAAGAGGGGCTATTTAGCTAGCCCTGAAAAGTCTTTGCCTAAAGGCATTTACTTTAGGCTACTTAATCAAATGGGTGCTTGAGAACAATCGTTTCATTACGTTCCGGACCGGTAGAAATTATATCGATAGGTGCGCCTACGGTTTCTTCAATCCGCTTGATATAGTTTCTGGCGGCCGCCGGCAAATCATCGAGCTTGGTTAATCCGAGCGTGGATTCAGACCAGCCGGGAATTTCTTCATAGATAGGCTCAAGAGCTTCGTAGGTATCACTGTCTAAAGGGGTTGTTTTGATTTCACTGTCTACTCCTTTATAACCGATACATATACGGATCACATCCAAACCGTCCAATACATCCAGCTTGGTCAGGCATAAGCCTGAAATTGAATTAATTTGCACTGCATGTCGAAGCGCAATTGCATCAAACCAGCCACAACGCCGCGGTCGCCCAGTTGTGGAGCCGAATTCGTGGCCACGTTTAGCCAGGCCTTCGCCAGTCTCATCAAATAGTTCTGTTGGAAATGGCCCTGAGCCCACTCGCGTGGTATAAGCTTTGGTAATACCCAGCACATAATCCAGGTACAATGGCCCAAAACCGCTCCCCGTAGCTGCGCTTCCTGCAGTGGTATTTGAAGATGTAACGTAGGGGTAAGTACCGTGGTCGATATCAAGCAAAGTACCTTGAGCACCTTCAAATAAAATGCTTTCGCCTTGTCTACGCGCTTGGTGCAACAATTCTGTCACATCGGCCACCATCGGCTGCAACTGCTCACCCAGCGCCAGGGCGTTTTCCAGGGTTTTATTAAAATCAACAGTTTCAGTTTTATAATAGTTTTTCAGTGAAAAGTTATGATAATCCAGCACTTCACCCAGCCTGGCAGCAAAACGCTTACGGTGAAACAGGTCGCCTAAGCGCAAACCTCGGCGAGCCACTTTGTCTTCATAGGCTGGGCCAATACCACGGCCAGTAGTGCCAATAGCCGATTTCCCTCTCGCTAATTCTCGGGCTTTATCCAGAGCAACATGGTAAGGCAAAATTAATGGGCATGCGGGACTAAGGCGTAAACGATCTCTAACCGGCACCGCTTTTTCTTCCAGCCCTAGGATTTCCTTGATCAATGCATCGGGAGCTAATACCACACCGTTACCTATCAGACACTGAATATTTTCACGTAAAATACCCGAAGGAATTAAATGCAATACAGTTTTTTCACCTTTAATAACCAAGGTATGGCCCGCATTGTGACCGCCTTGAAAGCGTGCAACGTAGCTGGCTTTGTCGGTAAGCAGATCAACTATTTTACCCTTGCCTTCGTCACCCCATTGGGTGCCGAGCACTACAATATTTTTACCCATGATGATAATCACCTTTGGCCTTATTGTTGGCCTTTTCACTTGGCCTAAACGCCTGCTATTTCCCAGGCACCGTTTCGACAGACTAATTGTTTACTGCATCCCATTTCTGCAGCTGATTCTATTTGCCCAGGCAATGCCTGCACGACTCTTTGCCCCTGCCCACGCAGTTCAAGCACCTTTTCGGCCAAGACTAAATCATTATCGCCAGGCGCAAAAATAATATCGGTGGTTTCGTTATGATAGTAGGTTATGAGGCTTTTTATGTCGGCACTAAAACCTGTAGCGGGGCGTGCTCGACCAAACTTCTCACCGATATGGTCGTAACGCCCGCCCTTGGCAACCGCCTGACCTTGACCGGGCAGGTAGGCCGCAAAAACCACGCCGGTATGGTAGTGATAGCCGCGCAATTCGCTGCAGTCAAAATACACCGGCACATCGGGAAAGCGATTTTGCAACAATTGATAGATCTTTTCCAGCTCATCCAAAGCACTTAAGGTAGCAGCCGGAGCATCAGCCAAAGTGTTTCTGGCCTGAGCGAGTACTTGCTCATCACCAGCCAAATCCACCAGATTCAACAGCATGGTTTTTATCTTTTGATCATCAACATAGGCAGCAATAAAATCCACTAATTCAGCCTTGGCCTTACGTTGATAAATATCAAACAGACTGGCTTCCAGCTCCTCAGTCAGGGCAGCCGCTGCAACCAAACCGCGATAAATGCCGACATGACCTAAATCGAGATGGAAGTTCTGGCATCCGGCTGTACCCAGTGTGCGCAACATCAATTGCACGACCTCAGCATCACTTTCAATGCCACTATGGCCATACAGCTCCACGCCAACTTGAATCAAACTGCGCGACTCACCCAAACCAATGGGCTTGGCATGCAGCACCGTGCCGGCATAGCATAGGCGCACCGGACCGGCTCGCTTCAAACCGTGGGCATCAATCCGGGCTATTTGCGGCGTTATATCAGGCCGCACCCCGATTAGCTTTCCGGTTAGCTGGTCCGTTATGGTGAAAGTTTGTAACTTAAGATCGCCGCCCATACCCGTCTGCAAGGAGTCGAGGTATTCAATCAATGGCGGAAACACCAGCTCATAACCCCAACTGCTGTACAAATCCAGAAGTTGCCGGCGTAAACCTTCAACCTTGGCGGATTCTGCCGGATAAAGCTCTTCTACCCCCTCCGGCAGTAGCCATTGTTTTGCATTAGCCATATTTGTTTGCCTGTGCTTTGTTAATGCTAAGGAGCCTGAACCTAAAAATCTTCCATACCTTTTTCAGGATGCTTAGCTGTAGTTTTTAATTAAATAATTATACCTATGTCCAGTGTCCACCCAGGAACATCTTGCTCAAACCCCAGGGTCTTTTGCAGCTCAGATTTCTGCAAGCCAAATCAACCTATTAGCAAATACATCTACATCTGTCAGGTTATGGCCCGACCTACAGAAAAACAGCTGGTTATGGGTGTCCAGCCATAAAAACATTATTTGATAATATAAAGCAGGATCAAGCCTAGGAGCATGCTGCCTAAGCCCATCATGCGCAGGCTTCTATTATCCAATTTCAACACGGTCAATGCAGCCATTCGCAAACGATTGGGTAGAAGAAATGGCAGCATGCCTTCGAAAATAAACATCAGCGCAAGAGCTGCGCCCAGTGTTTGCCAATCTATATTCATTATTTACCAGGAAATCATTTTTATCAGCAACCGAACCCTCTGCCTCCCCTGCATTTTCAATACCTTAAAATTTCCGAAAATGCTGCCACATCCCTGTATTACTGAAGATTCAGAACTAACAGCAAGGGTTTAGCAAACGCCAAAACACAAAAAACCGGGCTCACGCCCGGTTTCTTATAATAACACCTTTAGACCCATTATCAGAACGGCTTATCCTTCAACCATCAGTTAACTGCCAAGCAGTTTAATTAACCTATCTGGTTTTATTCAGGTACTTAAAGAATTCACTGTCGGGTTTCAACACCAGAACATCATCTTTACTATCAAAAGCTGAACGATAGGCTTCCAGGCTGCGGTGAAACTTATAGAATTCGGCATCTTTATTAAAGGCTGCAGCATAGGTCGCTGTAGCCAAGGCATCACCCTCACCACGGATTTTTTCAGCATCCCGATAAGCTTCAGCCCGAATAATCCGCTCCTGGCGATCGGCATCAGCTCTGATACCTTCTGCCAGTTCTTTACCAGTGGATCGATATTCCTGCGCTTCACGATCACGCTCGGCACGCATACGAGCATAAACCGCTTCGCTGGCAGCCGTGGGCAGATTTATTTGCTTAACACGAATATCTACAACCTCAACACCGTAGGCGCTCACTGCAGATTCATTGACCTCTTTGGTTAATTCAACCATTAATTGCTCACGTTCGCCAGAAATCACCTCATGAACAGTACGTCGGCCAAACTTGTCGCGCAAGCCATTGTTAACCCGGTCACCCAGCAGCTGTTCGGCACTTCGGGTCAGACCTCCTGTAGAGGTAAAATATTTTTGCACATCAGAAATAATCCAGATGATGTAGGAATCCACAATCAGCCGCTTTTTCTCCAAGGTGAGAAACTCTTCAGAGGGCGAGTCCAAGATTTGAACCCTGCCATCAAAGACTACAACCTCGCTAATAAAGGGCCATTTGAAACCAAGACCTGGTTGGAGATCAGCATTTTTTACTTTTTTAAATTCAAGTAAAACCCCACGTTGGGTTTCATTAACCACATACAAAGAACCCGATGCCAGTAGAAGCAAGAGCACCCCAATTCCCAACGCCACAACTATTTTACTGTTCATTTAACCCCCTTCCCTTATGCCGCCGGTGCGTGATGATTGCCTCAAACGATCCGTGCCACGCTTCATTGCATTACGAATGTCTTCAGAGTTTGTCTTTGTCTCAGAAGGCAGCACACCTTGAAATGATTCCTGGCGCATCATTTTATCCAAGGGCAAGTAGAGAATGTTATTGCCGCCATCCACATCCACCAATACCTTGGTGGATTTTGATAACACGCCTTCTATGGTTTCAATGTACAGGCGCTGCCGAGTCACATCCGGGGCTTTGCTGTATTCAGTTAACAACCTCTTAAAGCGATCGGCCTCACCATCTGCCCTGGCAACAACTTCTTCTCGATAAGCATTGGCTTCTTCAATTTGCCGCTGAGCAAAACCCCTGGCTTCCGGCACGACAGTATTGGCATAGGATTCCGCCTCATTTTTCATCCGCTCGCGATCTTCTTTGGCTTTAATCACATCATCAAAGGAAGCTTTAACCGCTTTTGGCGGATCAGAGGCCTGTACGTTAACTTTACGAACATTGATACCACTGCTGTAACGGTCTAGTGATTGTTGCAATAAGGCATGCACCTCTGTACCCAGGACGCCCCGGCCTTCGGTAATCACACTGTCCATGGTTGAACCACCCACAACATGCCTCAAAGCGCTTTCGGTAGCATGCTCGAGAACATCCTGGGGCTTACTGATTTCCATAACATAATTCTTCGGATCGCTAACTTGGTATTGCACCACTAAGGCAATATCAACAATATTTTCATCTTCAGTAAGCATAGTGGCTTTAATGGGCATGGATGATACCCGCTCAACATTCACTTTAATCACCCGGTCAATAAGGGGCGGATTCCAATGCAAGCCCGGATCTACCAATTCTGAAAACTTACCAAAGCGCATCACCACGGCTTCTTCCGCCTGATTGACCTGGTAAAAACCACTGAAACCCCAAAGTGCAAGCACAATAAGGGCTACGAAACCAAACATAGGCCAGGGGTTACCGCCACCACCACCGGCACCCTTACCACCACCCAAAAAGCCACTGAACTTTTCCTGAAGTTTTTTAACAACCTCATCCAGATCCGGAGGACCTTGCTCACCGTTTTTATTACCCCAGGGATCCTGGTTTTTATTATTTCCGCCGGGCTCATTCCAAGCCATAAAGCTTTCCACCTTTCATTGTTTTACAATTAACTGTTAGTGTTAAGGGCGCTTTTATTAATTCCACCTTACTGCGGTTTAATCCCCTTGCCGCCGAGTTCTATTTTAACGCGCCTGTAAAATGCCAAAACTAGCATATTTTTACATCTGTGCATAATTTAATGGAGTATGACTAACGATAAGCAAAGAACACCCTGCGATGAAAAAACAGTTCAATAAACTGCGACTTGTTGATTTTTATTCAACTTGATCTACAGTTTAACCTGTTGTTTATAGGCTGTCAGGTTAAATTAAGAATTGATTTATCTCACAGGCACATAGAAGAAGACTAAGGTCACTACTTTACCGGCTTTACCGGCAGCTGCTTCGCATTCAAATCGTTTTTCTTTAGGATTTGCTCCCAGTCCCGACCAGGCAGCTTTATTTGCATATTATAAGACATCGCGCCTTTTGCATCTTGCTTGACATCTTCCTGAACGATGGCTCCACAGTCATACAGCATGGCACGAACTCGTCCCATAAACGAATCAAGAACCACCTGCCCTTGCACCATATCCTCTTCCAGGTATTCACTGATAGCCTGTATCAGCGCTGTATCACCCAGCTGCTGCTTGGATGAGAGCCAAATTCTGACTGGCCTGCCCATATTGTCTCTTTCGATGCGTGGCTCAAGCTCCAGTAGATCAATTTTATTAAATACCTGGATGCAAGGTATACCACTGGCGCCTATGTCATGCAAAACCTGCTCAACTTCATGAATGGTATCGTCCCTTTCCGAGTGACAGGCATCGATAACGTGCAGCAACAAATCCGCCTGGCAGGTTTCTTCCAGGGTAGCCCGAAAAGCATCAACCAGATTATGGGGCAGGTGACGAATAAACCCTACGGTGTCGACCAATACAATCGGCCCAATAGCCGGCAGGTTAATGCTGCGCAAGGTTGGATCCAGGGTAGCAAACAGCATATCCGCCGCAAACACATCAGCGGCAGTTAGCCAGTTAAACAGGGTGGATTTACCCGCATTTGTGTAACCCACAATAGAGACAGTAGGCACGTTTTTCTTTTTCCTGGCTTTTCGCCCCTGCTCACGTTGGTTACGAACTTTTTCAAGGCGTTTGCTAATGGATTTTACCCGCTGTCGTAACAAGCGCCGATCCGTTTCCAGCTGGGTTTCACCGGGGCCACGTAAGCCAATACCGCCTTTTTGCCGCTCAAGGTGGGTCCAGCCCCGTATCAGCCGGGTAGACAAATGTTCAAGTTGTGCTAACTCAACCTGTAGCTTTCCTTCAAAGGTTCGCGCTCTTTGTGCAAAAATATCCAGAATCACGCCGTTACGATCCAGTACCCGGCATTGCAAAGCTTTTTCCAGGTTGCGCTCCTGGGACGGTCTTAAGGTATGATTGAACAGGACCACGTCAGCTTTATGTTCGCACACAGCCTGGCGGATTTCCTCAACTTTACCTTTACCAACAAAATATTTAGGCGCAGGTGCATAACTGCTGCCCAAAACATGGGCTACCGATACGACTTTGGCCGAATCAACCAGTAGTTGAAACTCAAGGAAATCATCTGCACCCTGCTCATCTGCTAACTTAAGATGCACAAGTACTGCTTTTTCACCATTATCAGGGCGCTCAAAAAACAATGCCGCGCCCTGTTAACTCTTTAGCTAAAGCTACGCTACGCTTACATACCATGATCATGATCGTCGTGATCACTATGATCACCATCATGGGAGCTGCTTGAACGAGGGTTTCTCGCAGGCACAACCGTTGATATCGCGTGTTTATACACCATTTGGTTAACGGTATTCCTTAACAACACAACATATTGATCAAACGATTCAACTTGCCCCTGCAGTTTGATGCCATTGACTAGAAAAATAGAAACGGGAATCCTTTCTTTGCGTAATGCATTCAAGAAAGGGTCTTGTAATGTGTGCCCTTTGGACATATCACAACTCCTAAGTTAAATAAACAGGCCCAAAATTAGGCCAAAAAAAGAAACAAACCATAAAAAGCTATCTATAAAACCGGCTAACTGGCAACAAGCCCAGGAGGTACTAAGCTTAATACCTCTTCGACAAGATTAACCTGGTCTGTATCAAACCAGTGAACATCTTCCCAACTGCGCAGCCAGGTGATTTGCCGCTTTGCCAACTGGCGCGTGGCTATAATGCCTCGATCCTTCATGACTTCATAGTCCACTTTACCTTCAAGATAATCCCACACTTGTCGGTAACCTACTGCCCGAATGGCTGGCAAATCGGGGCTTAAATCACCCCGTTCAAAAAGTGCCCGTACCTCATCCACAAATCCCTGCTCTAGCATTTGTTCAAATCGCAGCGCGATTCTCTGATGCAATAAAGCTCGGCTTCGGGGCATAAGAGCAACACTTAGGACATTATACTGAAAACTTTGTTCAGTTACCCTAAGTGAAAGACTATTTTGATCCTGCTGTGGCTGATTTTGCTGTTTATTTTGCAATTCGCTCAGAGATATGCCGACCATTTCATATATTTCCAGGGCCCGCTGTATGCGCTGACTGTCGTTGGGGTGAATTCTCGCTGCGGCTGCAGGGTCAATACGCTCAAGCCTGGCGTGCATGTGTGGCCAACCCTTCTCGCTGGCTTCGCTGTTTAAGCGTACCCGCACGACTTGATTAGCAGAAGGCAGCTCTGTCATACCGTCTTTGAGGGCTTTGAAATACATCATAGTGCCGCCCACCAACAGCGGGATACGGCCGGCATCGCTGATCGCCCGCATTTCCTTGAGGGCATCGGCCCTGAATTCCGCTACCGAATAGGGAATGGCTGGATCACGAATATCGATCAGCCGGTGGGGTGCGGCAAGCAATTCCTGCTGTGATGGTTTCGCGGTGCCTATATTCATGCCCTGATAAACCAGGGCTGAATCAACGCTGATAATGTCACAGGGTAAACGTTCAAGCAGTTTGCTGGCCAAGCCGGTTTTACCTGAAGCGGTTGGGCCCATTAAAAAAACCGCTAAGGGTTTGCTCCTGGGCATTGGCCCCGATAATTTGCTACCGGTCATTTTCTTGGGAACCTCTGATTAAGTTTGGGCGAAGCAGATTGTGCTTCAGAATATTTAGATTCAAGGCAAAAATTTGCCCCAACAGCCGGTGTTTTTATGCGGCAAATAAACTGGATATTCTGCGCAAAATGAGGATCCATGGTTTGGTTAGAGGTTGCCTAGCGACCACGCAAAAATAAACGATCCAATTCCTCAAAGGTTTGCACAGTCCAGGTCGGGCGTCCATGGTTACACTGGCCGCTGCGCTCGGTACGCTCCATATCACGCAACAGGGCATTCATTTCAGGAACAGAGAGTTGGCGATTAGCCCGCACCGATCCATGACAGGCCATGGTGGACAGCACTTCGTTCATCGCTGCCTTAATTCTTTCACTGCTGCCGTGGGTAATCAGGTCTGATAAAACGTCGCGCACCAGGGCTTCAACGTCGGATTGCCTGAGCAAGGCAGGCACTTGCCGGACGACTAAAGTTTCAGGCCCCATACGCTGCAGCTGAAACCCCAGGGTTTCAAATATCGCTTGTTGCTGTTCGGCACAATCAGCTTCTTTAGTACTGACCGCGATACTCACCGGCACCAATAAAGGCTGTGCCTGTACGCCCTGTTCCTGGTATGCGGTTTTCATCTGCTCGTAGGTTATGCGTTCATGGGCTGCATGAGCATCCACAATCACCAGGCCCTGTTGATTCTGCGCGAGAATATAAATGCCCTGCAGTTGCGCCAGAGCAAATCCCAAAGGCGGTATCTCGGCTTTACCATCAATAACAGGCGCGGGGTGTAAGCCACCGTATGCGGCGATTTGCTCAGTTATTTGGTGCGGAGAATTTGCGAAATTTTGTTGCGTGTAAGCCTTCCGCGCAGTACCTTTGGCAGCAGCATGCTGAAAAGCATTTTCTTGCCGCACAGGCGAATCCAGCGCATCGGAAAAAACCACTGTTTCAGTCAAAGGCATTGCGACTTGCTGAGGAGCAAAAGCCTGGGCCTGCAACTCACTCTGAGTGCTCGTAAGCGCTGCATCTGTAACATCACCAGGGCGCAAGTCTGCAATTGCGCGGTATAAACTTCGGTAAAGAAAGCTATGCACTTCCCGGCTGTTACGAAACCGTACTTCATGTTTGGTTGGATGCACATTTACATCAACCATTTTAGGATTGAGCGTCAAATACAAGACATAGGCCGGATGCCGACCATGATAAAGCACATCCTGATAAGCTTTACGCACCGCATGGCTAACGACCTTATCACGCACCATCCGACCATTAACAAAAAAATACTGCAAATCAGCCTGACTGCGTGAAAAAGTCGGCAAGCCCATCCAGCCTGACAGCTGCAGCTTGCCGAATTCGGTCTCAACGGCCATCGCAATTGCAACAGCATTCTCCATAAAGGCAGGACCGCAAATACTTGCCACCCTTCTTTCTATCTCCACCTGACTGTGAGCGGCTTTTAAATTAAGTACGGTGCGTTGATTGTGACGTAACTGGAAAGCAATGTGCATGTGGCTTAAGGCCAAACGCTTTACCACTTCTTCAAGGTGATTAAATTCGGTTTTTTCAGTACGCAGAAATTTTCTTCTTGCCGGGGTATTAAAAAAAAGATCACGCACTTCTACGCTGGTACCACGACCATGGGCTGCGGGTTTAATAACCGCATCCATATTTTGGCCTTCGGCCCAAACCGACCAGCCCTGACCGTCATCCGTGGTGCTTGAAACCAGGGTCAAACGTGATACCGATGCAATACTGGCAAGAGCCTCGCCGCGAAAACCAAGACTGGAGATTCCTTCCAGGTCATCCAGCTCTTTAATTTTGCTGGTAGCATGGCGCTCAAGAGACAACATTAACCCCTCTTTATAAATCCCGGTGCCATTATCCCTGATCCGAATAAGTTTAGTGCCGCCCTGTTCGACTTCTATATCCAGCTGCGTCGCTTCTGCATCAATGCTGTTTTCCAACAACTCTTTTACTGTTGCCGCTGGCCGTTCGACAACCTCACCCGCAGCAATCTGGTTTGCCAGCCTGGGGCTAAGCACTTCAATAGTCTTTACTTGGCTTTTTTCTTGAGTTTGCATGAAATTTACGTAAAAACCAGATTGCTTAAATGGAATAAGAAGCAGGCACTAACAACTCTAAGCCTGAATGCAGCAGCCGGTAGGCTTTTTAAGGAATCAATAATACCTTACCGACCTGAATAGTGTCATTCTTCATGCCGTTCATGCGACGAATGGCGTGAACGCTGACTTGATAATTATCAGCGATGGCCGACAAAGTGTCCCCCGAACGAATTTTGTGCTTGGCATACTGGCCCGACGCCTGCCGTTTCTGGGCATGGTAAGTACCGGGAATCGGATATTGATTAAAATAGGATTGCACGCCTTTGACAATCGCTGAGGCCATTTTCTTTTGGTGGGAGCTGGAACGCAATAGCCGCTCTTCCTGGGGATTGGAAATAAAACCGGTTTCAACCAAAATAGAAACCATCTTAGGAGACTTCAGCACCAGGAACCCAGCCTGCTCAACTCTGTTTTTATGCAGCTGGGCAACACTACCCATCTCGCCTAGAATTGACTTGCCAACATAAAAGCTGTGCTCAAGCACACCTTCCATTGCAAGGTCCACGATCAACTTCCTAATTAGCTCATTGTCTTCCTCAACATAAACACCACCGATTAAGTCAGCCTGGTTTTCTTTTTCCGCCAGGTAACGCGCCATGCCGCTTGTTGCACCTTTGCGAGACAGCGTATAAACAGACGCCCCTTTTGCCGTACTGTCGGTAAACGCATCGGCGTGTATCGAAATAAACATGTCAGCATTGTACTTTTCACTGGCTAAGAGACGGCGCTTATCCAGTTTCAAGTAGTAATCACCATCCCGTATCAATACAGGGCGAATACCTTTTTCGCGCTTTAATTGATTAGCCAGCTCCCTGGCAATCTGCAACACCACGGTTTTTTCTTTGGTGCCGTTTGGCCCACTGGCACCTGGATCTTCACCACCATGTCCGGCATCAATGGCCACAACAATGTCCCGGTAACTTCTATCGGCGTTACCGGAGCTACTGTCCGTAACCACAGATTTATAAACGCTTTGCTCGGTTTTAACCGGTTGATAACTTTTATCGTACAGGTCCAGTACCAGCCTGTGACCATATTGCTGATTAGGTGGCAAGACGAAGCTCTTTGGTTGCAAAGCCTCCTTAGCATCCAGAACAATGCGCAAATCGCCGTTATCTTGCCTTGCCGTGCGCACTTGGGTAACGGGTGTGTTGCCTAAATCCAGCTTGTTGAAATTTTTTTTTGCTGAAGATTTTTTTAAATCAATCACTACCCGATGGGGATCATCAAGGGTAAATACTTGATGTGAAACCGCCTTATTCAGATCAAAGACAAAACGGGTATGGTCAGGCGCCTTCCAGACCCGGACACCATGAACTTGAGTTGTTGCCGATGCTTCGGGTGCATAGACTGCCATACTGCCAATAACACCGTTCGCCACCAGAGCCATTGCCAAAAACTTAGCTGTGCTGAAGATTCTTTTGATCACCCTTTTAAAACCCCGGTCTTTTATTATTCCCGATTGCTCGCAAACCGACACTGCAGTCGTATTTTATTCCTGGCTTATTCGGGCACGATTATAGCAGCTCTTTTAGCCTTTAATCAGTAACGCCCCGTCAAACTGTCTGACAACCTCAACCACGCTAACTCACTTGCGGCATTACAGGCAGGATACGGCAGCCTTCTGGTGTTCGTGCCATTAGCTTGGCTATACGTTTATTGTTATTAATGCTTATATTAATGTCTATATCACAGCAGGGCAAAAAATCGCCAGCTTTTTCCGGCCACTCAACAAGACAAATATTGCCTGATGAGAGGTATTCCTCAAAACCAAGGTAATAAAGCTCTTCCGGGTTTGACAAACGATACAGATCAAAATGGTAGACCGATACCGCATCCAGCTCATAAGGCTCTACCAAAGTATAAGTAGGGCTTTTAACCGCTCCTTGATAGCCAAAGTATCTGAGCAGCCCCCGACTAAGGGTTGTTTTACCCGCACCCAACTCGCCTCGCAAAAAAATCAGCCCGCGACTCCTGGCTTCAGGACCGGAAATTTGATCCAGCGCATGGGCCAGAGCCCTGCCAAGGCTAACGGTAGCCTGGTCATCCGGCAGTGGATATTCTAAAGAAAAATCCGGTGGCTGTTGTGCGTCGTTATTATTCAAATGTAAAACCCTGGGTTTCGAGCGAATTTCAATTTAAAGCTGGAAAATTCAGTCATAAGTACAGCTATTATATTAAGCCGGCAGTGCAGTAATGATTGTTGGGTTAATAGTGTGCTGCAGGGATGCATCACCATTGGTCTTCGGCCAATGCAAGTTGATAATAACAGCAATAACAACCCAGCTTCACTTCATGGATTGACAAGCGACCTTATTGCAGGCAACAAGTCAGTGGCCAGCATGCCGCGTTCACCGTGTTTTTCAGCCAGCACATCGGCGGCGGCACCGTGTACCGCTACCCCCAACCTAGCCGCAGCGATCGGGTTTAGACCCTGCGCCATCAAACCACCGATTACACCACTGAGTACATCACCCATGCCCGCCGTGGCCATACCCGGATTGCCGGCACTGATTAAATACTGCCTTGCCTCGTTCTCTTCTTCAGCCGCAATCAGTGTGCCGGCGCCTTTCAAAACCACAACGCCCGCATACACCCGCTGTATTTTTTCAACCGCCTCAAAACGGTTCGATTCTATTTTTTCGGCGCTACAAGCCAGCAACCTGCCCGCTTCACCCGGGTGAGGCGTGAGCACCCAGTTTTGCTTGCGCAGTTTTGGCACATGGCGGCTTAATAAGTTCAGTCCGTCGGCATCCACAACCATGGGCAAATCCTGTTGCACCAGGTAATTGAACAACGTTTGTGCCCACTCTCCGCCACTCGAACCCGCACCCAGACCTGGGCCTAAAATCACGACAGTGGCTTTTTCCAACAGGGGTTGCAGATCTTTTAAGCCTGCAATGCCGCGCACCATCAACTCTGGCTGGCGGCTGGTAATCACGCCACAATGTTCAGGTCGCGTAGCCACCGTGACCATGCCAGCCCCTACCCGCATTGCCGACATCCCCGCCATTAATGCCGCTCCAGCCATACCATAGTTTCCACCCACAATTAAAACATGCCCAAAGCTGCCTTTATGAGCGGTTCTTTGCCTGGGGGACAAAAACGAGGACAATAATGTTGCTAAGCTTGCGTAGTCTTCCCGACAGCTTGTCGATGGGACAGTTTCATAAACGCTTTCAGGCACAGCCAAATCATTAAAATAGATCCGGCCCGATAAGCCCGGGCCCAAGCCACTTAACAAGCCCCTCTTTAAGCCAATAAAAGTCACTGTTAAGCTTGCCTTTATGGCGCAGCCTAAGACCGCGCCAGTATCAGCACTCAAACCGGAAGGGATATCCACCGCCAGCACCGGCTTGCCTGACTGATTAACAGCATCAATAAGTTCAGCACAGGGTGACTCCACCACCCCCTTTAAACCAGTACCCAATAAGGCGTCAACCACCACATCGGCTGCGTTTAAACCCTGCCGAAACCTTTCCAGATCGTCGCGCTCTTGAATATTAATGACCGTTAAGCTGCTAACCCTTTGGGCACAGGCCAGGGCATCGCCTTTAAGCTTACTCATGTCACCGATTTGATAAATGACTACTTTTTTACCGGCAGCACTGGCCAGGCGGGCAATCACATAACCATCCCCGGCGTTATTGCCTGAACCGCAACAGATGGCAAGCGTGCTACAATCCGGCCACTGTTCAAGCAGAATATCAAGGCAGGCCTGACCCGCACGCTCCATTAAGCTTAAACCTGGAATACCATGGACCTGAATCGCACATTGATCCAAAGCCCGGGTTTGTTCAGCCGTGTATAATGACTTGGGCAATTTGCTTCTAAAATCGTTACGCATAAAATTAGCTTACCTATTTCAACGTATCGTTCAAGTAATCGTCTTGCGACTGCAAGGTAATAGTACTCAGACACCCGCTGATGAAAACAGACATAAACTTTGAAAGCCTGGCTGATGATATCAAAGATTGGGGTCGAAACCTTGGTTTTGCCGACATCCGCATAACCGATACAAACCTTGCCCAGGATGAAAAATATTTACAAAAATGGTTAGCGCAAGGTTACCACGGCGAAATGGCCTATATGGAAGCCCACGGCCATAAACGCAGCCGACCTGAAGCATTAATACCCGGCACTTTAAGGGTTATTACCGCTCGAATGGATTACCTGCCCCCAGATACACAACCGATTAAAATTTTGCAATCGCCGCAAAAAGCCTATATTTCAAGATATGCTCTAGGCAGAGACTATCACAAAGTGATTCGCTCGCGACTGAAAAAACTCGCGGACAAAATCAAACAGCATATTACTGCAGCAGCCGATATCAATCACGATACCAATAACCGCTCACAAGAAACTGCTCACTTTCGAGCTTTTGTTGACAGCGCGCCGGTACTGGAAAAAGCCCTGGCAGAAAAAGCCGGCCATGGCTGGATAGGCAAACACACCCTGTTGATTAATCGCCATGCAGGTTCGTGGTTTTTTTTAGGTGAAATCTACACCAACTTACCTTTACCTGTTGACACCGAAGCCAGCGAACACTGCGGCAGCTGCACGGCCTGCATTGATATCTGCCCCACTCAAGCCATTGTGGGCGCCAAACAACTCGATGCCCGCCGCTGTATTTCCTACCTTACCATTGAATTAAAAACCGCTATCCCAGAAGAATTGCGCCCATTAATGGGTAATCGCATTTTTGGTTGCGACGACTGCCAACTACTCTGCCCCTGGAACCGCTACGCCAAACACAGCCTGGAAGCAGATTACACACCTCGCCACCAGCTGGATAATCAGGATTTACTTGAATTATTTAATTGGGACGAAGACGCTTTTCTTGAGAAGACTGAGGGCTCGCCGATTCGCCGCACCGGTTATCAAAACTGGATTAGAAACATTGCCGTTGCGCTGGGCAATGCGTCCTATATGCCAATAATTTTACAGTCGCTAACAAATAAAAAGTTTGACTCTCACATTTCCGACATGGTTAAAGAACATATTGACTGGGCCATCATAGAACAAAACAAAAAGCGGGAATAAATAAACGCTTGAAACAAAGTTAAGAAGCTATTAGCCTTGATTAGCTCGCATAAAGAGACCTTACCTTTTTCAGCCGAGCCTGATAAATCTCAGTACAAAGTTGCAAATTTGCTTTATGCATAATACGTATTAGTAAAAAAAGGCCAATCAAACATATCAAAACAAAGGGGAACGAAGATGGACGGTGTTGGAAATGTTATCGAACTACTGGGGCGCATACTGTTAGCCAGCATATTTTTGTTATCAGGTGTCAATAAAATAATGACCTATGAAGTTACTCAAGCCTATATGGAAACCATGAACGTAAGTGGATGCCTTCTAGGTCCGGTTATCGTCCTGGAAATTGCCGGCGCCCTTGGCCTTATTTTAGGTTGGTGGACTCGCCTTGCAGCACTTGGCCTTGCTGTATTCACAATTCTGGCTGCCTTTTTGTTTCATGGTGATTTTGATAACCAAATGCAAATGATTATGTTTATGAAAAATATCACCATAACCGGCGGATTATTATTATTGCTTGCCAATGGTTCTGGAGAAATCAGCATCGACCAGCGCTGACTTGACCTTGTGTTAAACGCGCAATTTATGCTGGAAGAGCACGAACCCAGCCTCCGGCATAAATTGCCTTAATGCGCTTTTTAAACTACCTGATTCCTTGTGCACACCAAGCCAGCAACGACCCGCCATCGTATTCACACCCATCTTCAGATTTGCAATTTGTGCGAGGCCATGTGCGGGCTGAAAATTCAAACCATCGATGGCGAAATTACCAGCATCAAGGGCAACCCCGATGACAGTTTTAGCAAAGGTTATTTATGCGCAAAAGCCCTGGCGCTAAAAGACATTCATGAAGACCCGGATCGCTTGCGCCAGCCAGTGCGCAGAACAGCCCATGGCTGGGAAACCATCTCCTGGGAAATGGCATTCAAGGATATCAAGCAACAACTGACAACGATTCAAAAAAAATTCGGCCGCAACAGCATTGCTCTGTACCTTGGCAACCCACGTTACCACCACCATGGCAGCTTGCTTAGCAGCATTCTGCTAAAAAAAGCCCTCAACAGCAGGAACTGCTTCAGCGTCGCCTCCAGCGACCAGTTGCCTCACATGCTTGCCGCCCACGAGCTATTCGGCCACATGGCCATGCTGCCGGTACCTGATATAGACCGAACGGATTTTCTGCTTTGTTTTGGCGCCAACCCTTTAGTGTCCAATGGCAGCGTGATGAGTGCGCCGAATATAAAAAATCGCCTTAAGTCACTGCAAAATCGTGGCGGCAAAATCATTACCATTGACCCCAGACAAACCGAAACAGCAGCGCTGGCCGATCAACATATTTATATTCGCCCAGGCCAGGACACCTTTCTGCTCCTGGGTATAATCCAGATTATTTTTCAACATAAGCTGGTTGATCAGGGCGAGTGGCAAAACTACACCACAGGTTTAACTGAACTGAAACAACTCACCCAGGCCTACACACTTGAGAAAGTTGCCAGACAAACCGGCATAGCAAGCGATGTGATAGAAGTGCTGGCACTTGAGTTTGCAACATCAAAAACCGCTGCGGCTTATGGCCGTGTAGGCATTTGCACCCAACAACACGGCGCAATTAACGCCTGGTTAATTTACCTATTGAATATTATCAGCGGCAACCTTGATAAACCCGGCGGCTTAATGTTTCCAACGCCCGCTGCAGATTTGGCCTTACTGTCCGCGTTGATTAATGAAAATGGCCGCTTCAATGAATACAGAAGCCGACTCAAAAATCTGCCCTCCTTTGACTCAGAACTACCCGTTGTTGAAATGGCCGATGAGATGCTGTCAGAGGAGCCTGAAAAGATCAGGGCTTTTATTAACGTGGCGGGCAACCCGGTTTTATCCACACCCAATGGCACCAGGCTTGAACAAGCCCTTGGCCAGCTTGATTTTATGGTGGCCGTTGATAGCTATATCAATGAAACCAATCGCTTTGCTGATATTATTTTACCCCCCACCAGCCCTCTGGAAAGATCACAATACAACATGACCTGTAACCTCACCGCTGTGCGCAATAATGCCCGCTATTCCGAACCGTTGTTTCCACCCGCGATTGATGCCCGGCATGACTGGCAAATTTTATTGTCTCTGAGCAATATTTTAAACTGCGGGCCTTCCTTTCACGCTCTGCGGACACTGGCCATTGGTTTTGTTATTCTAATGTTTAGAAAACTGGGCGCTGACGGTGTGCTTGGTCTGATGCTCAGGTTAGGGCCCTATGGCTTTTCTTTCAGGAAAAGCCGTTTAAGCCAAGGTTTTCAACCGCCTGCCAAGTGGTTTGTAAAATACTTCAGGATGAATATACCAAGAAAGCTACGGCTGCTTTTTCAAATATCACCGTTTTATAAACGGATCACTTTACTTGACAACGACCCACATTCAAAACAAGGGTTAAGCCTAAAAAAACTCAAACAAAAACCTCAGGGCATAGACCTGGGCGCCATGACACCCTGCCTGCCGGACAGACTTAAGCTTTTTACTGACCACAAAACCTTAAACCTTACACCCGATATTTATCAAAGCGAGCTGCAAAAAATAAGCATAAGCACTGAAGACAGACAGCCTTTGGCAAATAATGAATTTATTTTGATCGGCAGACGCACACCGCGATCGATGAATTCATGGCTGCACAATGTCAAACGCCTGGTTAAAGGCAAGCCTTCTAATACCTTGTTCATCCATCCTGAAAACGCTTTTTCATTAGGCATAAGCTCGGGCGATCAGCTACGGATAAAAACAATTCAACACAGCATAAGCACAGTGGCCGAATTAGACCCTGGCATTATGAAAGGCGTGGTATGCTTACCCCACGGCTGGGGCCATCACCGCCAGAACACCCGCCTTCAAATTGCTCACCGTTATGCCGGCGCAAGCTTCAATGACCTGACATCAAGTGATCAATTCGATCCATTTTCTGGCATGAGTGTACTTAATAACACCCTTGTCAAGGTGGACAAAGCTTCTAAGGGTATGAACGTTTCGCCCCCCCTACCTAAAACCACACCCTAAACGAATGTATTTTTACCGCATTAAATCGCTTATACCGACACATTTAACCAGCGCTTGCTTTTTAACCTACCTCTAAACGACTGTTTTGTGATCATGCGACAGGGTTTTACATAATTTTTTACATCCATAAATATATACATATTTCAACAGGTTACCATTAAAAAATAGTGCTAATACACTGATATTGGAAGAATCCCCGATAATATGTTTGTAAGATCTTTTTGAAAAGAATATGATCGGTAACCTGAAAAATAGGCTTTGCTAATTTTTCAGGTAGCTTGGGTTGGGGGTTGGCACCAGCGCTGGCTGTTTTGAAATTGATAAATCTTCTGTCTTCAAGTTAAGGCGGAGCCATTTATTCTAAATGGAAATGGTTGCACCAAATTTAAACTCAGTGCCAAGACTTAAAAAAGACAATAGAAGAAAAGTAATAGAGGTATTATGAATGAGTGAAGCCAAAATAGACTTTAATTTTGACGAACCCTTGATTAATTGGCGTAAGGCAAAGCAACTCTGGCACGGTAAAAAACGTTCCATACGCGCTATTTCCACTGTTATTCGTATTGAACGCTCTTATGCGGCGCTCAATAAAAAAACCAAAGGCTGGGCCAAAGAGCAATACAACCCGCTCTATAAAAAATTACATTTAAAAAATTCAAATTTACTTTACAAGCTGTGCCTTAATAATGGCGCAACCTGGGTTAAACTGGCGCAATTTCTCAGCGCTCGCCCGGATATCCTGCCCAAAGCTTATATCGAGGCTTTAAAGCCACTACAAAATGAAAACCGCAAGGTGCCATTTGCCAAACTGGAACCCGTATTAGTACAGGAACTGGGGGCAAACTGGCGCGATCACTTTGAATATCTTGATGAGGCTCCCATCGCCACCGCCTCTATCGCACAAGTTCATAAAGCTAAATTGAAAAACGGCCAGGAAGTGGCTATTAAAATTCAGCAACCTCAAGTGCGCGACCTGTTTGATGAAGACTTTACCATTTTCCAGATTATTGCCTCATTCCTGCAGGGCAAAATGCCAGGCAACCTGGATGTTAAACAGTTTGTTCGCCTGCTTCTTGAAATGACTGCAGAAGAACTGGATTTTCGTTTTGAATATGAAAACACCAAGGAATTTGGAGAGCTGGATCACCAGCCCCGTATTCGTGTCCCGGTGCTGGTTCCGGAACTGTGCACCAGGCGAGTCATAGCAACGCACTGGATTAACGGTTCTCGACTGGTTGAACATCTTGATCGCAGCAATAAAGAAGAAGCCAAAGATTTATTAGGTGTACTGCAAGACAGCTATATGCAACAAATCACCCAGTTTGGCCGCTTTCAGGCTGATCCGCACCCTGGTAACTTTCTGGTAACTCCAGATAAAAATATTTTTATCGTCGATTATGGCACCATCGGGCGTTTATCGCCTGAAGAAACCATGAATTACAGCATGCTGATGATGGCTATGCTGGGCCATGTTGATGCCAACATTGGCGAACTGATGATTAAGGCCGGGTTCACCGGCATTGATCCTGAGGTTATCGAGGAAATGTCTCAGTACGTGATCCGCACCAAGCGGCCAGCTAAAAAAGCTTCTCTGGAAGAGATCATGAATGAGTTACTTGAAACCCTTCAGGAAGCCCATGTTATTGTTCCTGACCCATTTATTGCCCTGGGTAGAGTGATTGGCACACTGGGTGGATTCATGCAAACCTATAAAGTTAAATTCACCTGGATGCCTGCCGGCATGCAAAAGAACAGTGGCGGTAAAAAAGCCAAAAAAGAAGAAACCAAAGAAGAAACCAAAGCCAGCCAAGCCTGATAGGCTTTATTCTTTTCAGCACCACTGCCACAACACGCCCTTAAGTTTTCAATGCTTAAGGGCGTTTTTGTTTTACTCCTATACTCGTTTATTGCGCTAAATTTTCAAAAAATACACCCAGCTCAGCAGTAAAGCCACCATCAACACTACCGAAGTTACTTGCCAGAACAGTAATGGATTTTGCTCAACCAAAGGCATGGAAACTGTTTTCAGAAAGTCTTTATTGGGATGCCTTAAATCGTAAATAAACTCAGAAATATCCCTATAACGTAGCTCAATATTGATATTGAGTGCTTTTTTTATCGCACCATCCATCCATACCGGCACCAGCGGGTTATGAAAATACGCTGGCGTGTATTGCAGATTGAGAAAGTCTGTATATTGATTGCATTCAGCGTATTTTTTCCCATAAGGGAACTCCCCAGTGAGCATTTGATAACAGATAACCGCCAGGGAAAACAGGTCTGACTGAAACTCTGCTTTTCGCCCCATTCGGTATTCCGGAGCAGAATAATCGGCGGTACCAAGAATATAGTCCCGTTTTATCGCCGTACTGATCTCGCCAATCCCCCCAACATAACAAGCACCAAAATCGATAATCTTAGCAAGGCCCTTTTTATCCAAAACAATATTGCCTGGTTTCAAATCCTGATGCAGTGTTTCCCTGCGGTGAAACGCCCGTAGACCTTTCATTACCTGATCTACAATATCCACCACAACCTGCACATCAGGTTTTTTATGCTCGGCAAGCCACTGGTCTAAAGTTTGACCCTCTATGTACTCCACCAGATAGTACAAAAATGTTCGCGGATTTTTTGGTTCAACCACTTTTACCACATGAGGGCTGTCAATCCTTTGGCCAATCCATGGCTCCATAATCAAGCGCTCTATATAGGCAGGGTCGTCATCATAATTAATCGAAGGCGCCTTTATTACCAATTTTTGCCTGGCAGGATCATGGGTGTCAGTAACAAGGTACAGCTGGCTTCGGGTACTGGCATGGATTTCCTGCTCAATACGATAACCATCAAGCACCATTCCCGGAGACAATACTGGGGGGAAAGGAAGTTCCGACAGCTTTTTATAAGCATCCTCGACGCTACCACTTTGCAAGGTTTCAAACATCAGAATCTGGCAACTGAGGTTATCTTCACTGCCGCCTGCTTTCGCTTGTTCTATCAACAGCCGGCCAGCATCCTTGCCACCCTGTCGAAAGTCTACTATTTGTTTATTAATAAAATCCCTGTCAACAAAATCGTGGATACCATCGGTGCTGAGCAAAAACACATCGCCTTCTTCCACATCCAAAGCGGAGTAATCAATATCCATACGCACATCCATGCCCATCGCGCGAGACAAATAGCGGGTATTTTTATTGATTACTGCAACATGGTCTTTGGTTATTTGTTCAAAGTCATTATTTCTCAGACGATAAATCCGCGAGTCACCGATATGGAAAATATAAGCTGTTCTTGATTTTATAATCAAAACACTCATGGTGCTGATGTAACCTTTTTGCACATCAACAAATTGCTGGCTTTGACTGTATAACCAGCGATTTAACGCCGTTAGCACCCTATGGGCCGAGGTTTTTACTGTCCAGGCATCGGGGGTGCAATAATAATCGGCAATAAAATCCTTCACGCAGGTTTCACTGGCTTCCTTACCAGCTTCTGAGGCACTGACACCATCGGCGACTACAGCCACAATGCCTTTGGTCGTTAACAAAGGCTCTTCGGGTACCCGCAGACCAATACAATCTTCGTTTTTTTCTTTTTTAACACCAGCATCGGTAATTTGTTCGGCACGAACTTTTACCTTACCCCTAAGATGATCTATTTGCTGCACTCTGTCCTCTTTATAAAAATAACGGCTTTGATCTTAATGGTTTTGCATTGCAAGAACTTTAACTGATTGGCGCCTATCAATAATATAGGTATTTTGATGCTCGGCTCACCTGCATTAGCCAGATGCAATTCACGGGCCAAAAATTTCGATGCCAGAAAATATTGAATACAGCGTTCAGTAAACGCAATGAGCCATGAACGCTTATCTTGAGCTCAAACCGTTTGGCGACATAAATCCATCCAATGCTCAATACCCGCACTGCGGTATTTGTGTTTATGCAAAATAAAATAAAAGCTTCTGCGCAAGTCCCGGTGCGGCACTAACAGCGGCACCAGGCTGCCGCGCCGAAAGGCATCCTCAAGGCTTATTTTCGACAGACAGGCAATGCCAAGCCCTGCTTCCACAGCGCGTTTAATGGCTTCGGTATGCTGAAGCTCCAGCAGGATGTGTAAATCAGGTAACAAACCATGCAAGGCGCGCTCAAAGGTTTGGCGGGTACCGGAACCTATTTCACGTAAAATCCAGGTGGCCTCCAGCAGATCGGTGTCATCCAGCTGAGACTTTTTGGCTAAGGGGTGGGAGGGCGAACAAAACACTACCAGCTCATCGCCACGCCAGGGCACTACATTCAAATCTGGATGATATTCCTCGCCTTCAATCAGGCCAATATCCAATTCAAAATTGGCAACCTTGCTGGCAATGGATGAGGTATTGCCTACCTCAAGACTCACCTTGGCATCGGGTTGCTTTTCCATAAATCGCGCCATGATACTCACCGCCAGGTAATTACCGATGGTAAGGGTCGCCCCAACCTTGAGTGGACCAATTTCTTCATGCCGCGCCAATGCCCATTCAAGCTCGGTGGCACGTTCCAGCAATGCTTCTGCTCGCGGCCGGATTAACCTGCCAAGCTCATTGATTTGCAATCTTTTACCTACCCTATCAAAAAGCTGTATATCAAACTGCAGCTCAAGATCCTTCAGGGCGCTACTGGCTGCCGACTGCGACATAGACAAGCTATCCGCAGCCCGGGTGATATTTTCAAAGTGAGCAGCCGCAAGAAATATTTGCAGTTGCCGAAGTGTATAACGCATTATTTGTTTTTCCGATTACTTTAATGCAAATAATCTATTTTACAGGTATATTACTGCTGCCTTAAACTGCTTGCAACTGCAAATAACAGATCAAAGCGACGGAGTAACAATGTCTGCCTTAATGAAAGAACGCGTAAACAGCATACACCACTGGAATGACACATTATTTAGCTTCACCACCAGCAGAAACCCGGCATTTCGCTTTAAAAACGGCCATTTCACCATGATTGGCCTGGAACAAGAGGGCCGTCCGCTAATGCGCGCCTACAGTATTGCCAGCGCAAATTACGAAGATGAGCTGGAGTTTTTCAGCATTAAAGTCCCGAATGGCCCCCTGACATCGAAACTGCAAAATTTACAGGTGGGCGATGAAGTTCTGATTAGCAACAAGGCCACTGGCACACTGATTCAAGACAATTTGTTGCCAGGAAAAAACCTTTACATGATCAGCACCGGCACTGGACTGGCGCCTTTTATGAGCCTGATCAAAGACCCGGAGCTTTATGAGCAGTATGACAAGGTGGTTTTAGCCCACGGCTGCCGCTTTGTGTCGGAGCTGGCCTATAAAGATTTTATTAAAGAGCATTTGCCCAACAACGAGCATATTGGCGAAATGGTCAAAGAGAAACTGATTTATTACCCAACCATCACCCGAGAACCCTTTGACAATCAAGGCCGGCTCACTCACCTGCTGGCCACTGGCAAGCTCAGCAAAGATGTAGGTTTGGAACCTTTAAGCCTGGAAAACGATCGTTTTATGCTGTGTGGCAGCCCCAGTATGTTAAAAGACTTTTGCCGAATTCTTGATGCACAGGGCTTTGAAGAATCAAGGCACGGGAAACAAGGACACTATGTGATTGAGCGAGCTTTTGTCGAGCGCTAACAGCCTTGCTGCTAATTTATTCTGGTAGAAACACTGCTTCTAAGCGCATGGGAAAAAGCTTGCTCAGTTAAGCCTGAAAAAGTCACTCCATGACTTTTTCAGGTATCGAGTTAAAAGTGTAAGCACTCAGGCCTCTAAGCCAACAAAGGCGCTATCACCAAGCTCACAATGGCCATCACGTTAATCAAAATATTCATTGACGGCCCAGAGGTATCTTTAAAAGGATCCCCCACTGTGTCACCAACAACTGTCGCAGCATGAACATCTGAACCTTTGCCACCCAGATTGCCTTTTTCAACATATTTTTTGGCATTGTCCCAGGCGCCACCGGCATTGGCCATCATCAGGGCCAAGAGTACACAGCCCAACAAGGCACCTCCAAGCATACCCCCTAAAGACTGTGGGCCAAGCCCAAAGCCCACCACCACGGGCATGGAAACAGCTATAACACCCGGGAGGATCATTTTTTTCAACGCCGCCTTAGTGGCAATATCTACACAGCGGGCATTATCAGGTTCAGCAGTGCCTTCAAGCAAACCTGAAATCTCTTTAAATTGGCGACGAATTTCATGAATCATTTCAAACGCTGCATCACCCACGGCATTCATGGTAATTGACGCAATGACAAAGGGAATAGCCCCGCCAATCAACATGCCAATCAACACCATTGGGTCGTTCAGCATCAGACTAAATCCTTCCACATGAATTGATACGGTTTCTATATAGGCGGAGATAATAGCCAAAGCCGCCAATGCTGCTGCACCGATAGCAAAGCCTTTGCCAATAGCGGCGGTGGTATTGCCCAGCTCATCCAGTGAGTCGGTAATGGCTCGGGTTTCAGCCCCCAGCCCGCCCATTTCGGCAATACCGCCGGCGTTATCGGCCACAGGGCCATAAGCATCTATCGCCATGGTAATGCCCACGGTGGCCAGCATGCCCACCGCTGCAATGCCCACACCGTAAAGCCCCGCCATTTGGCTGGAGACAAAGATTATCGCGGCAATGGTCAGTATCGGTATGGCAACGGACTGCATGCCCACGGCCAAACCTGCGATCATCACTGTTGCCGGGCCGGTTTCTCCCGCGTGAGCAATATCTCTAACCGGTTTGCCACCGGTATAGTATTCCGTGACCAGGCCAATAATGATGCCGCCCACAGAGCCAGCCAATATCGCTGTCCAGATCCCAATGTCTATCGGCAGTTTTTTTACCAGCACAAAGGCCAGCATAATAAACAACACGGATGCACCTATCGTGCCGATACGCAAGGCTATTTCTGGCGATTTGCTGGCAAACAGCTTAACCAGAAAGATTCCAGCGATTGAGCAAAGCAGACCCACGGAAGCCAGCCCCAAAGGTAAAAACATCAACTCGTCTTGAGCCCCTAAAGCACTTAAGGCATCACCGGATAGTGTCGCTGCAATGGCCACGGTTGCGATCATTGAGCCACAATAGGATTCAAAAATATCCGAGCCCATGCCCGCCACATCACCGACATTATCGCCGACATTATCGGCAATAACGCCGGGATTACGCGGATCGTCTTCAGGAATACCGGCTTCAATTTTACCGACCAGGTCAGCACCGACATCGGCGCTTTTGGTAAAGATGCCGCCACCGACTCTGGAAAAAAGCGCCACTACTGAAGCGCCCATGGCAAACCCGTGCAAGGCATGGGAAGAGTCAGTATCGCCACCATAAACCAAGTACAGCCCACCAAGCCCAACCAGACCCAGCGAAGCCACTGACAACCCCATAATGGAGCCTCCAAAAAAGGCAACGGTTAACGCCGCAGCGGCCCCCTCATTGTGAGCGGCGGTGGTGGTTCTGACATTCGCACGGGTTGCAGTACTCATACCGATATAACCGGCTGTACCCGATGCGAGGGCACCAATAACAAAGCAAATAGCGGTATTAATACCAAGAGAGAAATAAAGCAGCACCAGCAGCACCAAGGAAAACATTGCCAACATTTTGTATTCGGTTTTTATAAAAACCATCGCGCCCAAATGAATTTGGTCGGCAATTTGAACAATTTTACCCTCCCCCTCAGGGTATTTTTTTACCATTCTATAAATAAAAAAGGCCATAACCAGGCCAAAGCCGCCTAACAACGGTGCTGCGATGTGACTCACTTGCATAATGCCCCCTAGAGTTGATCTATCGTTAGTTTCGATTTTATCGAGAAAACTGACAACTGCATTTCCAGACCCTGGGCAAGGGAACCTCTGAACAAGCTTAAATAACGCCAGGATTCAGAGCTAACTTGTTAACGCCTGGAAATATGACACTCGGGATTTCCCTGCTTATTTGTACTTTTTTGTTTATCCTTTAATTATCTTTACTACTTGTCTTTAATTATATTACGGACATCAAGGCCGTTTTGCAGATACTACACGATTACTTAGCACTGTGCAGCAGCACCCCGGCATTGGCAATGCACCAACGCAAAGCCGAATAATTTACAAATATTTACTCCATTTATACCAAGCGGCAGGGTATAATGCCGTCCTTCTTTGGAGAGTGCTTGCGCTTGGCTCATTATCTGTTTTTGAATTAGCCGTCAGAACACTGGCCGCTAAAAACACAGGTAGGCATCTTTCGACTATCCCGCAATGCCCCTTTCCGCTTAGCCTTTCTGCAACAACAGTCCAATTGGGAGTTATCTGTGAGTTTAAATAGTGTAAGTGCTGGCAAAAATGCACCTGATGATATCAATGTCATTATTGAAATACCGGCCCACAGCGATCCGGTTAAATATGAAGTAGACAAAGAAACCGGCGCGATGTTTGTTGACCGTTTTATGGGTACGGCCATGCATTACCCCTGTAACTATGGCTACATCCCCAATACCTTGTCCGGCGACGGCGACCCTGCTGACGTGTTGGTGGTAACCCCGATACGCTTATTAAGTGGCTCTGTTATCCGCTGCCGAGTGGTTGGCATGCTGAAAATGACTGACGACTCCGGTGAAGATGCCAAACTTCTTGCAGTGCCTATCGATAAACTCACACCACTTTACAGTCATGTTTCTAACTATACCGATTTACCCGAACCCCTCATTAACCAAATTACCCACTTTTTCGAGCACTACAAAGACCTTGAAACAGGGAAGTGGGTAAAAATTGAAGGCTGGGGCAATGCCGAAGAAGCTAAACAGGAAGTAATGGCCAGTATTGAACGCGTCCAAGCCTAGCCTCACACCCAAAGGCCAATAATATTTGGCCTGGTTACTAATAAAAAAGGGCTGGTTGCTACTGTTCACAGTAGCAACCAGCCCTTTTTTATTGTGCCGCGTTTTTCGCTTATCCTTATTTTAAACCGTTATGTTTAGCCCTGCTGCAACAACGCCCTTAAGTCAATAATCGCCGCATTAGCTCTGGAGATATAATTCGCCATCACCAAAGAGTGGTTAGCAAAAATACCATAACCACTGCCATTTAAAATCAATGGAGATCCCATCGAAACCTGACTCGACTCCAGCTCCATAATAATTTGCTGCAGGCTGGTTAAGGCATTCTTTTTTAACAGCACATCATGAAAATCAACCTCGATGGCTTTAAGAAAATGCAACAGCGCCCAGGCTGTTCCTCGTGCCTCATAAAATTCATCATCAATCTTGTACCAAGGGGTTTTTACCGCTACCTCACGAAAAGTGGGTGTCGACTCTTTGGCGGCAGGATCTCCGGCCAGATCAGTATTAATCCTGCGCGCGCCAACACTGGCACTTAAACGTTGCGACAAACTGCCTAATCGGCTACCGACATCCTGTAACCAGTTCTGCAGGTTGTCTGCCCGGGCATAAAACTGGGCGGTGGGTTGCTCAGGATCAATAAGCCGCTGCTGGAAACGCTCCAACGCTTTTATGCCTTTTCGATACTCATCTTCAGATGCCGGGAAGAGCCATTGATCATCACCCAAACTAAAAAACGGCTCGGCTACAGCCAAATCAGCGTCTTCTTTCGATTGTGACAACGACCGCGCCATATCCTGACGCAAACGGCGGCTCAAATCCCTGACCTGCACCAATACACCAAATTCCCAGGCCGCTATGTTATCGAGAAAAATAAAAGGCGGCGCAATATCATTACTCATAAAGCCACCAGGCTTGTGTAACATTATATCCGCTACTTTTATTAAAGTTGCAAGCGTAGCGTAACCAGTAACATTGCTTTCATTGGGAATAACAAATTGCTCAGGCTCAGAGCTGACATAAATGCTGATTCCCAGCATCACCAGCAGCACTACCACCGCCAAAAATCTGGCAAAATAATTGATGATTTTATTCATTTTATTTTCTGTATTATCTGGTGCAGGCCCTTCACCCCGAGTGCCTGACACCGTATTTTTGATGACTTCCGCTAAATTTGACATAACTGATTAAAAAACGCCCTGATTAAAGATAGGATCCTCTAATCCCGCTGCAGGAAAAAGAGTAAAGGCAATACTAACACAAGCATTTTTTTACGTCATAGCCAAATAACGACAGAAACGCAGTGGGAAGAACCCCTCAGCTTTCAAACTCGGCGGTTCACAATAACTGAATAATCCGGGCACCATAAGCTGCTCTTAGGGTCCTATTAGGCATCAATATGTTACTATTTATTGTTTAGAAAGCTGACGTAACACTCATAAGGGCCCCACTACCTGAGAACACAGCATGAAACCATTTGCCTTAACCCTAAACGCTTTACTGATCAGTGTTTGCTGTAGCTTTATACCTGCTGCTGCCTTTGCAGATACAAACTCCAGCGCCATTAGCCTCCCCACCAATACTATTTTACCGGCCCAAAATAATAATATCTTCGCTGAAGAACCCCAGTTTCTACCTGTTGATGAAGCCTTTACCTGGGAGGCAGAGCAAAAGGAAAACCAACTCATTGTTCGCTGGTTTATGCAAGACGGCTATTATCTTTATCGCGAGCAGTTCAAGTTTTCATTGACAGAAAACCCTTCCAATTTAAAACTGGGTATCCCTGTTTTTGCAGGGGAAGGTAAAATGAAAGACGACCCGGCCTTTGGTATGGTGGAAGTTTTTTATCACACGGTTGCGATCAACATTCCACTCATTGCAAATGATGCATGGCACAAACCGGTATCGATAGAAATTGGCTATCAAGGTTGTGCTGATGCAGGCTTATGCTATCAGCCACAAACCAGAACCATTGAATTACTGCCGCCGACAATATCCAGTAAAAATAAAGCCATTACCCAGCAAACTCTTTCATCTGCAACGAACACTTCATCAAACGGCATAGCAGGTTTAATTGAACAATCCAGCTTATGGCTTAGCCTGGGGACTTTATTCTTGCTGGGCATTGGCCTGGCCTTTACGCCCTGCGTACTACCTATGGTGCCAATACTTTCCAGCATTATTATCGGCCAGAAAAACATCACCACCGGCAAGGCTTTTTCACTATCGCTGACCTACGTTCTCAGCATGGCCATCACCTACTCCTTTGCCGGGGTACTGGTGGGCTATTTTGGCGCCAAAGCCAATTTGCAAATTTATTTACAAGAGCCTGCAGTGTTAATCAGCTTTGCCGGGGTGTTTGTTATTTTATCCCTGTCAATGTTTGGTTTTTACGAATTGCAAATGCCCGCTTTTCTGCGTGACCGACTCGACAGGATAAACCAGAAACAACAAGGCGGCACATATGTCAGCGTGGCGTTGATGGGCATACTATCGGCCCTGGTGGTATCACCTTGCGTGTCGGCGCCCTTAATTGGCGTGCTGACGTATATCAGCGCCACCGGCGATGCCACCTTAGGCGGTTTGTCTTTGCTGGCCTTGTCATTGGGCATGGGGCTGCCCTTGCTGCTGATCGGCACCGGGGGCGGTAAATTCCTGCCCTCTGCAGGCCAATGGATGAATACCGTTAAAGCGGTGTTTGGGGTTCTATTGTTAGCTGTTGCCGTTTGGTTGCTGGAACGTATTTTACCTGGCCCAGTCACCCTGGTACTTTGGGCAGCTCTATTGATACCCAGTGGTATTTTTATGGGAGCTCTGGAAAAAACCGAATCCGGATGGCCACGACTGTGGAAAAGTATTGGCCTTGTTTTCGTGGTCTACGGCATTATTCTGATTATCGGCGCTGCCAGTGGCCAGTCAGATCCCCTGCGTCCATTGCAATCATTAAAGTCTCAGGGCACAAGCCAGAGCCAGCTCAACGTCGATGCCTCAGGTCCTGAGCAGAGCCATCAGGCGCAAGGCGGTCATTTACAGTTTAGCCGTGTCAACACCCTTACTGAACTTAACCAAGCCTTGGAAAAAGCCAAAAGCCAGAAAAAAATAGCCATGCTGGATTTCTACGCCGACTGGTGCATTTCCTGCAAAATTTTTGAAAGAGACACTTTCAGCGACCCCGCTGTGCAAGCCGCTTTAAGCAACACGCTGTTATTGCAAGCAGACCTATCGGATCTGAACGCTGAGCATCAGGCCATGCTTGATCGTTTTGGCTTATTCGGCTTACCCAGTATTTTATTCTTCAACACCCAGGGTGAAGAACTCAGACCAGCACGCATACAAGGTGAAATGAACGCGAAACAATTTTTAAGCCATTTGCAAGAAAAAGTTCAGGCACAACAATAACGAAGGTTTAAGGTATAAACTGTTTATGTATAATGTGCATTCGCTACACTCATTACTTATTCGTTCAGGAGACATTAGTTCATGGCAACCATATTGGTGCTTCACGGCCCTAACCTAAATCTATTAGGCACAAGAGAGCCTGAAATTTACGGCAGCGATACCCTGAATGATATTAATCAACGCCTGATTGCCACCGCTACCGAGCACGGCCACCACCTGCAAACGTTACAAAGCAATGCCGAATACGAACTAATCGACCGTATCCATGCTGCCAGCAAAGAAGGTATTAATTTTATTATTTTTAATCCGGCTGCATTTACTCATTCCAGCATTGCCCTGCGTGACGCGCTAACGGCTGTTGATATCCCTTTTTATGAAGTGCATTTATCAAATGTCTTCGCTCGTGAAGAGTTCAGACATTATTCCTATTTCTCTGATATCGCCACCGGCGTAATCTCTGGTTTCGGCTCATTAGCCTACGAACTGGCTTTGCAGGCGGCCCTTAAATACCTGGAATCGGCCAAAAGCTAAATTTTTTCCAGCACGCCCAGCATTTTTGAAAAATCAGTTGTACTGTCAATTGGTGCGCAACACTTTTCAAAAAATGCTGGAACCGACTGAATGTTCAATCAAAAGGTGGCCGCACTGATAACGCTCAGTGTTATTTTTTTAAATAGCTTGCAACGCATATAAGCGCTGAACTGATTTTTTAGGATATATATGCCCTGGTTAAAGTTAATTTTGGAAACCACTGATGCCGATGCGCCGCCTATCGAAGATTGCTTAATAGCACTTGGCGCCGCCGCCGTTACCCTCACAGATAGCGCCGATCAGCCTTTATTCGAACCCCCTCTGGGCACCACGCCCTTATGGAGCCAAACCCGCATCGAAGGTTTGTTTGACAGCAGCGTGGATATGGACGTGGCTACTAATGTACTGCAACATTATTTCAACCGTGAATTACCAAATGCCAAACTGAATTATAAAATCGAGGCCCTGGAAGACAGGGACTGGGAAAAAGTCTGGATGGATGATTTTAAGCCCATGTGTTTCGGCACACGGCTGTGGATTTGCCCCAGCTGGATTCAAACCCCAAAAGACAACGCGGTTACCCTCAAGCTCGACCCCGGTCTGGCATTTGGCACAGGAACCCACCCCACTACGGCCATGTGCCTGGAATGGTTGGATTCACAAGCTTTAGATGGCAAGCATGTGATTGATTACGGTTGCGGATCCGGGGTACTGGGTATTGCTGCTGGATTATTGGGCAGTGAGCAGGTTATTGCCATCGACAATGACCCCCAGGCCCTGATTGCAAGTAAAGACAACTGTATAAAAAACCAACTCCAAGATAAACTCCATACCTACAGCCCCGAGCGGTTTCAGCAGCAACTGCATGATAAAACCTCGGCCTTACCCTTTATCGAAGCCGATATTCTGATCGCAAATATCCTTGCCGGTCCACTGCTGGAATTGGCCGGCACCCTCACTGCACTGGTTAAACCAGGGGGTAAATTAGTGCTGTCAGGCATTCTCGACCATCAGGCAGAGGAAGTCATGGCCGCCTACGCTTCTGAGTGGCAATTCTACCCACCTCAGCAGAAAGCCGGATGGTGTCGACTCGAAGCTCAACGTAAAACCAAAATAGATCCCTAAACTGGCTTCATTGCAAAAGATTGAGCGTTATTTCCATTAATATCGATTGGTGCACAGGCACTTAGCCTGATTTGAAATATCCTTTTAAACAAAGCCTTTGTAGGCCTGATGCATTCAGTGTTGATTTAAGGCTTGCCTGGCATTTCTCATTACCGGACCAGCTGACTCAACAAGGTTATAAGTAGCACCATGCACACTCGTTGCCCTCATTGCAGCACGACTTTTTCAATTTCCCAGCAGCATCTTGAAATAGCTGAGGGTCAAGTTCGTTGCGGTTCATGTGACCAGGTTTTTAACGGCCGTGATAATATTGTTGATGCTAAAGGCAACCTGGTTCGAAAAACAATCAAAGAAAAATCATCCGCGTTTGAAACCGGCGATGATATTTTCGGCATGATTGAAAAGGCCAGTGCTGAAGCCGAGTCTGACCCTGAAGTTAAAGCCAAACCCAAAGCCCGGCACATTGAAACAACTGACGAAAGCTGGGCAGACTCCCTAATAGCCGAAGAGGGTGGGCATGATGAAACAGCCCCAGCTCCACCTAAAATAAAAGCAGCGGTCAATAGAAAACAATCAGCAACGATTGTTAGTGAGCGGGTCAGCGCGCCAACTAAACCTCAGCAGACAAAACAAGCCCGGCCAGCCCCTGCTGGTAAAGATCCTTTGCTCCCGCGCCAGCAACAAGCCGAATTCAGTGATGAATTTTTAAATCTTGATAAGCATGCCAGCACCCATAACCCGTTCAGGGACTCCGATCAAGCGGTTCAACAAGCAGCCAAACCAATAGCTAAGGACATTAATACCCATAAACCCGACAGTAAAAGCTGGGCTGAAGATGTATGGGATGAAAATGGTGGACTGTCGGATCAGGATTTATTCGATGAGCTTGAGGCATTAAATCAACCAAGCCCCCCCCAAGCAGCCAAGCAAAAACCCAAGCAACCCACAAATCCGACTAAACAAGCCAAACCCTCGACTGCGGCCACTAAATCATCCAAACCCCCTGCGGCGACTCCCCTTATAGATGATGAAAGCAGCATATTCGATGAGCTTGAGGAATTTCTTACCGCCGAAAAACCCCCTGCTTCGGATAATAAAACCGCAAACAAAAGCGCTGCTGCTAATACTGCCAGCAAGCCCTCTATCATTGATGAGCTGAAAGAAATAGCCAGCGAGCTCGCCCATAAAAACCCAATGCGGGCTATACCGGCAGACAACAAAAAACCGCAAGCAAAAAAAGCACCCGATTCCAAAACAAAACAAGCCCCCCTGTTTCATCTGAATTTCGACCCCATAGAAATAAAATCGGATAGTCCACCACCAAAACCAAAAAAGGGGCCGATAATCTACGCTTTCTCTATTATGCTGGCCAGCGTGTTGTTTGCCTTTCAGTTCAGTTTTTTCAATATGGACCAATTTGCCAGGGATCCACTTTACCGGCCTTATTACCAAAAGGCCTGCGCAATACTGTCATGCACATTACCAACGCTACAGAACCTGAATAAAATCCACGGTAGTCATTTAGTCGTCAGGCAACACCCTGATCACCCTAAGGCGCTGATAATCGATATTATTATGACCAACAAAGCCAACTACCCGCAGCTTTTCCCAATCATGGAACTGGTTTTTACTGACAGCGAGCATGCACCGGTAAGGCAAAGGCAGTTCAAACCCAAAGAATATCTGATTGGTGACTTGGCAACTTTAAGCGCCATGCCTGCCAACATCCCAATTCATGTTTCATTGGAAGTCCTGGACCCTGGTCCAAAAGCCAAAGGCTGGGAAATCAACTTCTTAAACTACCTGAATTAGGGAACCTCTGATTACGTCGGGACGAAGCAGGTTATGATTAGACTGCCCAGTTAGCGCCCATCCATAACAAGGCATTTTCTCGCTCAACTGCCTAAACACCTATAAACGCAAAACCTCCTCTTTATCTTTTCTTTATCGGTGAGAAAACACCAAATTGTGCTTTAACCTTTGCGGCCTTATCGTTATCATGTCCGTTCATATTTTCAGCAATAACAAGCTGGCTTACACACCGGCCCTTTGGCATAAGGCATTAAAATGGATCTAGCCAATCGTTTAGTAATTGGTCAATACAAGCTGAAAAACCCCGTTATTCTAGCCCCAATGGCAGGCGTGACCGATCGACCTTTCAGGCAGCTTTGCCATAAACTGGGGGCAGGCATGGTCGTTTCAGAAATGGTGACCAGCGACATGCGGTTGTGGCATACCCGTAAAAGTCAGCTGCGGCTGGACCACAGCGGCGAATCCGAGCCTCGAAGTGTTCAAATCGCTGGCGCGGACCCTGTGATGATGGCTGAAGCAGCCAAAGTAAATGCCAACAACGGTGCCCAGATCATCGATATCAATATGGGCTGCCCGGCCAAAAAAGTTTGTCACAAAGCCGCTGGCTCAGCCCTCATGCGTGATGAAAAACTGGTTCAGAATATTTTGCATAGCGTGGTTAAAGCCGTTAACATTCCGGTCACGCTGAAGATAAGAACCGGGTGGGATCAAAGCAATAAAAATGCTTTAACAATCGCCCAAATTGCCGAAGCTGAAGGTATTCAAGCCCTGGCCGTTCACGGTAGAAGTCGGGCTTGCGGCTATTCAGGATTTGCAGAATACGATACTATTGCTAATATTAAGGCAAATGTCTCGATTCCAGTGATTGCCAATGGCGATATAGACTCAGCGAAAAAAGCTAAATTAGTACTGGACTATACCCGCGTTAATGGTGTTATGATTGGCCGCGGCGCACAGGGTAACCCTTGGATTTTTAGAGAAATTGTCCATTTCCTAGAAACCGGGGAGACATTAGCTCCACCCTCATACAGCGAGATATGCAAAATTTTGCTGGTTCACTTGGAACAGCTCTACAGCTTTTACGGTGAGCACATGGGCCTAAGGATAGCCCGCAAGCATGTCGGCTGGTATGCAGATAAAAACAAACAAAATAAATCTTTTAAAAAACAGTTTAACCAACTTGACAGCATAAATGCTCAAAAAAAGGCGATTTTAGAGCATTTTAAACGACTAACACAGGATGAGGTATTGGCAGCATGAGTGACCTGAACGTAGTGGAACCCGTTGTTCAACCAAAAGATAATCAAGCAACACCATCAGTTAGCCAGCAAGGCGACACTTTGCGTGACTGCGTAGAAAAAACAATGCGTAATTACTTTGCACACCTGGATGGTCAACCTGTTACCGACGTTTTTCAAATGGTTTTAAGCGAAGTAGAAGCGCCTTTGCTGGAAACAGTTTTGGAATTTACCCGTGGTAACCAAACCAAAGCAGCGATTGTTTTAGGATTGAACAGAGGTACTCTGCGAAAAAAACTTAAGCAATACGATCTGCTTTAATTGCAAAGCAATAACGGCAGACAAGCGCCTGAGCCTAAATACACTTACACCTGAAACACAGCAGGTGCTTTTGCTGATTTCTGCTTACCTAAAAAGGGTAGACTTGGGAGTCCAACAGACTCTTGATGCTACCTTTTTTTGTCCATCAAATTTGGCAACTGTTGCAAGCAACCCTGATTCATCAAAATTTAAAACCTTACGCTTAAACCTTATAAATTAACTACTTCCCTATGACCCATGGTATCAAACGCGCTCTACTGAGTGTTTCAAACAAAACCGGTTTAATCGAATTCGCCCAAGGCTTAATATCCTTGAACGTTGAAATTTTATCAACGGGTGGTACGTTTCGCCTGCTTGAGGAAAATAATATTCCTGCTGTGGAAGTGTCAGATTACACCGGTTTTCCTGAAATGATGGATGGCAGGGTAAAAACCCTGCACCCCAAAATTCACGGGGGCATACTCGGCCGTCGTGGCCAGGATGATAGCATAATGGCCAAACACGCCATCCAAGCCATTGATCTGGTTGCAGTCAACCTTTATCCCTTTCAGAAAACTGTGGCAAAGCCTGATTGTGATTTAGCAAGCGCAATAGAAAATATTGATATTGGTGGCCCTGCCATGGTGAGAGCGGCGGCTAAAAATCACCATTACGTTACCATTGTGATTGACCCTGAAGACTATCCAGCGATTCTGAAAGAAATGCAAACCAACGCCCAAGCCATCAGCTTGGAAAACCGTTTCCATTATGCGGTTAAAGCTTTTGAACATACAGCCCAATACGATGGCGCTATTGCAAACTACCTGGGCACAAAAGTCGCTGGCAGCAATAAAAGCGAGGCCAGTGCAGCCGAGCAACAATCAATAGAACGCTTTCCACGCACCTACAACACCCAGTTTATTAAAATTCAGGACATGCGGTATGGAGAAAACCCGCACCAAAAGGCCGCTTTTTATCGTGAAAACTCTCTGCGTGAAGCTTGTGTATCCAGTGCCAGACAGCTACAGGGAAAGGCACTATCGTTTAACAATGTTGCCGACACTGATGCGGCATTGGAATGTGTCAAAAACTTCTCTGAACCCGCCTGCGTCATTGTAAAACACGCCAACCCCTGCGGCGTAGCCATCGGCAGTCATCAACTTGAAGCTTACCAACGAGCCTTTCAAACCGATCCGACATCCGCTTTTGGCGGCATCATCGCTTTTAATCAGGCCTTAAGCCGACAAACTGCCGAAGACATTATTGACCGGCAATTTGTTGAAGTCATTATTGCCCCGGAAATTAACCCGGATGCTTTACCGGTATTGGCACAAAAAACCAATATTAGAGTGCTGGCTTCGGGCCAGTGGCCGCTTACCCCTGTACCGGCACTGGATTACAAACGCGTGAGCGGTGGGCTGTTACTGCAGGATAAAGACCTAGGGGAAATAAACGCTGCAGACCTGAAAACCGTCAGCAAACGCGCACCCACTACTCAGGAACTGAAAGATTTATTATTTAGCTGGAAAGTTGCAAAATATGTCAAATCCAATGCCATCGTTTATGCGCATAACGGCCAGACCATAGGCATCGGCGCCGGACAAATGAGTCGGGTTTATAGTGCCAAAATTGCCGGCATCAAGGCTGAAGACGAAGGCCTGGAGGTAGTTGGCTCGGTAATGGCATCCGATGCTTTTTTTCCGTTTCGCGATGGCATCGATGCAGCAGCAAAGGCCGGTATTCGCGCCATCATTCAACCCGGCGGCTCGATTCGGGACGAAGAAGTCATTGCTGCAGCAGATGAAGCTGATATTGCCATGGTTTTTACTGGCATGCGCCACTTCAGGCACTGAGGATACCCTTATATGAATATTTTAGTCGTTGGAGGCGGTGGCCGCGAGCACGCCCTGGCCTGGAAACTTGCCCAAGACAACAAAGTTAACACCGTATACGTCGCCCCCGGCAACGCAGGCACAGCTCTGGAACCGAAGTTAAAAAACCTGGACATCAACGCCGAAGATATTGATGCCCTGCTTGAATTCGCCAGGCAACATCATATCGAATTGACCGTAGTGGGCCCCGAAGTGCCGCTGGTTGCAGGTATAGTCGATCTTTTCCAGGCGCACAACCTACCTTGCTTTGGCCCCACCAAGGCTGCAGCGCAACTGGAAGGCTCAAAAGCTTTTAGCAAAGATTTCCTGCAGCGTCACCATATTCCCACAGCCAACTACCAAAGCTTTACTGAAACAGAGCCGGCCATAGCCTATATTGAACAACACGGAGCGCCAATTGTTGTTAAAGCCGATGGCCTCGCTTCTGGCAAAGGCGTCATTCTCGCACAAACTAACGCAGAAGCCATTGCGGCAGTAAAAGACATGCTGGCTGGTAACGCCTTTGGCGACGCCGGCCACCGCGTGGTTATTGAGGAATTTTTGCAAGGCGAAGAAGCCAGCTTTATTTGCATGGTTGATGGTACGAATATCCTGCCTTTAGCCACATCGCAAGATCACAAGGCCAGGGATAATGGTGATCAAGGCCCAAACACCGGAGGCATGGGTGCCTATTCTCCTGCTCCGGTTGTTACCCCAGCCATTCATCAAGCCATTATGGATCAAATTATAAAACCCACCGTTAAAGGCATGGCTGCCGAAGGAAATGCCTACACCGGTTTTCTCTATGCTGGTGTAATGATTGGCCCGAATGGTGAGCAAGGCCTGTTAAACGTACTCGAATACAACTGTCGCTTAGGTGACCCTGAAACCCAGCCCATCATGTTACGTTTGCAATCCAGCCTGGTTGACCTATGCCTGGCTGCATTAGCGCAACAACTTGATCGCGCTGAAGCCAAGTGGGATCCCCGCCCGTCACTGGGTGTCGTCATGGCTGCTGGAGGCTACCCGAACAACTACAATAAAGGTGATAAAATTCATGGGCTGCCCGATAACGAAAGTGGCATGAGCGATACTAAAGTGTTTCATGCTGGCACCCAAAAACAAGCTGATACCATAGTCACTAACGGCGGCAGGGTTTTATGCGCGACGGCGCTGGGCAGTACTGTCGCAGATGCGCAAGCAAAAGCTTACGCACTGGTAAAACAAATCAACTGGGAAAAAGCTTATTACCGCACGGATATAGGCTACAGAGCTGTGAACCGAGAACTGGCAAGCTCTTAAAATAGCCAGAGCAGGCCTGATTTAACAGTTTTACCGCTTAAAACGACTATACTTATGCTGACAAGACAAACTTAATAATCCTCTGTGATCATTTCTAATGTAATTGATACTAAAAAATGTCCAACAGAACAGCCTGAATTGTGAGGGAAGACCTGTTCACACCTCAGGATTTCGACCAGAGAAGCACACTTAATGGCACTTTTCTGATCAATGGCGTGGCACAGGTGGGTGCCTTTAGGCGAAGATTTTTTAAAGATTGATATTATATAGTCGACGCAGAAATTATTATCCTACAGCAAACCATCAAGGAATGACGGGTGAATACATCTAGAGCTCAGCAAACCACACATCAGCAACTGTTTAGCTGCAGCCCTAAGCTAAATAACTGGTTAATACTTTTGCTGTTTGGGCTTGCAACATTAGCAGCTTCATTGGCCTTTGATGCTAAAGGCGGCACCGTATTACTGCTTGATTCTGAAAAAGTCCATGCACCCATTGCGAATCATGCTGAATACTACGAAGATAAGACCCAGCAGCTAAGTTTTAATGACATTCGTTCGCCCCTTTATCAAAACCGTTTCACGCCCTATGAGCAGCGCTTTTTTCGCTTTGGCTTTACAAATTCAATTTACTGGATCAGATTTACTTTAAGCAATCCCACACAAAAGCCCTTAAAAATATTTTTAAAATACGAAAATATTACCCAGGCCGATATAACAGCTTATTTTTTCTCAGCCCATCCACCAGTCATTAATGACTCGATGGAAGCCACTACAAGCCCTCAGGAAAATTTATTTTTTATTGATTCGGTCAATACTGGTAATGTCCCCGGTTCGGCCCATACCAGCCACCATTATTTACCGATTATTCTAGACGCCTTTAGCCAAACCACCTACTACTTAAAAGCTTCGTCAAGAAACCCGCTTAACTTTTCGCTTTACGTCAATTCAGAAAGCCATATCGTCGACCATAAGTATTCAGCGGATTTTGCTTTTGGTATTGCCGCAGGTCTGTTTGGGGTTTTAATCCTGCTAAATTTTCTTGCCTTCCTGCAATCCAGGCAATTGGCTTCTTTATATTATGGCCTGTTTTTACTAACTGCAGCAGCTTACCTTTTATCAATATCAGGTGTTGTCGAACAATTTATTCCCCGTCTAAGTCACTACCAGGATGATTTTGGTGAATTAAGTGTATTCCTTGCCATTGCTTTGAATATTATGTTTACACAAAAGTTATTGGATACAAAATCAATATCACCCTTACTCGACCAACGCTTACAAATACTGTTGGTATGCACCCTGTTTGCAACCCTCATACCATTAAGCGACACTTCAAGCTTCTCTTTAAGAGTAGGCGGTATTTTAGCGGTTATTTCAATGCTGATGATGGCCTACGCAGCAGTAAAAGTTTATCAACAAACATTACAAGCCCGCTATTATCTGCTTGCGCGGGGCTTCACTCTTACCCTGACTTTTATTGCAATTTTATCGGTCTATGGAATTATCCCCCTGCCCTTTACCATTACCTCGACTTTATTGCTCGCAATAATAGTGGATGCATCAATAATAACTTATAGCCTGAATATTTTGCATAAAAGCACTGTTAAACTGGCGCAAAGCAGAAAAATCCACACTGATATCGAAGCAGCGGAAACCCACGCTAAAACCGAGGTTCTGGCCCGCGTCAGCCACGATATTCGCACACCCATGAGCGGGGTATTGGGCATGGCTGAATTACTGACAGACACTCCCCTCACGCCAAAACAAACACAGTACGTAGAAACCATCAAATCATCAGGGCAAAGCCTGTTAAATGTGATCAACAACATTATGGATTATTCCAAGTTTGAATCCGATAATGTTTCTCTACTAACCGTCGACTTCAAATTATCTGAACTCATTGACGATTGCCTGAATTTTTTTCGTGAAAAGCTCGAAGAAAAACAAATTGAACTGATCATTAATTTGTCCCCTGAAACCCCTGATACCGTTCATGGCGCAAGGGAACGTTTACGCCAAATATTAATTAACCTGATTACAAATGGCATCAAGTTCGTCAACAAAGGCAACCTTATTATCGCAATCAGACCTGAAGAATTTATAAACCAGAAATACATCAATTTTGACCTCAGCAGCCATGATATGACTCTATCAAGCTCACTTGCAGATGAAATCAGAGATCTCCTTACCCAGAAAACGCCAAACCTAAACCGCCCATATACTGAGCTGGAAATGAATCTGATCATTGCCAGTCAATTGGTCCATAAAATGGGTGGTAAAGTTAATTTTAAACCCTTACGAAAAGGTGTAAGTTTTTCATTCAACCTGATACTACCTGAAGTGAAAAATCAAAATGAACCCCAAGAACAATGGGCGGAAAAATTAAAAGATTTACGCCTACTTGTTGTAGATGACAACCTCGCGTGTCGGCAGGTTATAGAGCAGCAGGCAAAGAGTTGGGGAATGATAACCAAATCTGCAAGCAATGGCATGGAAGCCCTGGCAATGACAAGAAACAATGCTAACCTGGAAGAGCCTTTTGATATTATTGTGATGGATCACAACATGCCAGGCATGAGCGGCCTGGAACTGGCAAGTAGAATTACAGAAGACCCACTTATTCCCCATGACTGTCTTTGTATCATGCTGACAGGTCTTAGTATCGCTCCCTCCGACAGCATGGCGAGAAAAGCCGGCATACAGAAAGTATTAACCAAGCCCATTAGCGGCCATACCCTCAAATCATCCATAGCTGAGGAATTGGGGTTTAAAGAAAAATTCAGGGGGCAGCAACGGCAAAACCTGGCGTCTGCCATTGCCGCAAAAAATCTCCATATTTTAGTCGCCGAGGATCATTTTCTCAGCCAAAAAGTTATTCAAAGCGTGTTAAGCAAACTTAATATTCAAGTAACCATCGTGAATAATGGCGACGAAGCCTTTAAAGCCTTACAAAAACGAAACTTCGACATCATCCTAATGGACTGCGACATGCCGACCATGAATGGCTTTGAGGCAACCCGTAAAATTCGCACCTGGGAACATAATAATCACAAAGCCGAAACACCGATCATTGCTTTAACCGCGCATATTGTTGAAGAGTACAAAGAAGAAAGCCTTGCCGCCGGAATGAATGATTATATATCCAAACCCATGGAGCAAAGCGAATTAGAATCAGTAATTGAAAAATGGGCGCAAGGTAAAAACCCACCTCCTTCACTTTCCGCTGTCGAATAAATCCTACGACCAGCCATTAATACAAGCATCAACGGGCCACTTTAATCTGCTGACACCGTTCTTCCCAATGCCCACTCTCTCAGTTTATTAACCTCATCCTCCATGATCACTGATAAAGGCTGCGTGGCAGAAATTTCTTCAAGCAAATGGGTTGTTGTGACCGGCTCCTTCCTAGCTGCAGCGGTATAAAAAGCTGAAACCACAACCTGTTCTATTTCCGCACCTGAAAAACCATCCGTAGCGGCTGCCAGCACTTTTGTGTTAATCAGCTCTGGTGCCTGGCCTCTTTTTTTAAGATGAATGGCAAAAATCAACTGTCGTACTTGCTCAGAGGGCAGATCAACAAAAAAGATTTCATCAAAACGACCTTTACGAACCAACTCAGGTGGCAAATGGGAAATATCATTGCACGTTGCCACAAGAAAAACTTTTTCTTTTCTTTCTGCCAACCAGGTTAACAGTGTTGCCAGCAAGCGCTTTGAAACACCGTTGTCATTATCGCCCACAGCAATGCCTTTTTCCAATTCATCCAGCCATAAAACACAGGGACTCATGGCTTCAGCCATGACTAATGATTCACGCAAATTGCGCTCAGTTTCGCCAAAGAATTTATTATACAGTGCACCAAAATCCAAGCGTAATAATGGCAATTGCCACACTCCGGCAACAGCCTTTGCCGCCAGACTCTTCCCTCCGCCCTGAACACCCAATAATAAAATACCCTTTGGTGTATCCAAGCCAGCATTGTCATTAGTTAAAAACGCCTCTTTTCTATCAGACAGCCAAGCTTTTAATTTTGATAAACCACCTACCTCGTCAAATTTCGCCGTATCGAATTCATAACTCAACACACCGTCCATGTTCATTAACTGAAACCGAGCCTGATTTAGCTGGGGAATATCGGAAGCGGTTATTGCGCCATCATCAACAATAGCGCCACGGGCCAGGCGCCGGGCATCGCTACGGGTTAAACCGCGTAAGTTTCTGACCAAGGCATCCAGGGAATCTTTGTTAGTCTGAATTTTCAGCCCCTTATTTTCTGCACTCCACCTTGAAGCTTCTTCACGAACAATGCCAAACAATTGCTCTTCATTTGGTATATTTAATTTAAACTGGGCGGTATATTTTTTTACTTCGCCGGGGATGTCCAGAGCATGACTTACGCATACTACTGTATTCGACACTTGCTCATAATTCAGGGCAATTTCTTTTAACAATCGAATATTTTTTGGATGCTCTTTCAGAAATGGGTGCAAATCACAGAAGATGTATAAACCGGGTTTCTCTTGCTTGCGGATATGCTTCAAGGCCTGATCAGGCTCTTCGGTCAATCTTTCCTGGGTGGCGTATCCGGAATCCACCCGGCTTAAGCCTTCGGTAACAGACCAGAGATAGACAGGCAACTGCTTTTGATCACCTATTTTTTTAATTAATTCAATTAGACGCAGCTCTTCAAAGGACTCTATCACCACAATCGGCACTTTTGACCTGATGATGATATCCAGATCCTTTAAGTCAGGCATCGGCGCAACCCTATTTTTTCAAGTAAAAAATTTATAAAAATCAACCCTATATATAGCCCCCTTTGCAACTGAAATCCGTTAAGGCATGCACAGACTCTTACAATCAAAAATGTCTGTTATAATTTTACTATTAAAATATTTTCTTCTAAGCTTGAATTTAAACAAACCATTACATTCAAAATAAGGAAAAACCGTGACTTGTTTTTTTTGCAAAATCGCTAACGGCGACATGAAAACAGATACTGTTTATCAAGATGAGCAGGTTATGGCCTTTAGGGACATTAATCCGCAGGCCCCAAGCCATATACTTATTATTCCCAAAAAGCATATCAGTACGCTGAATGATCTTGAAGAGGAAGATGCAAGTCTTATCGGGCAAATAATGCTCACCGCAAAACATATTGCCAAAGACCTGGGCTATAGTGAAGAAGGTTACCGCACGGTGTTCAACTGCAATGCCCATGGCGGCCAGAGTGTTTATCACATACACTTGCATTTACTAGGGGGGCGGCAGATGCTCTGGCCTCCCGGTTAAGCACTGGCCCAAAGCAGGACCCTTGAACTAAACCTGAAAAAGTATTTATAACTTATGGAAAAACGCAAATTCAGTTTTATAGACAGGCTGATTGATCAGGCTGACACCTTTTTGCGGACTATGGATAGCGGCGTTATCCGCCCTGAACGTGCTCGACCAGGCGCTGATATTGCTTGCGATTTGGGCGATGCCGATGATATCCAACACAGCTCCGGCTTAATGCGCATCAATCATACGGGTGAAGTCTGTGCCCAGGCGCTTTATCAGGCCCAAGCCTTAACAGCACGGCTGAGTGACACTCAGGAAGCCATGGAAAAAGCCGCCAAAGAGGAAGCTGACCATCTGGCCTGGTGCGAAGACAGGCTGAAAGAATTAAATAGCCGTACCAGCTACCTTAATCCATTTTGGTATGGTCTGTCTTTTAGTATTGGAGCTGTCGCAGGTTGGGCCGGTGATGATTGGAGTCTGGGTTTTATTGCCGAAACTGAAGATCAGGTTTGTCGCCACCTTGAAGACCACCTAGGGAGATTACCCGTAGAAGACGAACGCAGCCGGGCTATCCTGCTGCAGATGCAAAAAGATGAGCGAGCCCACGGCACTGCTGCTCGCAAAGGTGGTGGCCGCGAACTGCCAAAAGCCATCAAACAGTTGATGGGCATAACGTCCAAGGTGATGACTAAAACAACATATTATATTTAAGGAATCCATAGACAAGTGAAGTTCTGAGCATCATTAAAAAGAATCATCCATGTTGCGGCCATAATAGATCTCATACATTTCCTTATGTAAACGCTGCTCCACTTCCTCTAGCTGACGCTCACTGAACACGCTCCAGTCCTCGCCAAACAAATAATTCTTTACATTAAATTCTTTCAGCAACATTTTTGTATGGAAAATATTTTCCTGATACACATTCACATCAATCATTTGATAAGCAGCCTGAGTATCCTCTGCTAGAAAGTTTTGAATGGAGTTAATATCATGGTCTATATAGTGTTTCCTGCCATCTACATCCCGGGTAAAACCCCGCACATGATAATCCATGGTTACAATATCAGAATCAAAACAGTGGATTAAATAATTGAGTGCCCTCAGGGGTGATATTACACCACAGGTAGATACCTCTATATCAACACGAAAAGTGCTGATGCCATCATCGGGGTGGCTCTCTGGGTAGGTATGCACAGCGATATGACTCTTATCAAGGTGGGCCACTATGGCATCCGGCAGTGGGCCAGGCTCTTCCTGCATCAAGCTTTCATCAGGCGCAATGGCGTGCTCCGCAATAAGCATAGTAACGCTGGCCCCTTGAGGTTCGTAGTCCTGATGTGCGATATTTAATACGTTTGCACCAATCAAGCGGGTGACATTTTCCATAATCTGGGTCAGGCGCTCGGCGTTATACACCTCATCGATATACTGTATATACTGCTGCTTATTCTCCTTGGTATCAGCAAAACTAATATCGTAAATATTGATTGTCAATGACTTGGTCAGATTATTAAAGCCATCGAGTTTTATTTTAGGTGATATTTCTTTCATCTCTTAACCACTCTTTCCAGAAATAGGCGGGTGATAAATCATTTGCACAACCGTATCAACGGGATCAAAACAATAAAAACTGCGGGCCCCATCCCGATGAGTTCGGGGGGCATTACGAATATTAACCCCTTCCTGGCTGAGAAATTCAAACCAGGCGTCTACCTGGTCAATGTCATCAATAATAAAGCCTATGTGGTCAAGACGTTGGGCCCCTACCGCTGGCTCAATCTGAGTACGATGCAAAGCCAGGTTATCGTTCCCGGAACTAAGGTACACGTTATCGTTATCGGGCCGCCATTCTACCTGCATTCCCAATAGATCAACATAAAAATTTTCACACGCAGCAAGATCCTGAACGTAAATAGCTACATGCCTGAGGCCAGCCGTGGGCTTTGGCCTGGGGATTTTTTTTTGCATTATCTTTAATAACTCTAAAACAGCTCCTTAAAAACTATTTAACGATTTTTAGTGCTTTTAATCTGGCTGCACTTCGTAACTATGGGTAATTTCAACTCCCGCCTTGCCCAGCATAATAGAGGCCGAACAGTATTTTTCCGCCGAAAGCTCAACTGCCCGCTGAACCTGCTTGGCTTTCAAATCCTGGCCACTGACCAGGAAGTTTAAATGGATTTTGGTAAACACGCTGGGCACTGCCTCAGCCCGCTCGGCTGTTATTTCTGCGATACATTTAGTCACTTTTTGCCTTGATTTCTTTAAAATGTGAACCACATCAAAGGCCGCACACCCACCCATTCCCATTAATAGAGTTTCCATTGGACGGCACCCCAAGTTTCTGCCACCATGTTCAGCAGGTCCATCCATGACGATGACGTGTCCGCTACCGGACTCACCAAGAAACATCGCATCTTGAACCCATTGTATTCGTGCTTTCATTTTGTTAACTCCATAACATAAAAGCGATTGCGCGGGAGCGTACCACAATTCTACCCAGTGCGACGAACATTATACACGCCCGGGATTGATTTTTTGTTGGTTACGCGATACTAATAAGATACTCATAAAACACGAAGTAAATGTAAGTTTCAACTTTAACTAATTGAATAATTAAATAAACCAATCTTGCAAACCGTACATAACCTTAAAGAGCTGCCCCATGGCCCAAGTACAGAATAAAACCATACCTAATATCGAAACGTTTTTATCTCAGTGCCACCGCCGAAAGTACCCAGCGAAGAGTACCTTGCTTTATGCTGGCGACGAATGTGACGCACTGTATTACATCGTAAAGGGGTCTGTATCCGTATTAATTGAAGACGACGATGGTCGTGAAATGATTATGGCTTATCTTAACGCCGGGGACTTTTTCGGCGAAATGGGCCTTTTTGAAGATGACACCCCCCGTAGCGCCTGGATTCGCGCTAAAACAGAGTGTGAAGTAGCAGAAATAAACTATAGTAAATTCAAACAGTTATCTCAAAGCAACCCCGAAATTTTATACGCCGTCAGTGGCCAAATGGCACGCCGTTTACGCAACACTACCCGTAAAGTCGGTGACCTGGCCTTTGTTGATGTTACCGGACGAGTAGCTCGCACTTTGCTGGATCTTAGCCAGCAACCCGATGCCATTACCCATCCTGATGGTATGCAGATAAAGATCACCCGCCAGGAAATTGGCCGTATCGTAGGCTGCTCAAGGGAGATGGTCGGACGAGTGCTTAAAACTCTGGAAGACCAGGGTCTTGTCTCCGCCAAGGGCAAAACCATGGTTGTATACGGCACTCGCTAGCAAATGCCCGGCGCATGACCTGGCAGCTTCTCTCAAAGTTGCCAGGCTACACAATCCAGCTGACGAACCCTCTTTGTCTTCGTAGCCCTTGTCTTAAAACAATAAAAACTGCCCGAATCTCGCCTCCAGGGAATCTCTGCACAAGCAACTGCAATAAACAGATGACCAGAAAAGCAGCAAGTCTTAAAGGCTTTGCTTTTAGGCTATCGACAAATACCCTCTCTAACGGGGGTTAAAATGCCCATGGACAAACACAATGGTTTTATTCAGACTCTTTTAAACTATGTCATAACTGTCTAATAACTATAAAATGCCACATATTGCCTCAAGACCTAGCCTTTTTACCTTCATAATTTCTATTTGCCTCATAGCCCTGGTCTTATTCAGTATTTTACTCCCTACCAGGATATCTGCTAACGAGCCTATTCTGCTCTCTGGCCAGGAAGCTAAAATCAAGCTCACCTCACAACTTTCTTACCTGATAGACAGCTCTGAAAAGCTCGGCATAGATACTCTGATGGAGAGTGAGAAGAAGTCGCCAGCATGGAAAAAACACGGCCCAAAAACTCTTAATTTTGGCCATATCAATGCCACTGTCTGGGTAAAATTCGATGTCAAAAATGACAGCCAATTTACTTTCAAACGCTTGCTGGAAATCAGCTCGCCCTTGCTTGACCATATTACGGTTTATCAAACGCAGAACAGCAACGTTACAGAGGAAATTTTTCTCGGCGATGAATACCCTTTTAGCCAACGCCCCATTGTAAATAGAAATTTCGTTACGCCATTAATATTTGAGCCACACAGTTTAAATACTGTGTATATAGAATTAAACACCCAAAACACCAAACAACTACCCATGATTCTATGGGTAGAAAGTGCATTCTATGCCAAAGACCATCAGGTATCGCACTTCTTTGGCCTGTTTTACGGTTTTATGCTGGTGATGATTTTTTACAACCTGTTTATCTATATTTCTATTCGCGAAAAAATTTATCTTTATTATATTGCCTATGCTTCATCGATGCTGCTGCTATCTGCCTCCATGTACGGTGCCGCTTACGAATTTTTATGGCCCAATCAAGTGGTTTGGAATAGATACTCCGTGCCTTTTTTGGCCGGTCTATCCATGGGACTTATCGGCCTGTTCAGTTTTAAATTTTTAAAATTAAACAGTGGCGATTTTCTTGGCCGAATAATGATAGGCTTAAGCCTTATCAGCTTTGGTTTTGCGGCAGTATCATTTTTTCTACCAACGATGTATGCCTACCACTTCGCCGCTTATAACGCTGTGCTTGTCTGCCCTGCCAGTTTCATTATAGCGGTTTATATTGCCGGCAAAGGTTCAAAAGAGGCATTATATTTTGCCCTGTCCTGGGCCAGCCTGCTTGCAGGCGCTTCATTAATGGCAATGAATAAAGCTGGCATTGTTCCTCATACTCTTTTTACTGAGCACGGGCTTCAAGTAGGCTCGGCTGCCGAAATTGTATTGCTGTCTTTTGCCTTGGCAACCAGTATAAGCAACTTGAAGGAAGATCAGCTACGGGCAAAAAAAGCAGAAATCGCTTATAAGTCAAAGGAACTTGAAGCGAGGAATACGGCGATTGAAGCCATGGAAGAAAGCAAAGCAAAAAGCACGTTCCTGGCTAAAATGAGTCATGAAATCAGAACCCCAATGAACGGGGTTTTCGGCATGACGCAATTATTACAAACTACACAACTGACAGAAGAACAAAGACATTATAGCAATATCATTCTAGCTTCATCCAATACCTTGCTGAATATCATTAATGATATTCTTGATTATTCAAAAATAGAAGCTCACCAAGTTGCCCTTGATTCACAGGCGTTTGACTTAAAGGAACTTATTAAAGATACTCTTGGGCTTTTTTCCGCAACCACCCAAGGTTCAGGTATTGAATTAATAGCAAACATCTCCCCCGGCATTAACACAGATTTAATCGGCGACCCTACGCGAATCAGGCAAATAATCACTAACCTGGTAGGCAATGCTGTTAAGTTCACTGCTAATGGTTTCATTATACTTAACGTGAACCAGCCAAATCCCGATTCAAATATACTCAAATTTAGTGTTCGTGACAGCGGCATTGGTATCGCTGAAAAATTACAGCCACTTTTATTTAAAGTTTTTTCGCAAGTACGCTCTTCAAGCACTCAGCACATAGAGGGCACCGGTTTAGGTCTCACTATTACCAAACAATTAGCTGAAATGATGGGAGGCACAGTGGGCGTCATCAGTTCCGAAGGCCAAGGCTCAACTTTCTGGGTTACTTTGGATCTTAAAGCAGACACTATAGCCGCTCAAAATTTGCATATTCAAAAAAACCTAACAAATCCCAAGCCTTTAAAAAAGCTGTTAATCAGCTATCGTGAACAGGCATGCCGTGAGCTGATAAAAAAATACCTGGCCGATAAACATTACGATGTCTCTACTGTCACTGATTTAAAAACCCTTACTGAAAAACTATTCACGGGGGAAAACCAACCTTATGATTACATCTATCTGGATTCAGCCCTTGATCTTAAAAGCCTGAACAACCAAGCTTATCTGGAAAAAATTATCCAAAGCAATATCCCTGTTGTCTTAATCTTATCTCCAGACTTTGTTTTAACAGCCAATATTAAACGTTTGGCCATCAGCAACATTATTTACAAGCCATTTTTAACTGAGCAACTTATTCCTGATCTCAATCCTAGTCGCGCTTACGATCAAGTGGATCAGATCTTTAGTTCAGCTCTGGACATGCAATACAATCCACATCATTTAGAAACCCTGCAAAAATCTTCGCTAAAGATACTGGTTGCTGAAGACAACAAAGTGAATCAACTGGTTATCAAGGCCATGCTTACACATATGGGTCACCAAGCCACTATAGTGTCCAATGGCATGTTGGCTATTACTTCTTTACACGGTGACACGAAGTTTGATTTATTATTGCTTGATTGTGAAATGCCGATACTGGACGGTTTTGAAACCACAAAAGAAATCAGACGTCAACAAGCCCTGGGGAAATTGCCTTCGATAAAAATTATTGCGCTATCAGCCCACGCCATACAAGAACATAAACAAGCGTGTTTGAACGCTGGTATGGATGATTATTTAAGTAAACCGATACAAAAGGGAGAGCTTGAAACATTAATCAGACGGTTAAATTTAAGCTGATACTCATTTACTGAAAAAGCTCTTGCAGTTTTTCACCAGGGTTTTCTGCTTTCATAAACGCTTCGCCTACTAAAAAAGTGTGCACACCTTTTTCTTTCATGGCTGTTACAGCCGCGATGTCATGAATGCCACTTTCAGTAACAACAATGCGATCTTGAGGGATATAGGGCAACAGTTCAAAGGTGGTTTCTAGACGAGTTTCAAAAGTATGAAGATTACGATTGTTAATCCCAATTAGGGGCAAGTCAAAGTCAAGCGCTATATCAAGTTCGTGCCTGTCGTGCACCTCAATTAATGTATCCATACCCCACTCAGCAATACACTGGCTTAACTCTTTTAATTGCACCTTATCCAGGGCGGCAACAATTAATAACACGCAATCGGATTGAATTGCCCTGGCTTCCGCTACCTGATAAGGGTCGATAACAAAATCCTTTCTGAGCACTGGCAGGGAGCAAGCTGCTCGCGCCTGTTGTAAATAATCTTCATGGCCCTGGAAAAAATCCTGATCAGTCAAGACTGACAAACAAGCCGCACCGCCTTGCTCGTAGCTTTTGGCAATTTCCCCAGGATAGAATGCCTCGCGTAACACCCCTTTACTTGGCGAGGCTTTTTTAATTTCGGCAATAACACCTGACTGCCCCCGGTTTATCTTGTCGGCAATGGCCTTTACAAAGCCACGCGGAGCATCCGCTTCGCGCGCAACTGACTCCAACATTTGCAACGACCTTGTTTTAGACCGCTCAGCAACTTCTTCATGCTTGCGTAAAATAATTTTCTTTAAAATAGTGGGTACTTCGACCATGGAATCTTGCTCATTCTGTTTTGCATAAAATGGTAAAGTCGGTAAATTCGCTTAATTTTTCTTTGGCCATACCGCTGCCGATGGCATCCTGGGCCATTGCCACGCCTTCTTCCAGAGTTGTAGCAACGCCGGAAACATAAATCGCCGCTCCGGCATTTAAAATCACAATGTCTGTTGCCGCACCACCGCCATTGCTTAGAGAGCTTTTCAACTTGGTCAAACTGGCTTCCACACTGTCCACCGCCAGCTCCTGAATAGGTGCACGCGGTAAAGCAAACTGCTCGGGCATAACGCTGTATTCAGTAATTGCACCGTCTTTAAGTTCAGCCACATAGGTTTCGTCACTGATGCTGATTTCATCCATGCCATCGGCTGAATGGACCACCAACACATGACGACTGCCTAATGCCTGCAAAACTTCAGCAACAGGTCGTAACCATTGTTTTGCAAACACCCCCACCACCTGGTTGGGTGCCCCCGCTGGATTGGTTAAAGGGCCTAATAAATTAAACAGGGTGCGAACACCCATTTCCTTGCGCGGGCCTATGGCATGTTTCATCGCGCCATGGTGGGCAGGTGCAAACATAAACCCTATGCCGGTACCGTCTATTGAGCGAGCCACTTCTTCTGGCATAAGATCAAGGCGCACGCCCGCAGCTTCAAGCACATCCGCACTACCGGACTTGCTCGATACTGAGCGATTACCGTGCTTTGCAACCTTTACACCCGCTGCCGCAGCAACAAAAGCTGCCGCAGTAGAAATATTAAACGTACTGCCACTATCACCACCGGTGCCACAAGTATCCACCAGGTGAGTTTTAGCGACTGGTACAGGTGTGGACAAGCTGCGCATCACCTTTGCCGCAGCAGTAATTTCCACCACAGTTTCTCCTTTCATCCGCAAGCCAATAAGAAAGCCTCCTATTTGTGCCGGCGTGGCCTCTCCTGTCATAATCAAACTCATCGCTGTCTGCATTTCGTCGCCACTTAAATCCCTGCGCTCCAACACTGCAGCAATGGCCTGCTTCATATCCATTACAATTACCTTTTTAATAGTTAATTCTGATAATTAATGCTCATTCTGTGTATTCAAGAAAATTCTTCAACAACTCATGCCCCTGCTCGGTTAAAATCGATTCCGGATGGAATTGCACACCGTCAATCGCTAGTTCCTTATGACGAATACCCATAATTTCCTCCATGCTGCCATCAGGATTTTCTGTCCAGGCGTTAATGGAAAAGCATTCCGGCACATGGGCACGATCAATCACCAGAGAATGGTAGCGTGTGGCTTGCAGAGGTTTGTTCAAACCTTTGAACACCCCGGTGTCGTTATGATAAATAGCGGACGTTTTACCGTGCATCACTTGCTTTGCGCGAATAATTTTACCGCCATAGGCCTGGGCGATACACTGGTGCCCCAGGCAAATCCCTAAGAGGGGCACTTTCCCGGCGAAATATTTAATCACCTCCATGGATATACCTGCTTCATTAGGTGTGCAGGGTCCGGGAGAAATGACAATATGCTCAGGTTTTTGTGCCGCTATTTCTGCAACAGTAATGGCGTCGTTGCGATACACCTGCACATCGGCGCCCAGCTCAGCCAAATATTGCACCACATTATAGGTAAAGGAGTCGTAATTATCGATCATTATTAACATCTTAGCTTCCTCCTTTTTTTGCCTGTAAGACAGCACTTGTTTCTGGTGACAAGCTGTTGTTAACCATGTCGACAGCCTGAAAAATAGCCCGGCCTTTGTTCATGGTTTCTTGCCACTCCAGTTCAGGCACCGAGTCAGCCACAATGCCCGCGCCAGCCTGAATATGCAGAACCTGGTCTTTAATCACTGCGGTGCGAATCGCAATAGCGGTATCCATGTCACCGTGCCAGGTTAAATAGCCCACGGCACCGCCATACACACCTCTTTTTACCGGCTCAAGTTCATCAATAATTTCCATCGCGCGAATCTTTGGCGCCCCGCTTAAGGTACCCGCAGGAAACGTTGCCCGCAGCACATCCAGGGGCGTTTTGCCCTCTTGCAGCTCGCCATCGACATTGGAGACAATGTGCATCACATGGGAATAACGTTCCACCACCATGTTTTCCGTGACCTTAACGGAACCGGTTTTGGCAATCCTGCCGACATCATTACGCCCCAAATCAATTAGCATCAAGTGCTCGGCCCGTTCTTTTGGGTCGGCTAGCAATTCCTCTTCCATGGCTTTATCTTCTTCCTCGCTGCGCCCGCGACGACGAGTGCCCGCTATGGGCCGCACACTGACAATACCGCCCTCGCTGCGAGCCAGAATTTCGGGTGATGAACCCACCACATAAAACTCAGCAAGGTTCATGTAATAAAGATAGGGGGAAGGATTAAGGAAACGCAACGCCCGGTATAAATCCAGGGGCCGGGCGGCAAAGGGGATGGACATGCGCTGGGAAATAACCGTTTGCATGACATCGCCTGCCAGCACATATTCTTTAATACGCTTTACTGCCGCTTCAAAGTCCGCTTGCTTGAAGCCGGAAACAAACTCGGCCTCTGCCGCACTGGCCACCCCAGACAACTCGGGCACCTCACGTAAACACAGCTTGGAATTTTGCGCTGCAGCACTGCTGATATCGGCAATCAAATTATCCAGTCGCGCCTGGCCGGATGCAAATGCCGCCTCGGTGGCCGGATCCACATGGCAAATAAGATAGAGCGAACCCTGCAAATTATCGAAAACCACCACTTCGTCTGACACCATCAGCAAAATGTCCGGCGTACCCAAGGGGTCATTCCCGGCGGCCTTACCCAATTTAGGTTCAATATAACGCACGGTGTCGTAAGCAAAGAAACCTACCAGGCCACCATTAAAGCGCGGTAAATCCGCTAACTTAGGCACACGAAAACGACTCTGAAACTCTTCGACATAGGCCAGAGGATCTGCAACTGTACTGTCTTCAATTACCTGGCCATCGGTTTCCAGCACCACTTTATGACCGAAAACCTTTAATACCGTTTTACACGGCAAACCAATAATGGAATAACGCCCCCATTTTTCACCGCCATGGACGGATTCCAGCAAATAGGAGTAAGCACCATCAGCCAGCTTCTGGTAAGCGCTTAGGGGAGTATCGAGATCTGCCAGTACTTTTCGTACCAGCGGAATACGGTTATAGCCTTCATTAGCGTAAGACTGAAATGTTTCAGCTGTCATGTTTAGCGACATGGCTTGGTATCCTTTACTAAAAACCCATTATTCATCAAGGTACATGGGTGTCAATCGATATGGTTACAGATAAAGTCAGGCAGGTATGGGCCTGGTGAGAAAATTCACCATCGCCAGCGAAGAAAGGACACTGAGGGGATATTTTGAAGCAGTTTGATTACTTTCACGGCACTAATTAGCTTTATGTCTATGTTTATTTAGGCTCTTGTCTAAATTTAAGAACAATATCCCAGCCTGACCCAAGAATCAACAAAAAGCTTAGAGAAGGCCTAGAATCCATGTTTTGTGCTTAACACCATTAGCTCTCTATCAGCGACAGCGATGTCTTGTTCCAGGCGAATAATATCGGCCTCTAGCGCTCCTTGCTCAGCATGAGCTTCCTTAATTTCAAGCAGCAATTGCGCCCGCTCAGTAAAATTTCCTTGCTTGCTGATCAATTGTACCTCTTTGGCAGCCAGGCTTTCGCCTAAATGCTGCAATGCACGTTTTTTATTAGCCAAATCATCGCTCATTCTCTCGACCAGGCGTTTGGCTAAATAAATTTCCTTGCCAACTTTATAGGCATGAATAAATTCTGATTCTAAGTCAGCGGGGCAGATTCCGCCATAGCTTTTACCACTGGTGCCTATTCGAAAACCATTGTCAGGCTGACAAAATATTCGCAAGCCCTGCTCGTGTCCTGCCTTATAGGCTTCAAAATCAGGGGTGATGCCGTGCTTGGCACAGGCGCTACGATGCCGGCCAATTTGGTTGCTGCCAACACGGCCATCTTCATAGCCGATGGCTTCCCAGTCAGCCAACTGGCACTCTTCTTCGTTGAGGGTGGCGCAGCCGCTGATGATCATTAGAGACAGTAATAGTGAAGCCCACCGGGTATTACGCCAGCAATTTTCAATCATCATTTCCATGCAGTATTGCCAGTATAGATGAAATTCATAATCAGCCTTTACTCAAAAAATCGTGCCCGCACCATAAGATCTGTTTAAGGGTAGATTGCCACAGGGCTTAAAGAATTCCTGTGATCTTGTACCGGCAAGGTTTTAACCGAGGCAGATTTCCAGGAATCTATTGGGATTTTTAACGAAAAAGATCTAACGAGTGCTATTTATGGATGGACGCTAGTTAATTCTTTTCGCATGGACTGAATAACAGCTGAGTAATCACCGGCGCCAAAAATAGCTGAACCAGCAACAAAAGTGTCAGCCCCGGCAGCAGCGATTGCTTTGATATTTTTTTCAGACACCCCTCCATCAACCTCAAGGCGGATCGAAGGTTTAGCGGCATCAATCAGTTTACGTGCCTGCTTTAGCTTATCGAGCGTGGACGGGATGAACTTTTGGCCTCCGAAGCCGGGATTGACCGACATTAATAAAATCATATCCAGCTTTTTGATCACATGATCTAAATAATTAAGCGGGGTGGCAGGATTAAACACCAGACCTGTTTTACATCCATGATCAATGGCCAGCTGCAAGCTCCGGTCTATGTGCTCAGAGGCTTCAGGATGAAAAGTAATATAAGTGGCCCCGGCCTTGGCGAACTGCACAATTAAATCATCCACTGGCTTAACCATTAAGTGCACATCAATGGGCGCTTTAATGCCGTAATTTCTTAAGGCCTGACAAACCATTGGGCCAAAAGTCAGGTTAGGCACATAGTGATTATCCATCACATCAAAATGAACAATGTCGGCACCGGCGGACAAAACGGCATCCACTTCTTCACCCAGTCGTGCCAAATCGGCTGACAAGATCGAAGGTGCTATCCAGAAACTGTTTTCAGACATATTTTGTCCTTTAGCTGTATTTTAATTTTTAAAACAAGACATGTTGTTAGCGCAGTTGTTTATCCAACTGCTCTAGCCTGAAAGGCGTGCCTACATCCACCCACTCGCCACGGTATAAGTGCCCACAAACCTTGTCGCAAGCCATTTGTTCACGCAGCAAAGGCACCAATGAAAAGACCCCTTGCTTCAGAGCTTCCGGCGACGCATGCTTCAATAGCTCAGGGTCAATTATACTGATGCCGCTAAAAGTGTAAGTATACCGGCCAGGGCCACTTGAATGCACCTTGAAAATATCCGGATGCTGCAGCACCGGGGCGCTGGTATCCAAATAAAAATCACCTTGCTGATTGTGCTCTGGATTCGCGACCAGCAAAAGTCTGGCAAGATAGCCTTCAGGCAAAAAGAAATCCTTAAAATTGAAATCGCACCAGACATCGCTATTAACCAGCAAGAAGGGTTCAGGCCCAAGAGTTCCTGCAAGCAACGGTAAGGCCTTAAGCACCCCCCCACCACTTTCCAAGGGCTGGTCTTCACTGGAATAAACAATGCTGATACCGTATTGCTCACCGGTACCCAGGGCTTGCTCTATTTGCTCTCCCAGGTGGGACACATTAATCACAACCTCAGTAAACCCTGCTGCACAAAGGCGTTTTATGTGATAAACAATTAAATGCTCTCCACCTGCTTTCAATAAGGGCTTGGGGGTCTTGTCTGTCAGGGGGCGCATCCTTGTCCCCAGCCCGGCCGCCAGTATCATCGCTTTCATGGTAAAAATTGCCCGTCAATACATAAAGCCGCATCTGGATTTACTTTGAGCAATTTCGGTAGCACAAGGTCGATCAATGTCTGATGCAATAATTCCAGCTCAGGATAACGCTGACTGGCGTCTAACATGTAGTTAAAGGTTCTAGGAATATCTTTCAGATAACCTGACTTGTTATCGCGTATTTTCAAGCGAGCAAAAATGCCAATAGCTTTTAAATGGCGTTGCACGCCCATCCAATCAAACCATTTGAGCAGTTGCTCCTTCCGCACGCCCGCTGCGCCGAATAAACCAGCCTGCTGAGCTGCCTCAGCGTATTGCATGAGCCATTGATTTACCTGCTGCGATGGCCATGAAACGTAACAATCCTTCAGCAGAGATACCAGATCGTAGGTGATGGGGCCGCAAACACCGTCCTGAAAATCAATGATCGCCAAACTATCGTCGCTTGTCACCATGATGTTGCGGGAATGATAATCTCGATGCACAAATACTTGCGGTTGCTCTAATGCAGACGCTGCAAGCAAGTTGAATGCATGTTCCAAGCTATACTGCCTGGTTTGATTTAAGTGCAAATCGAGATATTGCGCCAAAAACCAATCACTGAACAAATGCATTTCATCTTGCAAACGCTTTAAATCGTAATCCGGACAAGAAAATGCCCAATCTTTTTCTAAGCGCTTAATATCAGCGCATTGTAGTTTTTGCATTAAAATCAGGCTATCGAGCGCTTTGCGGTAGTAACGATCGACAGTATCGGTATTTAACAGCCCCAAAAGTTGTTGATCACCCAGGTCTGACAGCAATAAAAAGCCGCGATTGATATCAAAGGCGTGAACAAGCGGCACTAAAGCCCCCCCGCTGTGTAAGGCGTCTGCAATAGCTACAAAGGCAGGATTATTTTCAGTTCCAGGCGGGGCATCGACGGCAATCAGAGTTTCCTCATTGGCTTGAAGGCGAAAATAATGTCGAAAGCTGGCATCGCCGGAGATGGCTTGCAAGGCGGTGGTTTTTACCTCCAGACCTTTTAAGCCTTTAACCTGTTGATCCACCCATTCCTGTAACAAATTGACTCGTTTACCCATTAACTGACCTATTAAACATTCGGGAAATTCTGATTAATTCAAGAATAAATTGACCCGATAAATTGTTACTGATGTGAGCTTCTTTAAATAAAATAAGGATAAATCCAGCCCCAGCCAGTCCAAATACTGGCCGCGTCTGCTCGAATGATTTATTATCCATAACTTCACCTATTAACTGGAACGATCAGTGCACATAATGCATTGTTTATAACAGAGTTTTGTCAATTAAGCAGGCTAATGCCAAACCGTTTCAGAACCGTACCTTAACCAGGCGGTCATACTCAGCTAACTCAGGCATTCACCTTCAACATAACCGTCGCAGAAACCTCAAATCCGTGCCCAGACCCGTCACAAGCCACAGCTCTTCTCCCGCCAAAATCAGCCTATGCTTATTGATATTGCACATATTGTCATTAAGCAGCAGCCCGCTTGCTGCTTTCTCTCTCTTTGCTAATGATAAGGCTTCTGCTGATAAAGAAAAAATCGAGGAGCCCGCACCAAACCCCTATGCTTATTTAAACTGGGTACGCCGTAGCGAATTTAGCCAGTATGACGGCTACCCTGGGCTGGATGAAGTACCTGATTTTTGCGGCGGCACTTACCTACCCCCGATGGACACATTGATTGACACCCAAACCGTGCAATCAAATGTGGTAAAAGCATATGCTAACAAAGCACAACACTGGCCCGGCGACAACTCCACCCTCACAGGCAATGTTGAAGTACAGCAAGGAGGGCTAAAATTCGAAGCCGACGAGGTCTTCTTTGACTACAAAACGGGGCTTGCACAAGCGCCTAAAAAATTAAAAATGAATGTTGATGGCATGTTGCTGCTCGGCGAAAACGCCAAAATCGACCTGCTCAACCAATCCTTAGAACTTGCCAACATAGAATACGTAATCTACAAAGCCCATATCTGGGGAGCCGCAGACAGCATCAGCAAAGACAAAACTATTGCCTCATTAACAAAAGCCACCTACACCACTTGTGAGCCCGATGATCGCCCCAGCTGGAGACTCCGCGCCGGGAAAATACATTTAAATAGCGAATCCGGCTGGGGATCAGCCTCGAATGTATGGCTGGATCTGTTTAATATTCCACTTTTGTATGTGCCTTATTTTCGCTTCCCGATCGATGACCAAAGGCATACCGGGCTGTTATTTCCAAGTATCGCCTCTGGAGAAAACGGTGGCATCGACTTTACCCAACCATTTTATATCAATCTTGCCCCTAATTATGATTTAACTTTAAGCCCAAGGCGTATTGCCAACAGAGGCCTTTTATGGCAATCCGAATTTCGATACCTTGGTGAAACCCAACAAGGTAGATTGGAAATTGCCAACCTTGATAATGATAAAAAAATTTCCGATGCAGAGAAAGCATCAAGCAGCAGCACAGCCACAGACGTCACCCCGGAAAGGAATTTTGCTGCCTGGCAACATCAAGGCAGCTACGGAAAGCGCTGGCGTTCCAAGATCAGCATGGAATATGCCTCTGATGAGGATTATTTCCAGGATTTTGGTGATAACCTGGATGTTTCAAATACAACACATTTACTAAGAATGCTGAATCTCAGTTACGGACAACAGCACTGGGCATTTTCAGGTACATTCCAGGGTTATCAGACCCTTGATGAAGACATCGCAGACCAGGATCTGCCTTACTCTCAATTGCCGCGTTTACAACTGAACGGACTTGTCCCGATAAATAACCACCTGAGCTACTTATTAAACACTGAATACGTATATTTTGACCGTAACATAGACGATGCTGTATCCAGCAATACCACCGGACACCGCGCTCAAATAGAAACCGGCGTGCAATTAAACTATGAGCCCTTGTGGGGGTTCGTAGTGCCCACGGTAAAAGTCCGGCACATAGGCTACGCCCTAGAAGAACAAAACAGCAATGAAAAAAGTTCTCCAGAAGCCACTTTGCCCATAGTCACTCTCGACTCAGGCTTGTTTTTTGAGCGCAAATTTAAATGGGGTGACCGACCCTACCTGCAAACACTCGATCCGCGCCTGTTTTATTTATATACGCCGTTTGAAGATCAAAACTCTCAACCAAATTTCGACACCACCGCCCTCACTGACAGCTACTATCAATTATTTCGAGAACGCCGATTTACCGGGGGGGATCGTATCGGCGACAATAACCAACTCACCCTGGGCCTGAACAGCTCAATTATGGGCGCGACTGATGGGCGTGAGCGAGCTTATTTCCGCTTAGGTCAGGGTTTTTTTCTGGATAAGCGCAGACTTCAATTAGACACACAGCCCCCTGATGACGCTGAACAATCGCCTATTTCCGGTGAAATCGGCGTTACCTTCAGTAGAGACTGGATTTTACACAGCACTTTTACCTGGGACTCTGCGCATAACATTAATGAAGAAAATACCATTTCAATTACCTATAAACCAGGCAATGGGCGATTGGCAAGCGCAGAATTTCGCTCACGAGAAACAGTCATAGATAATGATTTTGATAACAGAGAACGGCGCAGCCAATCCAAGTTTTCATTTGCCTTGCCTTTGCATAATCAATGGACCACACTTGGCTACTGGTATTTTAACCTGAAAGACCAGGACAACCTGCCGGGCTCGACAACACTGGAATCTTTTATCGGTTTTGAATACGAAAACTGCTGTATCAAGGCACGTTTGCTTAACCACCGCTATTTACGCGAGCAAGAAAACCAGCTGGAACCCAAACAACAACTGTTATTACAGCTGCAATTAAAAGGTCTGGCAAACTTTGATGATAACGTAGCCAAACTCATTGCAATTGGCATTCCTTTTTACGAACAACGATTTAAGCAAAACTGAAACAAAAAAGGTTAGCACTTATGAACGTAAGACCACACGCTTCAAAAACAGCTTTTAAGCTCTCAGCTGTCATTGGAGGATTGATACTTCTGTTAATATCTCTGCCCAATGCTTCTTATGCAACACCGACAACAATTGATCGCATTGCGGCAATTGTCGATGACAATATTATTATGGAATCTGAATTAAATGAAAAAGTCGACTACTTTCGCAACGACATTGCCAAGCGAAGCAATCAACTCCCACCAGACAACATCCTGCGTCAGCAAGTACTTGAACGTTTAATCCTGGAAAGTATTCAACTGCAAATGGCTGACCGGGTGGGCCTGCGTGTCACTGATGACATCCTGAACAAAACCATAGAAAAAATTGCCCAGCAAAACAATATGACAGAAGCAAAGTTCCGCCAATCCATTGAAGCAGAAGGTCAGTCGTATCAAAGTATCAGGGAACAAATCCGTCGCGACCTGTTAATTTCCGAACTTCGCCAAAAAGTTGTGGGCAGGCGTGTTCAAATTACCGAACAAAACATAAAAACTTTTATGGCTTCCGAGCTTGGCAAAAACGCAACTGCTGCCAATTATCGCCTGGGCCATATACTTATTGCATTACCCTCCCAGGCTGACGCGAACACTATAAAAAAAACACAAGCCCTCGCAATCAAAACCCATCAAGCCTTGCTTGCTGGCGCCAGCTTCCAAGAAACTGCAGTCAAGCTGTCTGACGGACAAAACGCACTGGAAGGCGGTGATTTAGGCTGGCGTAACGCCTCGCAACTACCAAGCCTGTTCGCTGAGCAAGCTAAGTCAATGAATGTCGGCGATGTTGCACCGCCTATTCGCAGTGCAAACGGATTTCACATTATAAAACTGCTTGACCTGAGGGGCGGAGAATCTCATTTTGTCAAACAAACCCGCGTCAGGCACATCTTAATTAAGCCTAACGAAATACGCTCCCTTGACGAAGCTGAAGCATTAGCTAATAAAATCAGAAACGATTTACTCACCGGAAAAGAGTTTGCCGCCATGGCAAAAACCTTTTCCGAAGATCCTTCAAGTGCACGAAACGGTGGTGAGCTCGACTGGATAACGCCAGGCTCCCTGGTTCCCGAATTTGAAAAGGTAATGGACAATATTCAAATAGGAAAAATCAGCAAGCCCTTTTTAACACAATACGGCTGGCATATTCTTGAAGTGCTCGAACGCCGCGAGAAAGATATGGGCAAGGAATACAAAATTGAACAAGCACGCAATTTTTTAAGCAAAAGACGCTATGAAGAAGAGCTCGAATCGTGGATCAGGGAAATTCGTCAAGAAGCCTATGTCGATATTAAAAGCTGAAAACATTCCTGTCAATCAACCCTTGGGTCGCTAGATGCTGGAAACCCCTCACCCCATCGCCATAACTGCTGGAGAACCAGCAGGAATTGGGCCAGATTTATGCATTCAGCTTGCGCAAAACCCCAGGGATTACCCCTTAGTCATTATTTCTAACATTGAACTTCTGCATCAGCGTGCAGCACAACTGAAATTGGATTTAGACATCATCCCCTACTGCAAAGGCCAAAACCCGACAACGCAGGCCAGAGCACTTTGCGTACTTGATATTCCACTGGACACACAGGTAGAAGCACAAAAACTTGATATAAAAAATGCAAAACATGTTATCGAGTCTCTCACTGAGGCGGCTAAACGCTGCATGACAAATGAATTTTCGGCACTGGTTACAGGCCCTGTACAAAAATCTGTGATTAATGATGCCGGCATAAATTTTAGCGGCCACACTGAGTTTTTTGCCGAAATGAGCAACACCCCCAAAGTGGTGATGATGCTGGCAACGCAAGCGCTAAAAGTCGCACTGGTAACAACTCACCTGCCCCTTAGCCAGGTTGCCGCCGCCATAAACAAAGAAAATGTAGAACAAACCTTACTGATATTAAACACCAGCCTGAAAGAAAATTTTGGCATACAGCAACCAAGAATATTTATTTGCGGCCTTAACCCCCATGCAGGTGAAAACGGGCACCTTGGCAAAGAAGAGCAAACGATTATTACCCCCGTGATTGAAAAGCTTAAGCATCAAGGCTTATGCCTCACCGGGCCACTGCCTGCCGACACCGTTTTTACACCAAAATACCTGGATAATGCCGACGTTATAGTGGCCATGTATCACGACCAGGGATTGCCCGTATTAAAACATCAAGGCTTTGGCTCTGCCGCCAATATTACTTTGGGCTTGCCTTTTATTCGCACATCGGTTGACCATGGCACCGCTCTTGATTTAGCGGGCACCGGTCAAGCTGACTTAGGCAGCCTCTACACAGCTATTCATTACGCAACGCTGATTTCTCAAACCAGAAAACTCAGCGCTGTTAATTAAAAACGTTTGAGCAAAAACTCAGTGAATAAACCATTTGATGGTCATCGCGCCAGAAAAAGATTTGGTCAAAATTTTCTACACGACCAACATGTTATAGACCGTATCATTCAGGCCATTAATCCCGCTGAAGATGAACACGTGGTTGAAATTGGCCCTGGCTTAGGGGCCTTAACCGATGGCTTGATTGGCAATTGCTTTTTAAGTGTAATTGAGCTGGATCGAGACCTGGCCCCTCGTCTGGAAGAAAAATACGGGCAACGAACTGATTTTAAACTCCACCAGGGCGATGCTTTAAAATTTGATTTCAACAAACTTATTAAAGAAAACCATACCAGCAAAATCAGGCTGGTTGGCAACCTTCCCTATAATATATCAACACCCATTATTTTTTATTTATTACAATTTAAACACCATATTACCGACATGCATTTTATGCTGCAAAAAGAAGTCGTAGAAAGAATGACCGCCAAGCCGGGCAGTAAAACCTATGGGCGTTTGAGCGTTATTCTGCAATACACCTGCGAAGTAAGCCATATTTTCAATGTAAAACCAGGCTCATTTAATCCACCGCCGAAAGTCGACTCGGCTATTGTCAGAATCAAACCCCGGGAAACCATTACCGAAGCCGTAACAGATGAAGGCTTTTTTCAGCAACTTGTTACCCAGGCTTTTTCCCAACGTCGCAAAACCATCAGAAACACATTAAAAACCATGGCAACGGAAGCGCAACTACAGGCAGCACACATTGACCCTGGGGCAAGACCGGAAACCATCAGCATCGAGGGTTTTGTCCGTCTTGCGAATGTGCTGGCTTGTCAATAGAATGGCGGTGGGCTTTTATTCTACACTATTAACGAAACAGGTCATGGCCATGAATGTGGAACCGGCTAATATCGAAGTTCTGGTTCAAACAGAATATCTACCTGAGCAATCATCCCCGGAGGATAATCGCTTTGTCTTTGCTTATCATATTGCTATTACTAATTATGGTCACTCCTCAGCTCAATTATTAAACCGGCATTGGATTATTACTGATGGCAATCAACGCATTCGGGAAGTTCAGGGTGAAGGCGTTGTCGGCCAGCAACCCTTGATCCTGCCGGGTGAAACCTATACCTATTCCAGCGGCACCCTTATGGAAACCTCTGTAGGTAGCATGCATGGGTACTACGAAATGATTGACGCGAGGGGGGAAATATTTAAAGCCATCATTCCCCCTTTTACTTTAGCCCTACCCAACCATTTACACTAAGTCCAATATGGCTACTTACGCAATAGGTGACGTACAAGGTTGTTTCAAAAGTCTGCAAGCGCTTTTAAAAATCATCGATTTTCAGCCAGAGTCTGATCAGCTATGGTTCTGCGGGGATTTGGTCAATCGCGGGCCTGGATCTTTGGAAACCTTGAGGTTTATTAAATCCCTGCAAAGCCAAACGCAATCTTCAGCGAATAAAACAATAGTCACTTTAGGCAACCATGACCTCCATTTGCTTGCGGTTTTTTTTGGCGCCGCTGAAGCCAGAACAAAAGATACCCTGAAACCTATTCTGCAGGCACCAGACCGGGATGACCTGCTAAACTGGTTACTCCAACAACCTTTATTTCACCAGGATGCCAGTTTAGGGTTCTGCATGGTGCATGCGGGCATCCCTCCCCAATGGTCTATAACTGACTGCCAGAATTTCGCTAAGGAAGTTGAGGCGCAATTACAAAGCAGTAAGGTCAAAGTTTTTTTCCAGCATATGTATGGCAACGAACCCTCTGGGTGGGACAATGGCTTATCCGGCTGGGAGCGTTTGCGCTTGATTACCAACTACCTCACTCGCATGCGCTTTTGCACCCCCGCAGGGAAACTTGATTTCGAAAACAAGGGCCGCCTTGAAGATAGACCGGAAGGATATATTGCCTGGTTTGAATCCCCTGAAAGAAACCAGGACGAATTAAAAATACTCTTTGGTCACTGGGCTGCTCTGCAAGGGGCTTGCGAGCAGCCCAATATTTTTGCCCTGGATACTGGTTGCGTATGGGGAAACCAGCTGTCGGCATTGCGCCTCGATGATAAGACATGGTTCAGATGCAATAACCAAGAAGACTTACCTAAGGAAGCTCTGATTAAATCTGAGCGAAGCAGATTATAATTCAGAATATTCAGATTAGCGCAACATGCGAACTCATAACCTGATCAGAGATTCTTTAATTAGCAGCAGAATTCTTATTAACAACATTTTTTATACAATTTTTTTGTATTTACAGTGCGTCAGGCCATGCCCCGCAGGCACATTCCGACAAAGCAACAAAATTCATCGATAAATGGTATATTTGTTTAAAGAAAAAACAGTTTGATCACTCTATCAGCACATTTTTCTTAAAAACAGCTTATTTATTAGACTGTTTTAGTCCGCTCCCGCTTTATGAATTAAGTCACTTATTCCAAAACTACTCACTGGGTCTCATTAATTCGTTCTCACTCAAAATTCTCCGCATCAAAAGTTTTTAAATTGTGGTAATAATAGGACATAGGCGTAATAAAGCGTTACGGCTTATAGACATAAATCAAACCATTTTATGATTGCCAATTGGCTGATAAAAACCTTTAATAATACAGATAAAGCACAATTAAAAAGGGTTTGATATGTTGAAGATAAAGCGAGTCAGTATAAAATTAATTGGCCCACTTTATGCTGGATAAGCAAATATGGGGTAGAGGTTTCTATAATAAAACAGGCCTTAGCACAAAGCAGTACGCTTAAGACCTAAGGCTTAAAAGGTGAAAAGAGGTTCAGCCATGAGTATATTCAGCCGTTTCCAGGAGCGATACGACCAAAGCCAAGAGGAAGAGTACACTCTTCAAGAGTATCTTGAAATTTGTAAAAACGATCCTACCGCCTATGCCAACGCAGCCGAAAGAATGCTAATGGCAATCGGTGAACCAGAGATGGTTGATACTTCGAAAGACCCTCGTCTGAGCCGTATTTTTTCCAATAAAATTATCAAACGCTATCCGGCTTTTGACGAATTTTATGGCATGGAAGAGTGTATCGAACAAATTGTTTCTTATTTCACCCATTCAGCACAGGGCTTGGAAGAAAAGAAACAAATATTGTATCTCCTCGGTCCGGTAGGTGGTGGTAAATCATCACTGGCTGAAAAATTAAAATACCTGATTGAAAAACAATCTTTTTATGCCATCAAAGGCTCACCCGTAAACGAATCACCTTTTGCCCTGTTTAACCCCGAGGAAGACGCCAGTATTTTGGAGGAAGAATACGGCATACCTCGCCGCTACGTTAACACCATCATGTCACCCTGGGCGGTAAAACGGCTGCATGAATACAATGGTGACATCACAAAATTTAAAGTTGTCAAACTCACCCCCTCGGTTTTAGACCAGGTTGCAGTTTCAAAAACCGAACCCGGCGATGAAAACAACCAGGATATTTCCAGCCTGGTGGGTAAAGTCGATATCAGAAAACTTGAAGATTTTGCGCAAAATGATCCAGATGCCTACTCTTTTTCCGGGGGCTTATGCCGCGGTAACCGTGGGGTAATGGAATTTGTTGAAATGTTTAAAGCCCCTATCAAAGTACTGTATCCACTGTTAACAGCAACACAAGAAGGCAACTACAACAGCACTGAAGGCATGGGCGCCATTCCTTTCGATGGTATTATCCTTGCCCACTCTAACGAATCCGAATGGCAAACCTTTAAAAACAACAAAACTAATGAAGCCTTTATTGATCGTGTTTATATAGTAAAGGTGCCCTACTGCCTGCGGGTCACAGAAGAAATTAAAATTTATGACAAACTGTTAAAACACAGCTCACTTGCCAACGCCCACTGTGCCCCTGACACATTAAAGATGTTGGCCCAGTTTTCAATTCTGTCGCGCCTTAAAGAACCGGAAAACTCCAGCATCTACTCAAAAATGCGGGTTTACGATGGCGAAAATCTCAAAGACAGAGATCCAAAAGCAAAATCTTACCAGGAGTACCGGGACTCCGCGGGTGTAGACGAAGGCATGGCAGGACTGTCCACCCGCTTTGCTTTTAAAATTTTATCTAAAGTTTTTAACTTTGATCATTCTGAAATTGCCGCCAACCCGGTACATCTTCTGTTGGTTCTGGAACAGCAGATTGAACAACAACAATTCCCACCGGAACTTCAGGAAAAATATTTGCGTTTTATCAAGGAATACCTGACGCCACGTTACGTAGAATTTATCGGCAAGGAAATTCAAACGGCTTACCTGGAATCCTATTCAGAATACGGACAAAATATTTTCGATCGCTTTGTCATTTATGCCGACTTCTGGATACAGGATCAGGAATACCGGGATCCTGAAACCGGCGAAAACTTCAACCGTGCAGCTCTCAATGAAGAGCTGGAAAAAATTGAAAAGCCGGCTGGTATCAGCAATCCGAAAGATTTCCGTAATGAAGTGGTTAATTTTGTTCTCAGGGCAAAGGCCAGTAATGAGGGGAAAAACCCAAGCTGGTTGAGCTATGAAAAACTCAGAACCGTTATTGAGAAAAAAATGTTCTCAAATACCGAAGACCTGCTGCCGGTTATTTCCTTTAATCCAAAAGCCTCTAAAGGTGATCATAAAAAACATGAAGATTTTGTCAATCGCATGACAGAAAGAGGTTATACGCAGAAACAAGTTCGATTGCTATCGGAATGGTATCTGCGCGTAAGAAAATCACAATAATACGGAAGTCGACTTAGTGTCTTATATTGTTGATCGACGCCTGAATTCAAAAAACAAAAGTGCTGTAAACAGGCAGCGTTTTTTGAAACGTTATAAAAAGCATGTTCAAAAAGCTGTTTCAGAAGCGGTAACCAAAAGAAGTATTAAGGACATGGAGAGTGGTGAAAATGTGTCCATTCCGCAGGAGGATATTTCTGAACCCACTTTTCGTCATGGTCCTGGCGGCAAACGAAGCGTTATTCACCCAGGCAATAAAGAATTCGCCAAAGGGGATAAAATTCCCCGGCCTCCTGGTGGAGGTGCTGGCGGCAGCGGTGAGGGCGAAGCCAGCGACAGCGGCGAAGGTCTGGACGAGTTTGTTTTTGAAATTACCCAGGAAGAATTTCTCGAGTTTCTGTTTGAAGAGCTAGAGCTGCCTAACCTGGTGAAAAGAAAGTTAGCCGGCATTGAATCCTTCAAATACACCCGAGCGGGTTATGTTAACGAAGGCAGCCCCAATAAAGTCAACATTCTGCGCTCCATGCGCACAGCAACTGCAAGAAGGATTGCTACCGGAGCAGGAGCTAAAGGAAAACTGAAACAACTGCTGGCCGAAAGAGAAGCTTTGCTGGCCGTTAAACTTGAAGCCCGAAATAACCTGCGCATTCAAGCACTGGATGAAGAAATAGAAAAACTGCAACGCAGGATTAAAAAAATCCCTTTCCTTGATACTTATGATCTGCGCTACAACCTTCATGTCAAACACCCGCAACCTACAGCGCAAGCGGTTATGTTTTGCCTGATGGATGTTTCCGGATCAATGAATCAGGCCATGAAAGACATGGGTAAACGCTTTTTTATCCTGCTTTATCTTTTTTTGAAGAGAAATTACAAAAAAATTGACGTCATTTTTATTCGTCACCACACCAGCGCCAAAGAAGTTGATGAAGAAGAATTCTTTTATTCCAGGGAAACCGGTGGCACCATCGTTTCCAGCGCTTTAAAACTGATGAAAGAAATCATGGAGGAACGTTATCCTCCAAAAGACTGGAATATTTACTGTGCCCAGGCATCAGACGGCGACAACTGGAATGACGATTCACCTACATGCAGAAAGCTATTAAGCGAAGATATACTGCCCAATGTCCAATACTTTTCCTACATTGAAATCAATCCAAGGCGCCATCAGGCACTTTGGCATGAATACGAACAAGTGCAAGCCGAAAACCCGGATACCTTTGCGATGCAACAGATCTCGGATGTAAACGATATCTACCCGGTGTTCAGAGAATTATTCCAAAGGAAACCTGCATGACAAAAAATCCAATTTCAACAAGCTCGGAATGGACTTTTGAACTGCTGGAAGCCTATGACAGTGCGATTGCAGAAATTGCAAAACGTTTCAAGCTTGATACCTACCCCAACCAGATTGAAGTTATTTCCGCAGAGCAAATGATGGATGCCTACTCTTCCGTAGGCATGCCTGTTGGCTATAACCATTGGTCTTTTGGTAAGCATTTTTTGTCGGTTCACGAAAATTACCGCCGCGGGCAAATGGGCCTGGCTTACGAAATTGTTATCAATTCAAACCCCTGCATTGCCTATTTGATGGAAGAAAATACCATGCCCATGCAGGCATTGGTTATCGCACATGCCTGCTACGGCCATAACTCTTTCTTTAAAGGCAACTACCTGTTTAAAACCTGGACCGATGCTAACTTAATCATTGACTACCTGGTATTTGCCAAAAGCTATATCCAAAAATGCGAAGAACGCCATGGCGTAGATGAAGTGGAGTCCATACTGGATTCCTGTCACGCGTTAATGAATTATGGCGTGGATCGGTATAAACGCCCTTATCCCATTTCCGTCGCAGAAGAGCGAAAAAGGCAAAAAAACCGGGAAAAATACCTGCAATCCCAGGTAAATGAACTATGGAAAACTATTCCTAAGAATCCAAAAAAGCAAGACAAACAGCAGAACCTCTTCCCAGAGGAACCACAAGAAAATTTACTCTACTTTATTGAAAAAAATGCGCCGCTGCTGCAACCCTGGCAACGAGAAATTGTCAGAATCGTCAGAAAAATTGCCCAATATTTTTACCCACAACGGCAAACCCAGGTGATGAACGAGGGCTGGGCAACGTTCTGGCATTACACCTTGCTGAACACCCTCTATGATGAAGGCAAGGTTACCGACGGCTTTATGCTTGAAGTGCTCAGCTCTCATACCGGCGTTATTTATCAACCACCGTTTGACAGCCCCTATTACTCCGGTATTAACCCTTATGCGCTTGGATTCAATATGATGCAGGACATTCGCCGGATTTGTGAAAACCCAACCGACGAAGACAAAAAGTGGTTTCCTGATATTGCCGGTTCCGACTGGGTCGAAACCTTGCACTTCGCTATGAAAAACTTTAAAGACGAAAGCTTCATTCTACAATTTTTATCGCCAAAGCTTATTCGTGAGTTTAGACTATTTAGCGTACTTGATGATGATACCAAAAGTGATATTGAAATCACCCATATTCACGATGATGAAGGCTATAAATACATCAGGGAATTATTATCAACCCAATATAATCTGAGCATGAACGAGCCCAACATTCAGGTTGTTAATGTCAATATCAATGGCGACCGCTCCATGACCTTGCACCATATCCAGCACAATCGCAGGCCACTGCTTGATGACTGTCAAGAAGTTATCAAACATTTACACCGCTTGTGGCAATTTGATGTTCACCTAAAGTCTTTTCGTGGTGACGATTTATATAAATCATACTCTTGCCCGAGTGCCAGCGATAAAGAAGCAGCCAGCGCTGCAGAAAAAACCGCTGATACAAATGCCAACTAAGCAACAAAAAGCAAAGAGCTGGGGGTTAGATCTAGCACAGCTCTTTGAATTTTACCCTTCGCTTAAATCCGGCTTCAGGCCAGATTAATTTTTTGCATCAGCTTGTCCCCCCATAAAAAACAAGCAAGCCCTGAAATAATTGCACAGACCCCCAACCAGGTGGTCACTGAAATGTGCTCGTGATTTAATTGAATTCCCAAAAAAAGCGCCAACACAGGCGTTATCAAGGTCACCAATGCGACAGTACTTGGTGACAGCTTTCGTAAAATATAAAAGTAACTCAAGAAGCCAAGCAACGAACCGCCTATACCAAGATAAAGTATTGCCCCAAAAGTAACAAAAGGCACTTGATCAACTTTTACCTCAGCTACAACGGGAAGGCTTAACAACAAATAAAAAGGCAAAGCAAAAACCAAAGTTCCCATTGTCTGGGAGAGAGGATGACCATTTAACTCGTAAAACTTAACCAATACAGCACTTAAGGAAAAAAACCCCGCGCCCAATAAAATTAATCCGGCGCCGTAGAAAAATCCTCTGTCAAAGCCCACGTCATTGGAAAAAATAATTACCAAGCCCATTATCGACAGCAACAATGCCAGCCATTTCATCAGCGTTAAAGGCGGCTCACCAAGCACATAAACCGCTAAAATACCGGTCAACACTGGAGACAAGCCAAATATCACCGAGATCAAGCCAGAAGGCACATAACGCGCGCCCAGATAAACACACACCAGCCCGCCCACTATGCCTATAGCGCCTGCAGCATAATTTTTCCACGCCATACGACTCCATTCAATGGAAAGGCCTGCCACTTTGAGCAAGACATACCCCACAGCAACTGCAGCCAACATTCGCAGCGATACACCTATTAGCGGGTGCAAGCCGACACTACTCCATTGAATAGCCAAAGGCGTGGTAGACCAAATTAACACAACCACCAAATAAGCGGATCGGGTAAAACTCATTTTCTAACTTCTTCCTTTTGTAAAGCAGCACCTTCCCCTGCGGCCAAAAACAAAAAAGGCCGCAGGTTGAAAACGCTGCGGCCTTTTAAAATTATACGTTTTATGATGTTATCGTTATAATTTCCTCAAGCTCACAGCAAAACCCACGCGTTTCCACCATCGCAGTTTGGCCGCCATGGAAACCACGACCACCAGCACAGGCACCGGGTTGCCAAGTTTTACTTTAAAAATCATACTTAAGATCATCATGTCGTTTATAATGCGGCGGTAAAATACATTCGTCAATCGTTTCAGGCAAGAAATGCAAATTTATTTAGTCGGTGGTGCAATCAGAGACAAGCTATTGAAGCGCCCGGTCAAAGAAAAGGACTGGGTGGTTGTCGGCGCCACACCCGACGACATGCTTGCCCAGGGCTATCGCCCGGTCGGCAAAGACTTCCCCGTATTTCTCCACCCAGATACAAATGAAGAATACGCTTTGGCGCGAACGGAGCGTAAAACCGGGACAGGTTACAAGGGCTTCACCTGCGATGCCTCAACCTCCGTCACGCTTGAGGAAGATCTGCTACGCCGAGACCTCACCATTAACGCCATCGCTGAGGACAATCAGGGCCACATCATCGACCCTTTCAAGGGGCAGCAGGATTTAAATAATAAAATCTTACGCCACGTTTCTCCAGCCTTTGCCGAAGACCCGGTGCGGGTACTGCGCGTTGCCCGTTTTGCTGCTCGCTATGCTTACCTGGGTTTTCGCATTGCCGAACAAACCCTTGAGCTGATGCAAAACATGGCATCCGCAGGCGAGCTTGACTATCTGGTACCTGAAAGAGTTTGGCAGGAACTGCAAAAAGCCCTTGCTGAACAACACCCCGACATATTCTTCGAAACCCTACGGGCCAGCCATGCCCTGGCTATTATTATCCCGGAAATAGACCGGCTATTTGGCGTACCCCAAACGGCCCAACATCACCCTGAAATAGACACCGGTGTGCATACCTTGATGGTATTACAACAGGCCAGCCTGCTTTCAAACAGCACCAGCGTACGCTTTGCGGCATTAACCCACGACCTGGGCAAAGCCGCCACCCCCAAAGAAGAGTGGCCACGTCATATTGCCCATGAAGAACGCGGAGCAGTATTGGTTGAACAGATGTGCAAACGGCTTAAAATTCCAAACGCTTATAAAGACCTGGCCGTATTAGTGGCCCGTTACCATCTCCAGTGTCACCGCGCTTTTGAATTGCGTGCGAATACCCTGCTCAACTTATTTGAAAAGGCTGGAGCATTTCGCAATCCGGAAAAATTCGAGCAATTTCTTTTAGCCTGCGAAGCCGATGCCCGTGGCAGAAAAGGCAGGGAACAAAACCCTTATCCGCAGGCAGCCTATCTGAAAAGCGCCCTGGCAAGCGCCATGACCGTAAACGCCAAACCATTTATTGAACAAGGTCTTCAGGGTAAAGCCATTGCCGATGCCATGTACAACACCCGCTGTACCACCTTGAAAAAGTTTAAACAGGAATACCAAAACCGTCATGACTGACACAAACACCAAAACCACTGCAAACACCCAAAATGATTACCCGGTATTACTGATCACCGGCGGCAGCAAACGTATCGGTGCTGACATTGTTCGCGCCCTCCACCCGGCTTATAACATCGTTTTACACTATCGCAACTCCGTCGCTGAAGCCAAGGCCTTAAGCCAAATATTAAACCAAAGCAGAAACAACAGCTGCCAGATCATTCAAGCCAACCTGAATAATCACCAGGAAGTATTGAACCTGGCGGAAACAGCCAAGCAGTGCTGGGGAAAAATCAACGCCCTGATTAACAATGCCTCTGAGTTCTTTCCCACCCCCATTGGCAAGGTCACAGAATCCAACTGGGACGCCCTGCTGGGCAGCAACATGAAAGCCCCGTTTTTTCTCTCCCAGGCCCTTGCCGATGAACTGAAAAGAAATCAGGGTAATATTATTAATATTGTCGACATTTACGCCGAAAGACCCTTGCGGGAACACACCGTGTATTCAATGGCAAAAGCAGGTTTAAAAATGATGACTGAAAGCCTGGCCAAAGAACTTGGCCCCAATGTGAGAGTCAATGCCATTGCCCCTGGCCCCATACTCTGGTCAGACACACCCTCCGGTCCAGACCAGGAAAAAATTATTCAAAGCACCGCCCTTAAGCGTCAGGGCACACCTGACGCTATAGCAAAAGCCGTGGAGTTTTTACTACAAGATGCAAATTATACGACTGGGGAAATGATCCGGATTGATGGCGGCAGGCATCTAAGTTGGTAATTAGCCAGCCTTCTCGTTTTCTGGCAACACCTGCTTATGCCAGGGAAAATCTATTTGCCAGAGTTTTTGTTTGTTGTTATCAAATTCACCCCACAAATCCCCATAGGTTTTTTTTAACACAGGGTGCAATGCTTCCCCGGCGATATCAGCAAGGGGTTTTAACACAAAAGCATTATAGGTAATCTCTTCCCGAGGCAGCACAGTGCCGGCAAAGTCCCCCACCTTGTCATCATAGCTTAGGATATCCAGATCCAAAGTTCGGGCACTGAATTTTGGCGTTTTTCTATCACGACCCTGTTCGTCTTCAATAGCACGCAGCTTTTTCGCCAACTCAACCAATGTTATATGGGTTTTAAAACCAACCACTAAATTAAAAAAATTCTCACCTTCAAACCCCACCGCCTCACTTTCATAAACGGGGGAGCAGATCAGCTGCTCAAAATTTTCCTGCAAGGCATTATAGGCGGAGCGAATATGCTCTTCTCGATCAATATTACTGCCTATACTGACATAAACATGATGCATTAAAGTGTTCTCTCTCGTTCAATGATAACACCAACGTCTTTTGATCCCCGAATCGCACCGGGCTTGCTAAGGCGCAACCTCACCCAGGGAACGTTGAATTCATTGAGTATAATCGCTGTAATTTGTTCTGCCATGGTTTCTACCAATTGGAACTCGCTTTTTTCAACAAAATCGATTATGCGCTTTGATACAGATTTGTAATCCACTGCGTCTGCAATGTTATCGCTCGCAGCCGCTCTACGGTTATCAGAGGCCATTTCCACATCCAGGCTAACGGTCTGTTTAATTTTTCGTTCCCAGTCAAAAATACCGATTACCGTTTCTATTTCCAGCTCTCTGATATAAACAATATCCATAGGTTTAGCTCGTGTTAGTGAGTTGTTTTTTTTTGAAACCGCGTATCAACAATGCCGTACTGACGAAACAAATAGGGTACAATTCCTGGCATCTGAACGCAAAACCAGTAAAAGCGACTTATTTCGAGGCAGGCCTTGGACTTAATATTCATTGTTTCTATATTTGTTTTATGTGTTTTTTCTTACCTTGCCGGCTCGCTGTCTGCGGCTATTATTGTCTGCAAGCTGCTGGGTTATCCCGACCCTCGCGGCAGTGGCTCTAATAACCCTGGAACCACCAATGTCTTGCGCATAGCCGGTAAAGGCCCGGCCATTCTAACCCTTACGGGCGATGTGGCCAAAGGCGTAATACCTATTCTTGTGGGAAAAGCCTTTAATATTGAAGGTTACGCCCTGGCTTTAATGGGCCTGTGTGCCTTTTTAGGCCATTTATTCCCGGTATTTTTTAATTTTGAAGGCGGCAAGGGTGTAGCCACTGCGGTGGGTGTTATTACCACTATCAATTGGCATATTGGTTTAACTCTGCTTGGTATCTGGCTCTTGATGGCGGTTATGTTCCGCTATTCTTCGCTGGCAGCTCTGGTGGCAGCTGCGTGCGCACCCGTATTGGCCTACCTCTGGGATAAACCTTTACTTTACCCCGGCATTGTTATGGTGGCCCTGTTGTTTTATCGCCATAAGCCCAACATCAAAGCCCTGCTTAAAGGCACTGAAAGTAAAATCGGGCAAAAAAAAGAAAACCAAAATAATCCCGATACGGCGAGCAGCGCGAAATAGCACATACTATTTAAATCTGATCCAAAGGCCAGCGGGCTTTCACTGACACCCCAAGCCCCTCTGCCTGCCCTGCTAACAGACGCTGGCACCCTGCATAAGCAATCATGGCGCCGTTATCAGTACAAAAAGCCGGCCGAGGAAAAAAAACCTGACCATTCACTGCCTTCATGGCTTTGTTTAAACCTGCGCGTAATTCAACATTGGCACTGACACCACCGGCCACCACCAATCTGGACAATCCGCTTTCCTTTAAGGCTCTTTTGCATTTAATCACCATGGTATCGACTACTGCGCGCTGGAAACCGGCGGCAATATCGGCGCAGACCTGCTGGTCGATGCCCAAACCAGAGAAATGAGCCTGAGCAGGATCGCCACCTTGCTGCCGAATGGTATTCATTACTGCGGTTTTCAAGCCACTGAAACTAAAATCAAGACCAGAGCGGTCCGTCATCGGGCGCGGAAAAACAAAGCGTTTGGCATCGCCTTTTTCTGCAAGCCTGGCGATGGCAGGGCCTCCGGGATAATCCAGGCCAAACATTTTAGCCACTTTATCGAAGGCTTCACCGGCGGCATCATCCACAGATTCACCCAAAATCTGATAGTGGCCAATGCCTTCTACCCTAATCAGCAGGGTATGGCCGCCACTGACTAAAAGCGCCACAAAAGGAAAAGCAGGCGGATTCTCTTCAAGCATGGGGGCTAACAAGTGGCCTTCCATGTGGTGAATCGCCACAGCAGGCACCTGCCAACTGTAAGCCAGGCTGCGGCCAATACTGGCCCCTACCAGCAAAGCCCCCACTAAACCAGGGCCTGCGGTATAGGCAATACCGCCCACATCACCAGACTTCAAACCCGCTTGGCTCAGTACGCTTCTAATCAAAGGCAAGGTCTTACGAACATGATCGCGGCTTGCCAGCTCAGGCACTACACCGCCGTAATCAGCATGCACCGCAACCTGACTGTACAATGCCTCAGCAATGATACCGGCTTCACTGTCATAAATGGCAATGCCGGTTTCATCGCATGATGTTTCTATGCCCAAGACACGCATGTTACACATTTCACCCAAACAAATAACTCAAAGGACGCTATTTTAGGCCGAATCATTTTTTTTACCTAATCTTTTACCTGCTTCGCTCTTTCGACCTTTCTGTCATTCAATATAACAGGCACTGGCTCTGCTGCACGCTTATAATGCAAGTATGAGCTGCGGTTTATTGCATTTAGCGCCATAACCTATTAAAATCACCGCCCTCTCGGGAGTCTGGGAGCAAATTTTGCTTTATAGACTTTTGTTGATCAATTTAAACCTATCCAAAAGGGCTATTCCTCCCTTTCGGATTTATAAACAGGTAATACTGAATGCCTCAAGTAAAATTACGTGAAGGTGAGCCGTTTGACGTTGCTCTACGCCGGTTTAAGCGTTCTTGTGAAAAAGCTGGATTATTAGCCGAAGTGCGTAGTCGTGAGTTTTACGAAAAACCCACCCAGATCCGTAAACGTAAAGCTGCTGCCGCTGTAAAGCGCCATGCCAAAAAAGTATCTCGGGATCAAGTTCGTCGCAAGCGTTTGTATTAATCTTGAGCACCTCTCAATAAGTCTGAGCGCGTCTGAGTAAGGCTGGGCGTCACCGCTTGAAGGCTTAAATTTTCAACTGCGCTTCGCGGGGCCGCTTGCAGCAAGCTATTGCGAAGTTTTGCAGTAACAGCAGGTGCTTTAGACGACACCGCTGCTGGCTGTTTTAGACGCACTTTGGATTCGTTAGAACTATAGACTTAGGGAGCACAAGATGTCTGCCAGTTTAAAAGAGTCGTTAATCGAAGCCATGAAAGCAGCCATGCGCGCCAAGGACAAACAACGCCTGGGCGTTATTCGCCTTGCTTTGGCGGCCTTCAAACAAATTGAAGTTGATGAACGCATAGAGCTTGACGAAGCCCGATCCCTTGCCACCCTCGATAAAATGGTAAAACAACGTCGCGACTCCATTAACCAGTATGTCGCTGCCGCCCGGGAAGACCTGGCAGAGATAGAGCGTTACGAGATCACTGTACTGCAAGAGTTTCTACCCCAAGCCCTCAGCGACGAAGAAATCAGCACCATCATCTCAGCTGCCATTGCCGATACGGGCGCACAATCGATGGCCGATATGGGTAAAGTCATGGCCATTGTAAAACCCAAAGTCCAAGGCCGGGCAGATGTAGGCGCAGTCAGCAAGCTGGTTAAGCAACAACTAAGCTAAGGAACCGCTGAACAAGTCTGGGCCTAAAAGATCGAAAGCTGAAATTTTCAAATACAAGACGCTGAACCTGTGCAATGCCCAAGCTTTCTTAATTTATAAACACCACCGCCTTACAAGCACTTAGCCACCTACCTCTACTCACCCGATCAAGCTGATTTCACAAACACTGGCGTAAGCAAACCCACTACCGTTATGCTATACCAAATTTTTACTTAATTATTGCAAGCGACTAACCCATGGCAGGCCGGATACCCGAATCTTTTATCGACGATGTGCTCGCACGCACCGACATTGTTGAGCTTATTAACAGCCGGGTTGCGCTGAAAAAATCCGGCAAAAACTATGCTGCCTGCTGCCCCTTTCATCAAGAAAAAACCCCTTCCTTCACCGTCAGCCCCAGCAAACAGTTCTACTATTGCTTTGGCTGTGGCGCCAGCGGCAACGCTGTGGGTTTTCTGCTGGACTATGAAAAACAAAATTTTGTCAATGCCGTACAGTCATTGGCACAATCTGCAGGGCTGGAAATGCCCAGCGAAGACCTGCCAGCGCAACAAAACTTTAGCCCGCTGTATGAAATACTTGAAACCGCCCAACGCTACTATGCCCATGCGCTGAAACATTCCAGGCACAAAGCCAAAGCCGTTAACTACTTAAAAAAACGCGGCTTAAGCGGTGAAATTGCCAAGCAATTTGGCCTGGGCTACTCACCTCCCGGTTGGGATAATCTAATTGGCGCCCTGCAAAGCAAAAACAAAAACCTCGCTACTGCTTTAAGTGCAGGTTTGGTGATTGAGAAAAGCGCAAACCACTACTATGATCGCTTCCGCGAACGCATTATGTTCCCGATTCGCGATAGCCGGGGTCGCATTATTGCCTTTGGCGGGCGGGTCCTGGGCGATGAAAAACCAAAATATTTAAACTCTCCCGAAACCCCCATATTCCGCAAAAACGAGGAATTATACGGCCTCTACGAAAGCAAGCAGTTGAGCTCAAAACTCGACAGGTTTTTAATTGTTGAAGGCTACATGGATGTTATTGCCCTGGCCCAAAACAACATCCACTATGCCGTGGCCACTCTGGGCACGGCCACCAGTAAAAACCATTTGGAAAAGCTGTTTCGCCTCGCCCCTGAAATTATTTTTTGCTTCGACGGCGATGATGCCGGCTTGAAAGCAGCCAACAGAGCCATGGAAATCTGCCTGCCCTGCATGAAAGACGGTCGGCAAATCAAATTTTTGTTTCTACCAGAAGGTGAAGACCCTGACTCCATGGTGCGCAAAGAAGGCAAGGAGCTTTTTGAACATAGAATTGAGCATGGGCAAACCCTTCCTGACTATTTTTTTAGCTACCTGAGCGAAAAAGTCAACGTTAATACCATTGACGGCAAGGCTCGCCTCACCACCCTGGCGACTCCCTACATCAACATGCTGCCAACAGGTGTGATTCACCAGCTGATGATGACGCAACTGGCTGAATTAGCAGGCCTTGAGCTTGAAACCCTAAAGCGCCTACTGGATCAGCAACAGCCATCAAAACCAAGCCATAGATCACCCCAAGCCAAACGGTTCGCCGCAAACCCTGGCTATGATGAGGCATTCAGCTATACCGACCACCCATCCAGCCCCTCGCCTGACTTTGACGACTACGAAGCCCATGCATTTACAAACCACCCTGAACAAGCAACAGGCCTGTCATTCAAAACCGACCCCGCACGCACACTGACAGAAAAAACCATTCGCCTGTTACTGCTTTCACCGGCCCAGGCAAGCGATATCAGCACGCCGGATGAAATGGCCAACCTTGACCTGCCTTGCATTAATACCTTAAAGGAACTCATCGAATTCCTAAGAGCCAACAACGGCGCCAGCACAGCCACGGTACTTGGCCACTGGCATGGTACCCGGCAAGGTAAATGGTTAGCCGAAATAGCCGCAAAAGAGTTTTTACTGCCTAATGAACATGCCCAACAAGAATTCCAGGATGCCCTGGTGCAATTGCGAAAATTCTGCATCAATTATGCTATTGAGCAACAAATTGAAGTAGATCGCATCAATCAAAGCAAAGATAGTTCAAAATTAAAAAGCCTACTAAAGCAAAAACAAGCGTTTATTAACAATAACTAGAAAAAACTTAAATTGTCCTTGAAACTACCAGCCAAAAACACCATCTAAATAGTTAGTGAACACTTCTTTTTAGTGAGTGGCGCGGCGTGGCAATTCAAGCTATAATCCGGCGTTTATCTTTCCACTCGCCCCACTAGGAGATGGTTCCAACCTGGGCAGCCTGGCTTGCAACAACTTTCAATAAATAATAGGTCAATAGACTTTTAACTGAGCTAAAGTAATTCGATGACAGAGCAAATACAGCAACAATCCCGCTTGAAATTACTCATATCCCAAGGTAAGGAACAGGGCTACCTGACCTATGCTGAAGTCAATGATCATCTTCCGGATGACATCACTGACCCTGATCAAATTGAAGAAATTATCAATATGATCAATGACTTGGGAATTCAGGTGCATGAGACCGCACCGGAAGCCGATGACCTGTTAATGACTGGATCAGACAGTGCTGACGAAATTGCCGAAGAAGAGGCCGCTGCGGCACTGGCCTCGGTTGAAAACGAACCCGGACGCACCACTGACCCGGTTCGCATGTACATGCGTGAAATGGGCACAGTAGAGCTGCTCACACGCGAAGGCGAAATCATCCTGGCCAAGCGCATTGAAGAAGGCACTCGTCAAATACTACAAGCCGTTACCTCATGGCCCGGGGCAGTAGAATTTGTAATCAATGAATACGCCAAAGTCGCAACTGAAGAAAGGCGCCTAAACGACATCATATCCGGTTACCTGGATCTTGATGACCCTGCAGCTGTACCTGCCAATAATTCTCCGGTAAAAAAAGAAGAGCCCAAAGCTGGGAAAGATGCCAAAAAGCCTGTTAACACTTCTGATTCCACTAAAGACGATGATGACCAATCTGATGTTGAAGATGATGATTCCATCGACGGTTCACTGGATCCTGAATTAGCCCATGAGCGCTTCACCAACCTTGGCAAAGCCCACAAGCGTTATCAAAATGCATTGGGGAAATACGGACGCGAAAACAAACGCACCGATGCCGCACTGCTAAAGCTTTCAGAAGAATTTAAAACCTTTAAATTTGTACCCGCCATTTCCGAAAAACTGGTTTCTATGGTGCGCTCAGTACTGGATCAGATTCGCCATGAAGAACGTAAGATCATGATGCTATGCGTTCGCAAAGGCCGCATGCCCAGAAAAGACTTTATCAGCAAATTTCCCGGCAATGAAGTCAATTTACGCTGGCTTGATAACCAAACCCGTGGCAAAAAGGCCTATACAGAATCCCTTAAGGCCTTGAAACCAGAAGTGCAAAAATGCCAGAAAAGATTTATTGCTATCGAAGAAGCCTGTGGCCTGACTGTAGCCGAAATTAAAGACATCAGCCGATGCATGTCCATTGGCGAAGCCAAAGCGCGCCGCGCCAAGAAAGAAATGGTTGAAGCCAACCTGAGGCTGGTGATTTCCATTGCTAAAAAATACACCAACCGCGGCCTGCAATTCCTCGACCTGATTCAAGAAGGCAACATTGGCCTGATGAAAGCGGTGGACAAATTTGAATACCGACGCGGCTACAAATTCTCCACCTATGCAACCTGGTGGATCAGACAGGCCATCACCCGCTCTATTGCCGATCAGGCACGCACCATTCGTATTCCGGTACACATGATTGAAACCATCAACAAACTCAATCGTGTGTCACGCCAAATGCTACAGGAAATGGGCCGCGAACCCACCCCGGAAGAACTGGGTGAGCGCCTGGAAATGCCTGAAGACAAAGTCCGCAAGGTGCTGAAAATTGCCAAAGAACCCATCTCCATGGAAACCCCCATTGGCGATGACGAAGATTCGCATTTAGGTGACTTTATCGAAGACCAGGGTATCGACTCCCCCTTGGACTCCGCCACCGTTTCCGGCCTGCGAGAAGCCACTCGAGAAGTTCTGTCCGGCCTAACCGCTCGCGAAGCAAAAGTGCTGAGTATGCGTTTTGGTATCGACATGAACACCGACCATACCCTTGAAGAAGTTGGCAAACAATTTGATGTAACCCGGGAACGAATTCGTCAAATAGAAGCCAAGGCCTTGCGCAAATTACGCCACCCCACTCGTTCAGAGCACCTGCGCAGCTTCCTCGATTCAGAATAACTGGTTTTGCCAATAGCGCTATTATAGTTTCATCGCTATAATGGCGCCTATTCCTTTGATAGCGAATGTTTTTTTACTATTATCCACGCAAGGGCCTTTAGCTCAGTTGGTTAGAGCATCCGACTCATAATCGGCAGGTCCCCAGTTCAAGTCTGGGAAGGCCCACCAATTCACCCTAGTAAACGGCTCTAGGGTATTGAAACCATAAAGTGGCCGCTTTGGCCAGGTTATGCTTCCATAGGTAAGCAAAATTGGCCGCAGATCAAATAGCAAAACCCTCTCGAAATAATCTCTCTCAACGCCTATTCACAGCAACTCCAATCTGCACACTGCGATCAGTCTTTGTGCGCATTACCGTTACCACTCCTGGCCAACTTTTCTACTGTTAAATCGAAAATTACGCATGGTTGGCGTAATTACGCATATGGCGCGTAACTCCGCGTAATTTAGAAAACCCCCAGGCCGTTTTTAAAAACCAGCCGAACATAATTCAATTTCAACTCGCAAAATGCTACGTAAATATTAAAGTCGTGGTATGCTCCTGTGTTATTCCAAAACCTACTATTTGCCAGAGGCACAGCCATGATCCGCTGCCATCTCGCCCGCATGATGGGCGAACACAAGATGCGTATTGCCGACGTTGCCAGAGAAACGGGGTTGAGCCGTGCTACGGTGACCCTGCTCTATAAAGAGACGGCGCAAAAGGTGGATCTGGAAGCCATTGAAAAACTCTGCCTGCTGTTTGAGTGCCAGGTAGGCGACCTGCTTGAGCTGAC
>JBECKY010000046.1:0-21278 GCA_040235475.1 Pseudomonadales bacterium
CTTGACTGGTGTGCACCGGATCCTGCGGGTTGTGGCGATGAAGACATCGTGGTGCTGGAAAATATTGCTGCAGATACCAGTGACATTGATGGTGACTTTGATACCGCAGAGAATGTCTACACCTTTGCAGGCTGGTGGTTGGTGGATTCTGCCACAGGACTTGGTTCCATGTTCCGAGATCAAATGTTGATAATCCAGCCGTAAGTGTTAAGGGGTATTAAAACGGTCGCATCAGCGGCCGTTTTTTTTCTAATCGCAAAGAGCAATGCAGGGTTGTCATGCGATTTTTCAGCACTGGTTTAAACGTATTTTTTTGAATTTTTAGTGTTGCGCATAACAACAGTCTGGTCATAACCTCGGGAATGGGCTTGAGCTATGGCCTCCAGTATCAGACTGTGCCTGGGGGATTTGTCACAGACCGGGTCAGTGGCTGCGGCATCGCCAGTCAGTAAATAAGCCTGACAGCGGCAACCGCCAAAATCATTTGTTTTTTCCGGGCAGCTGCGACAGGGTTCCTGCATCCAGCTGTCTCCCCGGAAATGATTAAAAGCTTCAGACTCATACCAGATCTGACTCAGAGGCTGGTCTCTTACATTGGGGAAGTCAATGTTGGGCAATACTCTTGCACTATGACAGGGCAGGGCTGTGCCATCGGGGGCTATGGTTAAAAAAACCTTGCCCCAGCCGTTCATACAGGGTTTGGGGCGCTTTTCATAATAATCGGGAATAATATAAAAAATTTTCATTTTTCCCGCTTGGGTTTCCTGATAGCGGTGGGCAATGGCCTCGGCTTTTTGTAACTGTTCGGCACTGGGCAACAGCTGATCACGGTTAAGCAGGGCGTAACCATAATACTGGGAGGACGCCAGTTCTACATAATCGGCATCAAGATCCACCGCTAAGGCCAGCATGTCTTCGATAAAGTCGATATTGCCTTTATGAATAACAAAATTCAGCACCATGGCAAAGCCCTGCTGTTTCACTGCCCTGGCCATACGTCGTTTGTGTTGAAAAGCATTGCTGCCGGCCAGCATGTCGTTCAGGCTTTCATGATTGGCTTGAAAACTAATTTGAATGTGATCCAGGCCGGCGTGTTTCAGCCTTATAAGGCGGTCTTCGTTCATGCCCACGGCAGAAGTGATTAAATTGGTGTAGTAACCCATGGCGCGGGCTTCTTGCACCAGGGTTTCAAGATCCTGTCTGACCAAGGGTTCGCCTCCAGAAAAGCCCAGCTGTACAGCACCCAGTTTTCGGCCTTGTTGAAAAACCTTTAACCACTCTTCGGTACTTAATTCGTCTTTGTAGCGGGCAAACTCAAGGGGATTGGAACAATAGGCGCACTGCAGCGGGCACTTATAAGTCAATTCAGCCAGTAGCCAAAGTGGGCGCCCTATTGAATTTTGCGCTGTTTTCGCAGTGGCAGATACTCTAGTTTGGCAATGTTCAGGCTTGGATGCTTCCATTGGATTGCTGAATAGACCTAAAGAAAACGAATCATGTTAATGGATTTTAAGCCATTGTTATGGATAATGATACGTACGCAAGCAAACGATTTTTTAATAGAAACCATGGTTAACCCCTTGGTGTCCTGGTGTTTTTCTTAAGGATATTGCTATCTATACTGATACCTCGCTTTGGGCCTTGTTTCTAAGTGCGTTTATTTCATCAACATTGGCTCCGGGAGGGTCTGAGGCGGTGCTGGCGTATCTGGCAGCCCAACCTCAGGCCCCGCTGGTTTTGCTGCTAGGGCTGGCCAGTGTCGGCAATACTTTAGGCGCTCTGACCACCTATGGTTTGGGCAGCCTGGCAGCAAAAAAATACCCACTTAAGCAACATTTACCATTGAAATACCAAGCCAGGGTCAGGGCTTTGGAAAAGTGGGGCGTGTGGCTGTTGTTACTTTCATGGTTGCCACTGGTGGGTGATGCCTTTTGTTTTGCTGCGGGTTGGATGAAAATTCGGTTTTTCTCGTCGCTGCTAGCGATTGCCCTGGGGAAAGCTGCCCGCTACGGGGTTATTATTGTCTTAGTTGTGTTTTATTAAAGGGTATTTGGAACAACTGTATGGGCCAGAAAAATAATTACTTTACGCTGAATAACGCAAAAAAATTTTTAACTCACAATACATTGTCAATCTCGCTTCCCCCAATTCCATTGGTGACTGTGGCCATGTTCGCGATGTTTTTGTGGCTGGTCATTATTCTTTACTACGCTTATTTGCCGCCTTCGCTGGGGATGAGTTTCAAGCTTTCAAATGATGGCGAATCAATTATTGTGAAACACGTTGTTCCCGACGGGCCTGCTGCGGGGAGACTGAAACCAGGGGACAAGCCTGTTTTTATTCAAAATGTGACGTCAGGTGAAAAGATAAAATTATTACCGGCAGATATCAACATGGAGCCGGACAGCGTTTCTACCTATGCTGCCTATAATGCTTTTTTTCAACGTCAGGCTGTTTTATACACATTTTTGCAGCTGGGAACGCTGCGCTTTATTTTGGCTGATGGTACTGCGCACACGATCAAACCTTTAAAACACCGGCCCATTACCGAATTACCTTGGTTGTTCTGGTACCAGTTGTTATGCGGTGTACTGACCTTCGTGGCTGGGGTCAGTGTCTGGGCTTCCAAACGAAATGATAAAGTTGTTTTTTATTATTGGTTAACAGGAGGGGGGTTGTTGCTGGCTGCTTCATCGGCTGCTGTGTACAGCACCCGTGAACTGGCACTTGATGCCGGCATTTTTAAGAGCCTGTCCTTGATCAACCAGTTGGGTTCGTATTTGTTTTGCGGCCCTTTTATCGCGATATTGTGGAATTATCCCAAGCCGGTTGGCAAGCCCTACCTGGGTGAATTGATGGTATTAGCCTTCCTGGTGTTTTGGATAATGAACTATTTCCAGATATCTGACAATCTTGACCTTGGGATGCGTTTACCAATGATAGGGGGCTTGGCCGTGTTAGTTTCATTGGCTATTTGGCAATGGTTTACTTCGCCCGATGATCCCCTTTCGCGTGCGGTAGTAAAATGGTTTTTAATGGCCTGGATGGTCAGTGCGGCGGTCTACATTGGTTTGGTGACCTTGCCGTTAATTTTCGGGGAGACGTCGATTATAGACCAAAGCCTGGCCTGGTTTATTTTATTACTGGTTTATCTGGGTGTTACTGCAGGCATATTGAAATACCAATTGTTCAATATTGATCGTTGGATACTGAATTTCTGGCTGTGGATTTTGGGTGGTTTGCTGGTGCTGGTTATTGATGCCCTGCTGGTTTACGTTTTTGGTTTGGAAAAGCTGCTCGGTTTGTCCATGGCTTTGGCCGTGGCCGGTTGGCTTTATTTTCCGGTGCGGCAGTGGTTCTGGCAGCGATTTGCTGACCGCGTTGGCCAAACCGATTACCGGGTTTTATACGAACAGGCAAGCGCTAAACTGTTAGCTGCCGATAATATTGATGACATGGACGGGAGCTGGAAGCAGCAGTTACAGAAAGTGTTTAAACCTCTGAAAGTTGAAGAAATAGGCTTCGGAGTCAGTCAGGTGACAATCATGGAGCAGGGGCTGAAATTAGCCGTTCCTGCTTTAGCCGGAGATCATAGCTTGTTGTTAACAGCGGCTGATGGCGGACATCATTTATTTAATGCCAGTGACAGTCGTTTTGCCAATAGTCTTTGGCAGTTATATTTAAAAGCCTATAAGTTTGAGCAGGCTGTTGAGCAAGGCGCCATGCAGGAGCGTAAAAGAATAGCCAGAGACTTGCACGATAATGTCGGCGCAAAGCTGCTTTCTTTGGTTTATCGGTCAGAAGGTAGAAAAACTCAGAACCTGGCTCGTGAAAGTTTGCAGCAGTTACGTGAGGTTATCCATGGCTTGGAAACCACAGGGGAGGCAATCGGGGATCTTACCTACCTGTGGTTTGATGAAGCAAGCACCCGTTGTGATGAGTCGGGTATTGTTTTACATTGGCAAGAAAATCTTAGTGACGCGCAATATATGTTGAATAGTCGTCAGGTGTTAAATTTAAAAGCCGTGTTCAGTGAGCTGTTGTCCAATGTTATTCGTCATGCAAGAGCCCAAAGCCTGGAAATTATTATTGCTATAGAAGCTTCTGAAGATAAAAAAATATTGAGCATAATCTTTACCGACAATGGTCAGGGTTTTGATAAAAAGATGGCAACCGGGCGTGGAATACATAATATTAAGCAGCGTATAAGCGAGCTTGATGGTTCAATACATTCGGATGCTTTCACCGAAGGTGGTACCAAGACAAGTTTGTCTATCCCGTTAAAGCAGCGGCCGGTTTAACTCTTGAAATGTAGGCAAAATGAAAAAAATAAAGAATTTACTGATTTTAGAAGATCACCTGGATGCACAGCAGTGGCTTAGCAGCGCAGCACAGCTGGCTTTCCCGGGTATTCAAACTAAAGTCGTAGACAGGGTTGCGTCGGCGGTTTCAAGTATTGGGGAGCAGGTGCCGGATCTTGCATTGATAGATTTGAACTTGCCCGATGGTTCAGGTGTTGACGTAATCAAACACTTGCTGGACGTGCAGCCACAAGCTATGGCTGTGGTCACTACCATTTACGATGACGATCAGTATATTTTCCCTGCGTTAAGAGCGGGTGCAGATGGATATTTGCTGAAAGATCAGAGCAAAGAAAGTTTGGCCGAGTCATTGCAGGGCATTGTCAAAGGACAGCCGCCACTTTCTCCGGCAGTTGCGACAAAAATTATGCGTTATTTTTCATCCCCAGGGAATCAATTGGCGCTGCTGACGAAACGGGAAAAACAAGTGCTTAAACTAATTGCCCAGAGCTTTACCTTAAAAGAAGTATCGGAAAAACTTTTTGTAAGTGAGAATACCACGGCTACCCATGTCAAAAAAATTTATTGCAAGCTGAATATTTCAAGCCGGGCTGAAGCAACGAGAATCGCCGAACGCTCGGGCTTGCTGGACTAAAATTCATCAGGCAAACCATGATTAAGGATTGATCTTAGGTGAGGGGAAATGCTGAAGAACCTTAAATATCAATGGCCATTGTATGCCGCCTATATAATGATTTTTTCCCTGGTGCTTGTATTGCCTTTAAGCGCCTACCTTTTTTATCGTTCTCATACGTATACTTCGGAATTTTTACAAGCTGCGGCATTTTCATACCCTGCGGCATTAAATTCAGCCTGTACAAGCGGTGATAAAAGCGGTAGCGCCGGTGTGTTTAAAGAAAAAACCGTCAAGGGGATTTCGTTTACGGTGAAAACGCCGAGCAACTATCAGTCCGCTTATGCACACCCTTTATTGATAGTGTTTGCGCCCAGTGGTGTGCCAGGTTCTTTAGTAGAAAAGTTTACCGGCTTAACCAGGCGTGCTACCGAAGCTGGCTTTATTATTGTTTATGCTGATAGCCGAGCCATGTCCATCGAAAGCATGCTTGAGCTGGGCACCATTGCAAAGCAGGTGGCAAGCAAGTGGTGCATTAATTCTGAAAAAGTTTTTCTAACCGGTCATTCTGATGGCGGTACTATTAGCAGTGCATTAACTTTTCTGCCTGAAAGTCCGCTTCGAGCTGCGGCCATCGCTCCTAGTGCGGCAGGTGTAAGGGCAAAAGACCTTGCGGCTTACGCTTGCCCGGCGCCGGTATCGGTGATGGTGATGCATGGAAAAAAAGATGGACATTTTCCCGGTTTTGGTCAGGAAGCGGCGCAATGGTGGGCTGAATGCAATCAATGCCAAACAAAACAGCCAATTACTTCCTCAGCAGAATGTGTGGTTTATACTGCTTGTCTTGAAAGTGTTGAAGTTCGTTATTGTGAGGGTAAGGGTGGCCACCTGGACTGGCCCCATTTAAATGATGAATTGATTGAGTTTTTTCAAGGCGTTAATAAAGGTTAATAACGCTGACAGCAAGAAGTTTTATTAATTGGACATGGTGTTGTCGGGTTTTGTTTCTTGGCCGCTGTTATCGACTTAAATTTAACAACAGGCGGCTTAATGCCTGCCAGGGCGCGTTTTTTTCAATACCCTTGATACATAAATCAACGTACCTTGCTTGCTGCAATAATCGCTGTAAGTCCGCGGTGGATTTTCTACGTAAAGCATTTTGCAGGGTGGGTTTTCTTTTGTCCCATACCCTGAAAGTCTGAAATACCTGTTGCGTATTTTTTCCCTGTTTTAATTGAAACGACATTTCTGCAAGGCTGCGTATTTCTTTTGTTACCGCCCATAGTGCGGCAGCGGGTTCGACACCTTCGTGTTGCAATTCCAGGATTATTTTCTGGGTTTTGCCGATTTGACCAGATAAAGCGGTATCAACCAGTTGGTAAATATCAAAGCGGGCGTTGTCATTAACCGCGGCAAGCACATTGTTTTCATCAATAGGGCCGGAGCCATAAAGCAGGGCCAGCTTTTCAACCTCCTGGGCTGCGGCAAGTAAATTGCCTTCAACACGCTCAGCAAGCAGTTGTAATGCCTGGGGTGTCGGTTGCAACTGATGATGTTGCATTCTGTGACGGATCCACTGGGGCAATTGTTTGGCCTCCATGGGCCAGATCGGTAAAAAAACGCCATTAGCATCAACCTGTTTAAACCATTTGGTTTTTTGTGTGCTGGCAGAAAGTTTCGGTGTGACAATTAATAATACATTATCGTCTGGCGGCGATTGGGCATAAAACTCCAGGGCATTTTTCCCCGATTCATCCGGTGTGCCTTTTAGTATGCGCAGTTCTATCAATTTTTTATCGCCAAACAGGGACAGGCTTTGGCTGCATTCAAGTAAATAATCCCAGTTAAAATTGCTTTCTACCGTCAGTAATTCTCTTTCGTCAAAGCCCTGCTGTTTTGCTGCCAGCCTTATTTGATCGCAGCTTTCTTGCACCAGTAGTGTTTCGTCGCCACTGACCAGATACATAGGCGCAAGCTTGTTGTTTAACTGGCTGGCGAGTTGTTCCTGCCTGATTCTCATTGTTGCGCGGGTGTCTGCTCTGGCTTGTTTGTAATAGTGGGTTGTTTGGGGAATTCAATGGGAATAACCGGTAGCTGGCGGATTAATTTAATCACCAGCTCATTTTGCATTTCTGCCATTAAGACGTTTTCTTCCTGTTGCTTTGCCGCAATTTGCTCCGGGGTAAAGGAATAGCTGCGAATAACATTAACTTGTTGCTGTGCCGATATAGGTGTGCCCTTTGCGTCAAGCAGCTGGTAATTTAGCTGCTGGAGCAATTCATATTCTGAGGGTTTTGCATTAGCATCCACAGCCGCCACGCGGCGCGAAAAATTCAGGTTGGCCAGTTTTAAGGTGATGGGTGCTGCTGTGTCAACTTTCACTGAAGCTGCTTTTAGTACCTTGACCACCTGCTCGCGCAGGCTTTCTTCACCGCCAACTATATTTAAGATCAGCAGTTCTTGTGGTAACTCAAAAGAGGTTCGCAGTCTAAAACCACAAGCGCTGCAGATTAACGCAAGGCTGAGAATAATAATTAAATTTTTACCGCCAAGCAGTTTAAATTTTCGCAGCACCATCAAAGTAATCCGCTTCTCTAACTAACAACAATATTGACTAAACGGCCGGGAACAACGATCAGTTTGCGAACGGTTTTTTGTTCGAGAAAACGTTGAATACTGGGTTCTTTCAGGGCGGTTTTTTCAATGCTTTCCTGGCTGGCATCTGTGTCGACATTGATGCGCCCCCGGAGTTTCCCATTCACTTGAATAACGAGTTCAATGCTTTGTTGCGCGAGTGCCGCTTCATCAAATTCAGGCCATGCATCTCGAAGTAAGGTGGTTTGACTAAGCGTTGAGGTATTTTGCGCTAAATTTTCCCACAGGGTTTCACCAGCATGAGGAATAATCGGCATCAGTAATTTTACGCAAGCTTCGAGGGCTTCCTGAATGACTGCTCGATCCTGTTCCTGACGTTCAGAGACTTTAGCAATCGCATTACTCAGTTCCATCACCGCCGCAATGGCGGTATTAAAGGTGTGTCGGCGGGCATAATCATCGCTTACTTTTTGAATCGTTTCGTGAGTTTTGCGTCGTAAGGCTTGTTGTTTATCGGTGAGTTTGTTGATGTCTAAAATCGGTGCCTGGCCCTCGTTAACATGCTGGTAAACCAGTTTCCATAAGCGCCGTATAAAGCGGTGGGCACCTTCGACTCCGGCATCAGACCATTCCAGCGATTGCTCTGGTGGTGAAGCAAACATAATAAACAGTCGCACTGTGTCCGCGCCGTATTGTTTTATTAAGGCTTGGGGATCAACGGTATTGCCCTTTGATTTGGACATCTTGCTACCGTCTTTGAGCACCATGCCTTGTGTTAGCAGGCGGGTAAAGGGCTCGTCGGATTTAACCAGGCCTTCATCACGCATTAATTTGTGGAAAAAACGCGCGTACAATAAATGCAAAATAGCGTGCTCAATACCGCCAACATATTGGTCAACCGGGGGCCAGTATTGTGCTTCCTCATCGAGCATGGCGGTGTTGCAGTTTCGACTGGCGTAACGGGCATAGTACCAGGAGGATTCCATAAAGGTATCAAAGGTATCGGTTTCTCTTGTTGCTGCGCCGCCGCAACCCGGGCAGGTGGTTTGATAAAACTCCGGCATTTTTTTCAGTGGTGAGCCAGCGCCATCAAAGTCAATGTCGGTGGGTAACACCACTGGCAGCTCGTGCTCAGGCACGGGCAAGGCACCACACTTGTCACAGTTGATGATTGGGATGGGGGCACCCCAATAACGTTGCCTGGATACGCCCCAGTCACGCAAACGATAATGGATTTGACGTTTGCCCTTGCCAGCTTTTTCCAGCCAGTCGGCAATGGCTTCAAATGCCTGGGCCGAACTGAGCCCGGAAAATTCATTGGAGTTGATCAGTTCGCCTTTTTCAATAAATGCTTGAACATTCAGGTCACAGGTTTCATTGTTTGCAGGTTTGATAACCTGTTTAATCGGCAGCCCATAGGCCTGGGCAAATTCCCAGTCTCTTTGGTCGTGGGCGGGTACTGACATAACTGCACCGGAACCATAGGTCATCAGGACAAAGTTAGCAGTCCACACCGGCACGGTTTCGCCGGTAATGGGGTGCAAGGCAAGCAGGCCGGTATCCATGCCTTTTTTATCCATGGTGGCCATTTCTGCTTCGGCGGTTTTGATGTTGCAGTTGGCCTCTATGAAGGTCTTAAGTTCAGGGTTTGATTCGGCAGCTTCTGTAGCCAGCGGGTGTTCCAGCGCCACTGCAACATAGGTGACGCCCAATAAAGTGTCTGGGCGGGTGGTGTAAACACTTAGGAACTCGTCACGACCCTGTAGCTGAAAATTTAGTTCGACACCTGCTGAACGGCCTATCCAGTTGCGCTGCATGGTTTTAACCTGCTCAGGCCAATGCTCCAGTTGATCCAGGTCTTCAAGCAGCTCATCGGCGTAAGCAGTAATTTTAATAAACCACTGGGGAATTTCCCTGCGCTCTACCAAGGCTCCGGAACGCCAGCCGCGGCCGTCGATGACTTGTTCGTTAGCTAAAACGGTTTGATCAATCGGATCCCAGTTAACCGCAGCGGTTTTTTTGTAGACCAGGCCTTTTTTGAGTAATTTGGTAAAAAACCATTGCTCCCAGCGATAATAGTCAGGGTGGCAGGTGGCAATTTCCCGGGACCAGTCATAGGCATACCCTAATTGCTGGAGCTGGGTACGCATATAATTAATGTTTTCGTAAGTCCATTGTGCTGGCGGAACTTTGTTTTTAATCGCGGCATTTTCTGCGGGCAGACCGAAAGCATCCCAGCCCATGGGTTGCAGTACGTTTTTACCCTGCATGGTTTGATAACGGCTAATCACATCACCAATGGTGTAGTTGCGCACGTGGCCCATATGCAGTCGGCCGCTGGGGTAGGGAAACATCGACAAGCAATAAAACTTTTCTTTAGTATCGTCTGCAAAAACGCAAAAGCGTTGTTCTTGCTGCCAACGTTGCTGGAGGCTGGCTTCTAGTTTCTCGGGATGGTAATGCTCTTCCATAGGGTCTGTTCTTGCTGTTAGTCTTGTAGTGCGCTTCGGCTTGCCGTAAAGCTGTTATAAAGGGGTTCTGGTGTAAGCATCATGCATCCGGAACACTGTTTAACGGTGTATTGCTGAGCACGCAGAGTTAATGAAAAAAGGCTTTCAAAAAGGCATTGTAGAATATCACAGACAGCGTTAAAAGGGGGCAGAATGTTAATGAGAGCAATGCTGAAAACCGTGCTTTTGCCGCCAGGTGTGTTTTTGTTGGGGCTGTGGCTAGCGTTTATATTATTGGTTTTTGCGCGTAACAGCACTGTTCTAAGACGCTGGGGTTTGGGTGTTCTGTTGGTCTGCAATCTTGGCCTGTATTTATTCAGCACGCCATTTATGGCTTCGATATTGTCGCAGTCGATTGAGCAGCATCCCCCGCTGGATTTGACGACGCTGAAGAAGGGCAAGCCTGCCGCCATCGTGATTCTTGGTGCTGGCGATTATAATAACGCCAAGGAATTTGCACCTTACAGCGAATTTGGCTCGATGACAGTGGATGGCTTTACCCTGGAGCGCATGCGCTATGGGGCTTTTTTACACCGGCAAACGGATTTACCGATGTTGGTTTCTGGCGCAGGGGATGAGCAATCGGTGGCCTCGTTGATGGCGGAAAGTTTGCAAAGGGATTTTCAGGTAAAGGTCACCTGGCTGGATGGCAATAGCCGAACCACTTGGGAAAATGCCCGTAATAGCAAACACATCCTCAATGCCGAAGCAATAAGCAAGGTGATTGTCATCACCCATGGATTTCATATGCGCCGGGCTGTGTATGCTTTCGAGCAGCAAGGTTTTGAAGTGGTGCCTGCGCCTACGGTTTATAGTAATCGCCGAGCAGGAAGCGGGGTGAGGCACTGGTTGCCAAATGTGGCGGCCATGCATGAGGTTCGCAGAGCATTACACGAGCACGCTGGGCTTTGGGTGTATCGCTATCTGAGCCCGGAGGTAATGGAGTGAGTTTGTTTTAAGCCAGGTTTAAGTCGATTTTCGGGAAAATACCAGACACACAGCGATGATTAAAACAGCCAGAAAGAGCACAGGTTTAGAGCCATACCGGGAAAAGGGTGTGGCGCCATCAGTAAGCTTTACTTCACCGTTCAGTACCCAGGTGCTGAACTGGGGTGCTAATTCAAGCACCTTGCCCTTGTGATCAATGATGCCGGTGATGCCGTTATTGGTGCCGCGCAGTAGATATTTACCCAGCTCCAGTGCACGCATGCGTGCCATTTCAAAATGCTGCAAAGGACCTATGGATTCGCCAAACCAGGCATCGTTACTGAGGGTTAACAGCACATCCGCCTGACTACCTCCTGCCGCCACTAAATCGGGATAAACAATTTCATAACACACAAACGGCGCAATGCGGACACTGCCAGCCATCAGTGGAGGTTGATGGCTTTCGCCGCGATTAAATCCCGACATGGGCAGATTAAAAAAAGGCATTAAACCACGCAACCAGTTTTCCAGGGGAACGTACTCACCAAAGGGTACAAGCTTTTGTTTGTGATAGCTGCCTGCGCCATTGCCGATGGCGATGATGGCATTGAAATAAGCTTTATCGGCTTGATTTGGATTGTTGCCAGGGTTTTCTGCAATAGGTATACCGGTGATCAATGTTGTCCCCTGCGTTACAGCAATTTTATTTAATTGCTCAAGGTAATCCAGTACCTCATAACGGAAAGCCGGGATTGCCGCTTCGGGCCAGATGATTAAATCTTTGCCCCAGCTTGATGCTGAAAGCTCTGGGTAGAGATTCAGCGTATACTCTCTCATTTCGGCAGACCACTTGCTCGATTGCGGAACATTACCTTGCACCAGGCTCACCGATAACGGTTCTTTCTGCGACAATGTTGTCCATTCAATGCGCTGTAAGCCCCAGCCGGTGAGTGTTAGGACAACAATCAGGCTGCTGTAGAGCGCGAAGTGATAAAATTGCCTGGGGTTTTTCCCGCTGGATTCTTCTGCGTTTACCCCAAGCAGTTTGCTCATCGCCAGTAAAGAGCAGGCAATAAAGCTGGCAACGAAACTGATACCCATAACGCCGAACACCGGCGCATAACCCGACAAAGGTGTATCGATAAAAGCGTAGCCCGAAAACAGCCAGGGGAAGCCGGTAAGAAACCAGGTGCGCAGCCATTCAGAAAACACCCATAGCGCCGGGAACCCAAGCAGGTAAAAGCGTTGCAGTTTTAAGCTGTGGTAGAGCCAGGCCTGGAAGGTGGTAAAAATGGCCAGGCCGGCAGTAAAAGCGGCGGTCATTATAATGGCGAGCAATGCGGGAGTGTCACCGAATTGATGAATACTGACGTAAACCCAGGAAACCCCTGCACTGTAAAGTCCAAAGCCATACCACCAGCCGCTTAGCAAGGTGTGTTTAAGTGATCGGCCTTGCCATAACCAGGCCAGGCCCGTCATTGACAGTATGGTTACCGGAAATGCATTAAAGGGGGCAAAGCCCAGAGGAAAAAAACAGCCTAAAATAAACGCCAAACCGTAAGCGTGAAATCCCTGCAAGGCTTGTAGTCTAAAGGCCATAGGTCATTGATGGGTTATCGGTGAAAGAATATTGCTGTTATCGCTCTGACCGTTGCTTCTGCTTCACCTGGAGCAGGTGAATGGCCCTGTTGCTGGCGTTGAGAACGGTAAAGTGCAGTTTTCCTATTTCCACACTTTCATGCCTTTGCGGCAGGTGGCCAAATTCTTTGACCACGATTCCGCCGATGGTATCAAAATCATCTTCGTCAAAATCGGATCTAAAGTATTCATTAAATTCTTCAACTGGCATGCCCGCTTTGACGATATGGCTGCCATCTTCGGCTTTTTTAATCAGGTGATCTTCCAGCTCGGAGTCGTGCTCGTCTTCGATTTCACCGACAATTTGTTCCAGCACATCTTCAATAGTTATCAGTCCAGCCACACCGCCGTATTCATTAACCACAATAGCCATGTGATTGCGGGTGTTACGAAATTCTTTTAATAATATATTTAAACGTTTACTTTCGGGCACTTTAATGGCGGGGCGAAGCAGGTCTCGAACATGGGTGCGGTCGAGTTTGTTCTCAACCATTAGTGATAGCAAATCTTTTGCTAATAAAATACCCAGCACGTCGTCTTGATCTTCACCTATTACCGGGAACCGGGAATGTGCGGACTCAATAATCAGCGGCAAGTATTCTTGAGGCGTTTGTTCGGCTTTGACCACCGACATTTGCGCGCGGGGAATCATCACTTCCCTGACTTGCATGTCAGAAACCAGCAGGGCACCTTCAATAATGGCCTTGGTTTCACTGTCAATTAATTCTCGTTCATAGGCTTCCTGCAATATATCCACTAATTCGGCGGTAGTGCGCGGATCGCCACCAGCAAAGGCTTGGGTGAGTTTATTAATCCAGGATTTTTGCGAGTGGGAAGAGCTCGATTCGGAAGACATGGCGGTATTAATAATCAGTGTTGGTTAGTTTTAAGCTGAGAGGTAACATAAGGGTCAGAAATGCCAAGCTTGCTGAGAATATTAATTTCAAGATTTTCCATGACGGCTGCCTCTTCATCATTGCAATGATCATAACCTAATAAATGCAAGATGCCGTGAATAGTAAGGTGCGCCCAATGATTTTTTTCGGCCTTGTTTTGCTCCAGGGCTTGTTTTTTTACCAGGGGGGCGCAAAGCACAATATCACCCAAAAGGGGGATTTGTAGATCATCAGGCAGGCCTTCAGGCGCTTCGAAAGGAAAAGAGAGAACGTTCGTGGGTCCGGTTTTCCCTCGGTAAGCTTGATTCAAGCTCGATCCTTCTTCTTCATTGACAATTCTAAGAGTCAATTCCACAGTTTGTTCTTTTAACAGCTTTTTTGTTCGCCCTTTTTCCGAATGCCTTTGCAAACGGACTTGATCCAATGTGCTGGCAATCCAGTTTTTAAATTCATTTTCTTCAGGAAGGGTATCCTCTACGTTTTCCACCTGAATGTCTATATTTAAATTTTCGGTGGTCATGGCTTTGCTTGTATCTGGTCAAAGGCGTCATAGGCTTCAACAATACGTTGCACTAGTCTGTGTCTGAGCACGTCTTTTGGCTGGAACCTGATAATACCAATTTCATTAATATCGGCCAGAACCTCAAGTCCCTGCCTAAGGCCTGAGATAAGTCCCTTAGGTAAATCAATTTGGGTAAGGTCGCCAGTAATAACCGCTTTTGAGCCGAAGCCAATGCGGGTTAAAAACATTTTCATTTGTTCCTGGGTGGTATTTTGGCTTTCGTCAAGAATAATAAATGAATTGTTCAGGGTGCGACCGCGCATATAAGCAAGAGGGGCAATTTCTATCACCTGTCGTTCAATTAATTTGCTGACTTTTTCAAAGCCGAGCATTTCATAAAGGGCATCGTATAAAGGGCGCAGGTAAGGATTTACTTTATCCGCCAGGTCGCCAGGCAGGAAACCTAATTTTTCCCCGGCTTCAACCGCAGGGCGAACCAGCAAAATACGCTGTACTTGTTCCTGTTCCAAGGCATGCACTGCACAGGCTACAGCGATAAAAGTCTTGCCCGTACCGGCTGGACCAATGCCAAAATTAATGTCGTAGTTGAAAATATTTTTTACATATTGGTTTTGATTGTCGCCCCTGAGTTTAATCGTGGCAAGGGGGGTGCGAATAATGGAGATGTCGTCGACAGTTTTTCTGACTGTACTCATAGATGCTGTGCTTGCTTCCTTGTTAGAGTCAATGGGTCGCTTACCGTTGTTTACTTTGTGGTTTGTTTTCTGACTGAATTCCTGAACTGAAAGGTGCACCATTTCGGGTGTAATGTCATTATTATCTTCCGCATCTTTATGGAGTTGAACAAGAATATCCCTGGCCATTTCACAGGCATGGGTTTCGCCGCATATTTCGAATTGATTGCCACGTTGCTTAATGTGAAGGCTAAGGCTTTTTTCTATCTGGTGCAGGTTCTCATTAAATGGCCCGCAGGTACTGACCAACCGCCTGGGGTCATTGGGAATTAGAGTAAATTTACAGGTTTTTATGGCGGCGCTCAAAAAGGTGTAGTGGCCTCTTGGTTAATAGTTGCAGTCAGCGATCAGTAGCAAAGCATTTAAAACGCATACATTCTCAGGTTATACCTATTTTAAAGCAGTGAAAAGCGGAAACAGAGCTTATTTGGGCAAATTATAAGCAAGCTTTATTCTCCTGAAGTATAAATAAAGCTTTTTTAAAAACTTTTAAATTATTCAGCCATAACTCTTTGAAAAGCTGCCTCTAAGCGAATTTGAATAGGCATCGTCAATAATAACATCGACAAATTTTCCTATCAGCGAGTCATCTTCATGGCGAAAATTGACAATGCGGTTGTTTTCAGTGCGGCCTTTGAGCTCGCCGGGGTCTTTTTTTGAATAACCGTCCACCAGGATGCGTTGTGTGGAGCCAATCATGGCCTGGCTAATGGCCTGCGCTTGTTGGGCAATTCGGCCCTGTAGAATCGACAGACGCCGCTTTTTTTCCTCCATCGGCGTGTGATCAGGCAGCTCTGCCGCCGGCGTACCGGGTCGGGCACTGAAGATAAAACTGAAGGATTGATCAAAACCGATATCCTGGATTAAATCCAAGGTGGCACGAAAATCTTCTTCACTTTCACCGGGAAAGCCAATAATGAAATCAGAAGACATGCTCATGTCCGGCCTGATTTTCAGCAAGCGGCGCACTTTGGATTTATATTCAATTACCATGTGGTTGCGTTTCATGGCAGCTAAAATACGGTCTGAGCCGCTTTGCACCGGCAAGTGCAAATGGCTCACCAGTTCGGGTACTTTAGCGTAGACTTCAATAAGGCTGTCGCTGAACTCCATTGGGTGCGAAGTGGTGAAACGGATTCGACCGATGCCTTCTACAGTGGCTATGTCGGTGATCAGCTCGGCCAGATCCACGTATTCATCGTTGCGGCCCTGGTTTTCCGCTTTACTGACGGGGCCACGATAAGCATTAACGTTTTGACCTAATAAAGTCACTTCGCGCACACCCAGTGAAGCCAGGTGTTGAACCTCCGCCATGACATCTTCATAGGGGCGGCTGATTTCCTCGCCACGGGTATAGGGCACGACGCAAAAGCTACAGTATTTGTTGCAGCCTTCCATAATAGAGACAAAGGCCGTAGGCCCATCAACCCTGGGAGCCGGCAGATTATCGAATTTTTCAATTTCAGGGAAGCTGACATCAACCACGGCACGACCCTGGCTGGCAGCATTAATCATTGCCGGTAAACGGTGCAATGTTTGCGGCCCGAACACCAGGTCGACAAACGGCGCCCGTTGCCGAATGGCATCGCCTTCCTGACTGGCTACACAACCCCCCACGCCAATCAACAGGTCGGGCTTTTGATCTTTCAGCAAACGCCAGCGGCCTAACTGATGAAAAACTTTTTCCTGAGCTTTTTCACGAATTGAACAGGTGTTGAGCAATAGCACATCAGCCTGCTCAGCATCATCGGTTAACTCAAGGTTGTGGCTGTTTTCCAGCAAGTCCGCCATGCGCGATGAATCGTATTCGTTCATCTGGCAGCCATGGGTTTGAATAAATAGTTTCTTGCTCATACCGCATCAAGTAGAATGAGCGCTTTGTTTGCGCCCATATTAAAAAAATAGTGTTATAAGGCTTATCAGCCCTAGATAAAACCGCCTCTAGGCCTAAATGCTGAATTTAGAGGATCGCGGATTATACCTTGTCAGGCATAATAAAGCCAAAGTCAGGTTTCCCCTGAATGCAGGGCAGGGGCAATAAAGGAACTTATTGAAAACAAGAGGGTATTACTATGAAAGCACTGGTCGCCGATGCACCTAATAAATACTCTGTTCAGGAAGTGAGCCTGGATGAGCCTAAAGCCGGGGAAGTTTTGATCGACATGAAAGCTACCGGCGTTTGTCATTCTGATTTATCCATCATCAACGGTACCTTGCCCGTGGGCCTGCCCATGGTGGTTGGTCACGAAGGGGCCGGAATTGTAGCAGCGGTGGGCGAAGGTGTGACTAATGTGGCACCAGGTGATCATGTGGTTTTAACCTGGGTAGCGATTTGTGGTGATTGTTATTTTTGCCATCATGAACAGCCCTATTTGTGTAGCGCGGGCGGCTTGGCTCAGGGCAAACAGTTGGATGGTACATCGCGGGTACACCGTGGTGACGAAGCTTTAAACGTAATGACTTTATTAGGCTGCATGGCTGAAAAGGCCGTGGTTCCGGCTATCAGTTTGGTAAAAATTGATCATGATATTCCCTTTGCCGTGGCCGCAATGGTGGGTTGCGGGGTTATGACCGGCGTGGGTGCTGCCATTAATACCGCCCAGGTCAAGCCAGGCTCAACCGTAGCGGTTTTTGGTTGCGGGGGTGTCGGGCTGTCGGTCATCCAGGGTGCTGCTCTCTCTGGCGCCAAAACCATTATTGCCGTTGATCTGGCCGATAACAAACTTGAAATGGCGCTTAAGTTTGGCGCTACCCATGCTTTTAAAGGCGATAAAGCCCTCGAACAAATTCAAGAGCTGACCCGTGGCATTGGTGTCGATTATGCTTTTGAGGCGGTGGGCATTCCTGCCCTGATTCTGCAGGCCAATGCAGCAACGCGACGGGGTGGTGAATTGGTTGTTGTGGGCGTGGGCAGTCCTACACAAACCATTAACCTTAATGCGATGTTGATGTCGCTAACGGGCAAAACCTACAAAGGCTGTTTCTATGGCAGTGCTAACCCGGCGAAAGATTTTCCGGATTTACTCGATTTATACCGTGCCGGGAAATTAAACCTCGATGGAATGGTTACCAAAACTTATAGTATCGATGATGCGGTTACCGCAATTCAGGATTTGGAAGCCGGGGTTAATGCCCGCGGCGTGATTATTTACGATTAATATGGAAATAGAAAACCTGCAGAAAAAAATCATTGAGCTGGAAACCCGCTTATCCTATCAGGATGATACGGTTCTGGCTCTTAATGACGTTGTTGCCAGCCAGCAGAAACAAATTGATGTGTTGGAGAGGCAGTTGCAGCTTTTAAATAAGCAGATAAAAGCTTTGCATCCTTCTGATATTGGCCCTGCCGAAGCAGAAACGCCACCACCTCATTATTAATGCCCTTAAGCTATCGATAATCTTCCAGCAAGCTCGCTTGTCCATGTCGGCACTCATTAACCTTAATGTCTGTTTGTTCTGCTAACAGTGTGGCAACACGGCAAAAGGGTGACTCTGCTCAAGCACGCCCGGTTCCTTTCGGATGCCTCTTGCGCAACTTAATAAGTCTGGGCGAAATAAGATTGAGAGCTAAAATTGCCATCTGAATCTGTCGCTTTAATTTATTTTTCCTTACCGATAATTACCATAAGGCATTGTATTTATGTTTATGTTATCTCATTTATAAAACAAGGATATGTATCGTATTTATTATCTTAAGGTAATGGGATGGTAACCAGTACACAGATATTGAAACGCAAAAAAAATTATAAAGCTAAAATATGTGAAGCATGTGTGATTTTCTTTAATTTTCCTCATGTTTGTAATCGTTTTGTAACAGAATTTCTGATCTTTTTTACAAACCACCCTATAAAGCCAAACAATTAAGCAACAGACAAGCATTTTTTAAACGCATAACCTTGACTTATATCAGCGCGTACCTCCGTTGTTGACAGTGTTAATGCGGAGTTTTGCGCTAATAGTTGGGCTTGATCACACTGTATAAGTGATCCTTATATTTCTGGCTATGTGATCAAGGTAAAAGATTAAGGTTTTCAGTTATTGATAGGCTTACGAATAACCGATGAGGTTAATTGTTGGGTTTGTGAATTTAAAAAATATAAACTCTTTAGGAGATGAATTATGAAACTTAAAACTAAACTGGCTGCTTCTGCAATGCTACTGGGTTTGGCAACAACAGCGAACGCAGAATTAATCGATGTATCTGACGCAGCGCTGGCAGAAATTACCGGTCAGGCAGGTTTAACCATTGATATGGATGTAAAAGTATCGATTGGTAACGTTGCTTATACTGACACTGATGGTGGTGGCACTGCAGCCCCTGGTACTTTAAATATCGGAACCCTGGAAATTAACGATGGCCTTGGTGCAACGCATGCGTTGTCCGGTGCTCTATCACTAACAGGTTTAACTGTCGATGTTGATAGTGTTAACGGTGTTGAAATTGGTTTGCCTGCTATTACAGGCCGTATCAACATAGGGTCACTTGATATGGGTACTGGTACATCTATTGGCAGTGTGTCTATTACCAATCTGAATATGGCCGGAACCAGTATTAATATAAGAGGGCATTAATAAACGTAAGGTCTCTTAAAGAGAAGCACGGCTGAGGATTCAGTCGTGCCCCTTCTTTTTCGTAGGGCCTGGTTCAGAGTAGCTATAACAGAGTAACTATAACAGAACAGCGATAACAGAACAGTTATAACCAAGACAGATTAAATCAAAATGGAGCTGCTAAAAATGAGGTTAGGAGAATTATAATGAAAACCATACTCAAGACAATTCCTGAAATACCTGTAATGCAGATCCGCCAAAAATTGATCACGACATGTTGGTTACTTTCCGCAATTTTATTTTTAAATCCTGTAGCTCAGGCACTTGAACCTGTTTCTGATCAAGAGCTTTCGGAAATTTACGGCCAGGGTATTTTTATGAATATCACTCCTGGCACACTGATCACTTACGATTGTGGTTTTCTTTGTACCAGTACTATTGATAACAGGAGCAAGACCTTTGTGCGCGCGGGAATTGATGCGCCGTTGATATTACAGGCCAGCATCAATTCATTAAAGCTGGGCTATTATGATGATCGCCAATTGGGTTACAACAATGGCTTGGGTTGGGATGTGGATCTGAGTGGTTTTAATCTGGGCAGGGGGAATGACCTTGTAGCCAATAATGGTTTGTACTTTGAGATGGTGTATAACAATTACGGTACCGCCAATGAAGAATTGATTGGCTGGCGTTTGGGTTTACCACATTTGCGGGGTGATATTGCTATTGGTGGAATCAATACGTTGAGTGGCACCTTGAAAGCCAATCTGCTGATTAATATTACCATCGATGGGCACCGCGAAGACGGTGCATTGATAAGTCTGGCGGATGCCCTGGTATCAGGGGTTGGCCTGAATAACACCACGGATTTCTGGATTGCTAATACCCGGCAGAATGTGGTGTTTGAGTATTTAAATACTGCTCGTTATGACACCAGTTACCGAGGTTTTTCCCTGCACTTAGCAGAGAATGTCGGTGCAAAACTATTTTAAAAACTTTTCACAAGCAATAATCATGATTATGAAGAGTCATTTATGAAAAGAAACCGATCAGGTAAAAAAAAATACTCACAACAGATAGGTGATTCCAAGAAATTAATTGGTTTATTTTTTTTCCTGAGTGCATTCTTTTTAACACCCCTATCATTTGCTCTGGAACCACTGGACGATTCAGCTTTAGCTGAAGTAACGGGGCATGATGGCATTAGCTTGATGCTGAATAATGTCAGTCTGTCAGGAACCCACTCCATTACTTACAATCCTTCTGGCACTGAAAGCCTGAAAATAAATAATCTGGTGATTGATAATGCCACCGCCAGTACGGCAGCAACAGGCGGGGCAAATGCTGGCAGCACTGCAAACCCTTTTACCTTGGATGTAGACAGTGTTGCGGGTCTGGTTTTTGCCATGCCTGCTGCAGCTAGCGGCACTATGAATAATTTACATTTGGGTATTGATGAGTTATTGATAAATAACTTCTTAATTGGTGGCGTTGATATTTACGGACTGAACCTTGAGGGCACCAGCATTGGAATAAAATCAACACGTACTTTGGTTAGAAGTGCTGTCACTGAAAGTGTACTAACACAGTGTAGTAATTTTAATAATAGCGGGAAATGTGCTGGGAGCGGTGCTGATCCGGTTTATACGGACTTTGTTCGCCGACCTGCCTTATACAATTCCAGTATTCTGATTGCTGCAGCCATCAAGGCTAATATAGCGCAATTAAAAGTCACTCCGCCTGCAGGGTCGGGTGCCATGGAAATTAATGGGCTTACCATTGACAATGGCGCTGGCGCAGCCTGGAACCTGGGCACAATAATGCTAGATTTTGGTTCCGGTTATCAAGTTAGTGCTGGTAATTTTGATTCCCAGTTCGATACCAATGGTAATCTCACGGCAAGACTTGGCCCCGCAATGTTTGTTCAAATCAATGGCGGCGGAACCGGTAATATCCGCATTAATAATGT
>JBECKY010000079.1:0-3716 GCA_040235475.1 Pseudomonadales bacterium
TCCTTAAAGCGCTGACTGAAGCCACTGCGAATCAATCCGTAGAAAACACCCAATCCTAGAAATATACACGCCGATGAAATTAAAAACCTGGTTTTTGAAATACGTCCGAAGTTATTTTCCAATGCAAGCCAGCCAACAAGAAAAGCTATCACATAAAGGATAAAAGCAATACTAAAGCGCTGTAATATGCTCGCTTGCCGGTGGTTGTTTGTAAAAACAGTAGTGGTAAAGAAATTCATTCAATTGGCATCTTTAGCTGTTAACGGGCTAATAATATAGGCAGGCGAAACAAATATACTGTTTTTGCTCAATGCGAACCTGAAAAAAGTCACATAGTAATGCGTATGACTTAACAAAACAGTTACCCCTTTCGCTTATTTAAAGTTTATTTTAACAACTGATGAATCAATTTATTGTTTATTGTCTATTGTCTATTGTCTCCAACAGACAACCTGGGGGCTTGTGTCGTCTAACTAAAACTGGGCATAATTTACTACATCGTGCTAAAGTTTCGATATGTGTTTCTGCTCAAGAACAGTCATAAGCAAACACCAAAACTTAACAATAAAGCAGCCAAACCATGAGTGATCTTTTACCACACGTTGAGTTAAACCCTCCAAGGCCTTCGGTTGCCAGTGTTATCTGGCTCCATGGCTTAGGTGCTGATGGCAACGATTTCAAGCCTATTGTGCCACTGCTAAAGTTGCCTGCTGATCTCCCTGTTCGGTTTATTTTCCCTCATGCCCCAATGCGCCCAATGGCCATTAATGGCGGCATGAGCAGCCGCTCCTGGTTCGACATTGCACTGCCTAAAATGGCCAACGAACAGCATGTGGAAGAATCTTCGCAACAGTTACGAGCCTTCATTGAGCGGGAAAAAACCCTTGGCATGCCCAGTTATCGCATTATCCTGGCTGGATTTTCTCAAGGAGGGGCAATTGCTCTGCACACTGGCTTAACATATTCAGAACCTTTGGCAGGGATCATGGCCTTATCGACCTTTATACCTACTGCCAAGGCCATTAAAGCTGAACGCAGCAGCGCAAATAGCAGCATTCCGATTTTTTTGGCTCATGGCCAGCAGGACGCCATGATCCCCTTTGCTGCGGCGCAAGCGAGCAACACTATTCTTCAAGAAATGGGCTATGCTGTTGAATGGCACGCCTATTCAATGGGCCACGAAGTTTGCCCCGAAGAAATAAATCACATCAGCCAATGGCTGCAGAAACTACTAGGCTAAGAACCTGACAAAGAATTTATTGCCTCTGGAAAAATACTATGTCATTGCAAAGGGCGCTTGAAAGTTTACAGTCTCAATTGGGGCAGGAAACCCAACCGGGTGACTGGATGCGTATAAGCCAGGAGCGAATTAATCAGTTTGCCCAGGCAACGGATGACCATCAGTGGATCCATGTGGATACTGAAAAAGCCAGGCAAAACTCGCCATTTGGCACAACCATTGCCCATGGCTATTTAACCTTGTCGTTAATTGTGCCGCTAACACGGCAATCTGAGGCTGAGTCGCCAAAGTTTGAAGGCCTTACAATGGCTGTGAACTACGGTTTAAATAAAGTCAGGTTTCCTGCAGCCGTAAAAACGGGTGTCAGAATACGCGCCAGATCAGTGTTAAAACAAGTTGCAGAAGTAAGCGGCAGCCTGCAATTAACCCGTGAAGTGACCATTGAAATTGAAGGTGGCGGAAAGCCTGCCTGTGTCGCGGAAACCTTAACTAGACTTTATTTTTAAAGAAGCGAGTATAGCGCTATATACAAATACAATGGAGGCAATGAACAAGTGAACAAGCGGCTTTTGCTTTTGTCTACCCTGCTCAGCCTTGCCCCAAAGCCAGCTTCAAGGCTTCGAGGCTCGCAAAGCATTGCCACCGGCATTCTATTGGCAATTTTCACCATTATTATCGCTGCCCTTGCTTTAACAAACAAAAGCGGCTGGGAAATCAACTTTCCGCTGAAATCATTAAGCGGCGGCAAGCCAATTAAAGCCGATACGGTATCAACCCGGCTCAAGGTGGCTGATGCCTATTCTATCGAGTTATTTGCCGATAATCTAAAAGGCCCCAGGCTATTGCAATTTACTCCATCGGGGCACTTAATAGTCAGCCAACCAGGCGCTGGAGAAATACTGATTTTTCATCGTCAGGCTAAGGGCAATCTGAGCTCGACACCTTCTGTGCTGATGTCAAACTTAACCCGCCCCCATGGGATCGATATCTATCAGCACTGGCTTTATGTGGCAGAAATGCACCGGGTGATCCGCATACCCTTCGATGACGCAAGCGGGAGCGTGTCGGGCAGTATCGAAGTGCTGGTCAGCGATTTACCGACTGGCGGTAACCATCGTTCACGTTCGCTGCAATTTGGCCCTGATGGAAAAATGTATGTTTCTATCGGCTCTTCGTGCAATGTTTGCATTGAATCCAACCCCTATCGAGCCAGTATCTGGCGCTTTAAGCCCGATGGCAGCGATGGGCAGCTATTCGCCAGCGGATTACGCAACAGTGTTGGTCTGGCCTGGTCGCCAAGGGGTAGTTTATACGCTACAGATAATGGCCGGGACTTACTGGGTGATGAACTACCCGCCGACGAGCTAAACCGGATTGAAGCCGGCGCTTTTTATGGCTGGCCTTTTTATTATAGCCATCAAGGCGAAACAGTTATGGATGCTGACCTTAAGCACCCTGAGTTAAAGCAAAACGCTGTCACTTTACCTGCTTATGAATTTCGCGCCCATAATGCCCCTTTAGGCCTGCATTTTCTCCAATCTCCCCGGCACCCGGAACAGTATCAAAATGCATTAGCAGTAGCACTTCACGGTTCCTGGAACAAGTCCTATAAAGATGGTTACAAGGTTGTGCTCTTATCCAATGTGGAAGCGACAACGCACGATAGCGATAGCGACTCAACACCAAAGGATAAAAACATAAAAATAAATACAATGGATTTTGTTTGGGGCTTTCTCGAAGACGACCAGGTCATTGGCCGCCCGGTTGACATTGCCGAAGATGACGAAGGCACTCTGTATTTATCTGATGATTACGGCGGTGCAGTTTATAAAATAATGCTTAAAAAACAAAATTTGCAAAATTATTAAGCACCAAAGCTTGTGCTCAAGCCGATTTTGTCATACCTTTTATCGCCTACTTTTATAGTGGATATAAATCTGTAGCGGTGCCTGATATTCGATAATAAAAAAGCAATCCAATTAAGCTGATTAATTATAAACGCTATATTTTTCAATTAGATAATAAGGTCATACAGACAATACTTAGGCATTAAAAGCAGCTGGCAATACACAGCCGCCAACAACTACAAAAACACTCATAAGAGACACTACCATGTCAGAGTCACCCAAAACTGCAAGTACTCTTGATTACATACCCTATTTTTTACCGCTATTCATAGCCCTGTCATCAGCTTACATTATTTTCACTAACCCAGGCTGGGGTATTGCCGTTGTGCTGATGTTCTTTGCAGCCTTGGCGATTGCGGAAAGAACAATGGGCAATGACGATGAAATGACAAGCTATGAACACCCGGAAGCTTTTGTCTGGATGCTTTGGGCCTACTTCCCTGCTACCGTGCTTTGCTTTCTTGGCTTTATCTGGACCATGGCCCAGTATACTTATGGCAATGACCTGTTTGGCATCGCTGCCATTGTTAATGCATTAAGCGGCTTTGATATGGTAGCCGCTCATGCCG
>JBECKY010000002.1:0-26439 GCA_040235475.1 Pseudomonadales bacterium
TTTAAGCAAGCTTCATGGTTTGAACTCGGTACAATTGAAAAATTGCGTAAAAAATGCTTACCAAGAACATCGCCATAACGATTGCCGGACCGGATGGCATGTCCCAGACATAGGATGCGATTAGCCCGAGTGCAAAAGCAATTACAGATATACAATATCCTGTTAAATAACGCCCATGCTGCATTTTGACCGTTGCCAATGCAGGAAGGATCAAGCTGGTAAATACAAGATATACCCCTATTAAATTCACAGAAAACGGGATAGTCAACGCAAAAAGAATATAAAACATCTTTGATCTGGTAGCCTTAAGATATATCCAAATTCCCGCCACAAAAATAAACACAGGGCCGTAAAATATCAGATCATCCCATGTGATCCAGAGGATTTGGCCTGACAAAATATCTTTCATTTGTTCTCCGCCATGCGGATCACCCGCCATAAGTAGAACACCCAAAGATGTCGCAAATATAAAGGCACCGCCGATCATGGCTTCCTGATAGCGCCCTGCCCACTTTTCCATCATATGCAAGCTCAGAGCGCAAGCAAGAGCTAACCCGAGTCCGAAGGCCAGCGACCCAACCACCGCATATTCTGGAGCTATAGCGTGATTTTCGAAAAAAACATGGAATACAATCATGCCAAGGGCCGCAAACTGTGCCACGGCCAGATCAAGAAAGATAATGCCCCGCTTCAACACCTCTATGCCAAGGGGGACATGGGCTAGGGAAATCACCGCTCCGGCCAAAAAAGCCGGAGCGAGAATAGTTAGCATGTCAGCTGAAAACATCTGTTTATTGCCCTTTCAATAACCGGAGCGTTTCATCAAACAAAGATACAAGGTTATTTGTGTTCTCATTCCCTCCCACAGTGAAAGGCAGGTGAACAATCGGAATTCCCGATTGTTCAGAAAGCCACTGCGCTGCATTCTCCTTCTCAAAAGGTGCAACGAGAATGGCTTTGACTTTTGCTTTCTGAACAGCTTTTAAAACTTCTTCCAGATGTGAAGCTGTCGGCGGCAAACCTGGCTTTGGCTCCAGCGAGGCCACCACATCCATATCCAGCCATTTGAGCAAATAAGCCCAGCTATTGTGATAAACGACAACCTTCTTACCTTTCAGGATTGCCTTATCCGTTTGCCAGCGTTTCATAGCCTCCGCCCATTTTTGTGAAAAGGCTTTATAGTTCTGACTGTAAGACACGGCATTATCGGGGTCAATTTGGTACAGGCGATCGGCCAGCATTTCCGCTACAATTTTGATGTTATGCGGATCAAGCTGGATATGCGGATTGCCTTCAGGATGAACGTGGCCCATAGAACGGTCAGCTTTTTGCAGTACTTGAAGTTTTTCTACAAAGTCCGAAGCCATAATCCAGCCGATTGTTTCGGGCTGCACATCCGGCCCACCTGCCTTTTTGAGCAGGATCGGTAACCAACCGCTTTCCAAAGATGCCCCTGAACAAAAGACCAGGTCAGCCTTTCGCATGGCAGCCAGTAAACTCGGCTTTGCACGAAGATGGTGAACATCCTGATGCGCAGACGTGGCCGATGTTACACCAACAAGATCGCCGCCAATTTCTTCGGCCAGTGCTGCCCATTCAGGCTCACAAGCAAAAACATTGACTTTAGCAAGAGCGAAAGAAGGGGCTGCAAGCAGCAAGCCCATTCCAAGAGCAAGAGGGAAAAATTTTTTTCTCATACCGCTTTCTACCGTTAGTAAGCATGGGCGCCGTGGGCGCCCATGCTCATAATGTATTGCAGAATAATCTGGTTATCCTCCTGATCGCGGGACAACTCTTCGCGGTTAAACTGCAAACGTACGCGTGAAAATTCGCTGTTCGTCCAGTCAGCCATAAACGCTACGGCGCGTGGATTGTGCCCCCGATGGTCAAGTGCGCTGCCTGCCAGCCCTGTGGGTGCATCATCCGCGTAAAGCTGACTGTAACGCGCACCAACGCGCCATTGCGGATGGAATTTATATACGCCCTGCGCATACCAACCGCTTTGCTTCCCGTCATAAGGAACAACGGCTGTTCCCGCATCGATGTCTTCATACGTACCATCGTCATCACGCAAAAAGTATTCACCCTGCAAAGTGATTTCCTGCACGGCGTTGTTGCCAGTCGGCGCATAGACCATCCGTGCATCTGCAATATAAAGGCCGCTGTCACCATCAAAGGTTACATTATCCTCATTGCCTGAACGCTCTGCACCATCAGTTTGAAGTGTGGATAGCCCCAAACGCCAGCTTGTGTTCGCACCGATATCACCTCCAACACGTCCATAAGCCGTCCAAGAACCGATACTACTACCCTCTGCGCCGCCGCTGGGAAAATCATCTCCGCGATATATACCGCCGCCAATTTCTGAATAGAAATCAGTTGGCAAAACAAAGGAAACTTGCGCCCCGTCATCGCCGTAATTGCCATCAAGAAAAGCACGGTTCGGCAAAGGACGATCCGCAAAGTCATCAGCATGCGTATGGTGAGAGTTCAGGTATCCTAGTTCGGAGAAAAAACGTCCTGCTTTAACTTGTACTCCATATGGTAAAGATATTGTCTCGATATAGGCTTCTTCGATTTCCACTTCCGTCTCACCATCATGCTCATGCAGAGCGATGGTGGAATTACCACGGAATTTATCATCGACATTGGCCGAGAAATTCAATTCGGTTTCATCAATTCCAAGCCCTTCTTTTCCACGCTCAGCTTCTTCGCCAACAGCGAAGCCTGAAAATTCGCTATTTTCTTCCGAAAAACTTTGATATTTTCCTTGTAGAATTACGCCGATTTCTGGGTTAAAGCTGTTGTCGCTTACCCGTCTTTCGGAAGTGGCAGGAATAATGCTCCCCGTCGAAGGCTCTACAGAAGCAATTTTTTTCGCTGTCTGGCTTTGTTGCGTTTCAAGCGTTTGAACCTTGCTTTCTAGTTGTTCGATTTTTCTTTCATAAGCCTGTTTCATTGCGGCAATTTCCGCACGCAAATTTTCAAGATCAGCATCATCCGCCGCATAGGCTTGTGATGCGCCAAGAACAGCAACCGCGCATGCTGCCAATAAGAAAAACCTTGTCATAAATATGTCCCTTCCCTAAGTTAAAAGGAAAACCGGCACCGATAGCAATACAAGTAGCAACAACTTGGTTTTCTAATGTCTACTGTAGGCACTCTGTTATTCATACGTATAATTATTTAATTTTTAGATTTATAAAAGCGATGTTAAAAAACCACAATATTATCGCGATGAATCAACTCCGGCTCCTCGCAGTAGCCTAAGATAGTCGAGATTTTATCGCTGCTTTGGCCCGCGATTTTTGCAGTAGCCTGAGAAGAATAGTTAATCAGGCCGCAGGCTATACGTTCACCGGCTTCGTCAAGGCAAACCACCATTTCTCCCCGTTCAAACTGGCCCCTCACCGACTTAACCCCCACGGCAAGCAAACTTTTGCCTGAATTTTTCAATACCTTTACCGCACCTTCATCCAAAACCAACTCACCGCGCATTTGCAAGTGCCCGGCCAGCCATTGCTTGCGAGTAGCCAGGGGTTCTTCGTCGGCAGTCAATAAAGTACCCAGCTGTTCACCGGCAAACAGTCGATTCAGAATATCGCTTTCACGGCCGCCTGCAATCACGGTAAAACTGCCTGAACGTGCCGCGAGAACCGCAGCAGCTACTTTTGTGCTCATACCGCCACGACCCAAACCGTTTTTGCTGCCGGTGGCCATTCTGACCAGACTTTTATCGTTAGCACGTGCTTCATGGATAATAACCGCCGTTGGATCTTCGCGAGGGTCGCGTTCGTACATACCAGCCTGATCGGTCAGGATAATCATGCCATCGGCTTGAATTAAATTTGTTACTAACGCCGCCAGGGTATCGTTATCACCAAAGCGTATTTCGTCGGTAACGACGGTGTCATTTTCATTGACCACAGGAATAACGCCCAGTTCCAGTAATGCGAGCAAGGTATTGCGGGCATTTAAATAGCGTTTTCGATTCGATAAATCATCGTGGGTTAAAAGAATTTGTGCAGTATGGAACTTATGCCGCTTGAACTGGGCTTCATAGGCTTGCACCAAACCCATTTGGCCCACTGCTGCTGCGGCTTGCAAGGTGTGCATTTGATGAGGCCTTTGCTTTAGGCCCAAACGGCTCATACCTTCGGCCACTGCGCCGGAAGAAACCAGCACCAGTTCCACGCCCTGTTGACGCAGCTGAGCCATTTGATCAACCCACCGGGCCATAGCTGCCAGATCCAGGCCTTTACCATTGTCTGTCAGTAGTGCACTGCCAATTTTCACCACCAAGCGTTTACTTTTAGCAAGCAAATGCCTTTTTTTCTGCGAACTCATCCTGTTAACCTAAAGACCTAAAAAACGTCTGCTTACGGCTCGTAAAAAACTTCAACATCGCCTTCATCTTCATCATCGTCGTATTCATCACTGTTATCGATGCTGTTCCTGGCGCCGGCTTTTCTTTCACGCTTTGCCAATTCGCGCTCATTATTTAATTCCCTGATTTTTTCTCGCGCTTCTTTTTCGAGTTCAAGACGCATCTGTGTTTCTGCTTCCGCCTTGTCTTGATCTTCTTTTTCCTGCAAGGCTTTTTCTTCCAGGTGCGCCATAATTTCGTAGCACACGGCCTGGGTACCCTGCTTGCTGAGCGCAGCAACTTTAAATACCGGCCCCTGCCAATTCAGGCGCGTAATAATGTCATTACAAATATCTTCCGCTTTGTCTTCAGGTAATAAATCGTACTTGTTTAATACCAGCCAACGTTCACGTCGAGCCAAGGTTGCACTGAATTTTCCCAGCTCGGCCACAATGGCTGCTACCGATTCTACCGGGTCGCTGCCGTCGTAAGGTGCTATATCCACAATGTGTAATAATAAACGGGTTCGTGCCAAATGTTTCAAGAAACGAATACCTAAACCTGCACCTTCTGCGGCACCTTCTATCAAGCCGGGAATATCAGCCACAACAAAACTGCGATTGCGATCAACATCAACCACACCCAAGTTGGGTACCAATGTGGTGAACGGGTAATCGGCCACTTTCGGCTTGGCCGCAGACACGGCACGAATAAAAGTTGATTTCCCTGCATTGGGCATGCCCAGCAAACCAACGTCTGCCAGTACTTTTAATTCCAGTCGAATGCGTCGCATCTCACCCGGCGTGCCGGGCGTGGTTTTACGGGGTGCTCTATTGGTGCTGCTTTTAAACACCGTATTACCCATGCCGCCGCGCCCACCTTTAGCCACTAACATTTTCTGGCCTGCACGCACCAGGTCACCCAATACTTCTTCGGTGTCTTCGTCAATCAAGGTGGTGCCAACAGGTACGGTCAAAACAATGTCATCGCTACTGGCACCGGTACAGTTGCTCCCTTTGCCACCTTCGCCTCGTTTAGCTTTGAAAATTCTAGTGTAGCGATAATCCACCAGGGTATTGTTATCAGCACTGGCCTGAATATAGATACTTCCGCCACTGCCGCCATTGCCACCATCGGGGCCACCAAATTGAATAAATTTTTCACGACGAAAACTCAAGCAGCCGCTGCCGCCAGCTCCCGCCTCTACTTGAATCACTGCTTCGTCTACAAATTTCATTGTAATTTATTCCAATACTCTTTTTTGGGCCTGGATTGATAATAGATAAACGTATCGCCAGATACAAAAAAGCCCCGTCATGGACAGGGCTTTTAAGTTTTATTCTGCTCAGTATTATTATTCACTGAACTCGATTTATGCGCTTGCCACAACACTCTCGGCACTATCAACAGTAACATATTTGCGATTCTTTGGGCCTCTGACTTCAAACTTAACAACACCATCAGCCTTGGCAAATAAGGTGTGGTCTTTGCCACAGCCCACGTTAACACCGGGATGAAATTTTGTACCACGCTGGCGAACGATAATGCTACCGGCTTTAATAGTCTGGCCGCCGTATATTTTAACGCCTAAGCGTTTAGACTCTGAATCGCGACCGTTCCGGGTACTGCCACCCGCTTTCTTATGTGCCATTGTCTATGTCCTCTTTAAGCTTTTTAAGCTTTGTTCTTAAATTTTTAATATTAAGCACTAATGCCGGTAATTTTAACTTCTGTAAACCACTGGCGGTGTCCCATCTGCTTACGATGGTGCTTACGACGACGAAACTTAATAATACGAATTTTATCGGCACGACCGTGGGTAACCACTTCAGCACTGACTTTCCCGCCTTCTACATAAGGCATGCCCACTTTTACATCTTCGCCATCGGTTACCATTAACACTTTGTCAAAATCAATGGTCTTTCCTGGCTCAACATCCAGCAATTCAAGCTTTAGTACTTCACCTTCGGTGACTCGATGCTGCTTACCACCACTTACGATAACCGCGTACATAATTAACTCCGTAAAAAAACCTTTACTTACATGGGCTTATGCAATGCTGCATAAGAAAGCCCCGCCAGCCAAAAATACCAAGCCCTTATATAGCCAGCCATATCGTGTATAACAGGTGGGACGTCGGCCAAATAACACAACCCATTGGTACAGGGGGCGCAATTTTACGGCAAAAACACCCCTTCAGGCAAGTTGTTTTATCAGCATTTTTAGCTCGTCATTGCAAAAACAGGCCCTGAACAGAAGTACTCTTGACATACCTCCATCCCATCCCTAGCATTCCGCTACATAATTTAGGCCGCTTAAATACAATCTATAAAAGTATGTCGACAGGAGCCATCCCAGGAACGTCCATGGATTTTAATCAAATAACGGCTACAGTCGCTGACGAGTTCAAACAAGTCGACAAACTGATCATTGGGGAGCTGCACTCCAATGTGGCGCTGATCGGTGAAATTGGTAATTACATTGTCAGCAGTGGCGGCAAGCGCTTGCGCCCTCTGGTAGCTTTACTGTCGGCCAGGGCTTTTGCTTATGATGGCCGGCATCATATAAAAGTCGCCACCATCACCGAGTTCCTGCACACCGCCACCTTACTCCATGACGATGTTGTTGACGAATCAAATTTACGCCGGGGCAGCCCTACCGTTAATGCCGTCTGGGGCAATGCCGCCAGCGTGTTAGTGGGTGACTTTCTTATCTCCCGCTCCTTTCAATTGATTGTATCGATTAAGCACATGCGTTTAATGGATATACTGGCAGAAGCCACCAACCTGATTGCCGAAGGTGAAGTACTGCAGCTGATGAATGTTAACGATCCTTCTACTTCAGAAGAGCAGTACATGGAAGTGATTCGCTACAAAACCGCGAAGATGTTTGAAGTGGCGGCTATCAGCGGCCCCATTATTGCAAAATCGGGATCTGCCGCAGAAGAAGCCATGGTTAACTACGCCCGGCACATGGGTGCAGCCTTTCAGATTACCGACGATGTCCTGGATTACACCAGCTCAGCGGAAGCAATGGGCAAAAATGTAGGCGATGATTTAGCCGAAGGCAAGCCCACCTTGCCCCTGATTTACGCCATGCGACACAGCACCCCCGAACAAGCCAAAATGATTGAGACCGCAATTAAAACCGGCGGCCTGGACAAGCTCGATGACATTATCGCAGTGGTCAAGACCTCCGGCGCACTGGATTACACTGTAAAGAAAGCTGAAGAAGAATCGGCCCTGGCCATTAAGGCACTTGAAATAGTACCGGAATCGAAATACCGTAAGGCACTGGAAAGCTTGGCCCACCTGGCTGTTCATCGCAACAGCTAAAGTATTACCTCTGATTCGGGCATTGGCGCAGCCTGGTAGCGCACCTCGTTCGGGACGAGGGGGTCGCAGGTTCAAATCCTGCATGCCCGACCACTTAAGGTATTAAAATGGCAAAAAAGTTTTACGTAGTATGGCAAGGAAGACAAACAGGCATTTTCACCGACTGGGATACGTGTAAAAAGCAGGTTGACGGGTTAGCCGGTGCAAAATATAAGTCGTTTAAGACATTAGCCGAAGCCGAAGCCGCTTTTCAGGGTGAAGGCTTTACAGCAATTAAAAAGCCACATACAAAAGATAAACCATCCAAGGCTTTATCGGATAAAAGTAAAACAGCGGCCCAGACAATTAAAACTTACACCGCTGATGAAGTTGCAGCCATGGCAACAGATACAAAAATTTTCACCGATGGCGGCTGTGACCCAAACCCTGGCAAAGCTGGCTCCGGGCTTGCAGTGTATCGTAATGATGTTATTAATGAACTTTGGTACGGCCTATATAACCCGCAAGGCACTAATAATACCGCTGAGTTAAATGCATTGCACCAAGCGTTGATAATGGCAAAAAATGAAATTAACAAAGGCAGGTCTGTAGCGATTTTTTGTGATTCAAAATATTCGATTCAATGCATAACTCGATGGGCGGTTGGCTGGCAGAAGAAAGGTTGGAAAAAATCGGGCGGTGAAATCAAGAATTTGGCGCTCATCAAAGAAATATTCGCTCTATACCAATCGATGAAAGACAAGGTTAAAATTTTGCATGTGAACGGTCATGTAGGTATTGAAGGTAACGAATTAGCTGACCGAATGTCGATAATGGCCATAGAGACTCGAAATACCGACTTTACACTCTATGGTGAACCGATTGATATTAAAGCCATTCTAGGAAACCTCTGATCAAGCCATAACCGCAGGGTGCCCCTAAAAACTTAACAGCAGCGCCCTTTTGTACCTGCATGATGAATAACCGGGGTAGGTTTTTAGTTTATCTGTCTGAGCCAGAAGAAAATATCGATTGACAAAAAAGCTGAACCGATTATAATCCTTTAAGCTTGAAAGTACGTTTTACATTTATGCACACCATTTCGATGTCCTGTCTCTAGTCTTCGTCCTGTTCTTCATAAAGTAATAGAAACACTTCCAGCACAACAGCCTTGTATAAAGGCTCCAATTACTCATGAATGAAATAGGATACTATTATGTCTACAACTACCGGCACAGTTAAATGGTTCAATGAAGCTAAAGGTTTTGGTTTTATCGAGCAAGAATCTGGTCCAGACGTATTTGCTCACTTCAGCGCTATCGCCAGCTCAGGTTTCAAAACCCTGGCTGAAGGCCAACGCGTTGAATTCACTGTTACTCAGGGCCAAAAAGGTCCTCAAGCAGAGAATATCGTAGCACTTTAATTTATATTGCCTGGCTTTCTTGTAACGAGGAAGCCGAGGACAAAAGGGCGAGTCCGAGAGGTCTTGCCCTTTTTTATTGGCCAGACAAACATGGAGCGACTTTTTAGGATTAACTAAATATCAGAGGACTGGCACCTTGAGCCAAACCGACTTTTCATCCCTTAAGCTGCACCCTGCTTTACTGAAGAACCTTACTTCCCTAGATTATCTAAGCATGACGCCGATTCAGGCTCAAAGCTTACCGCATATTCTTGCGGGTAAAGATGTTATTGCACAGGGGAAAACCGGATCGGGGAAAACTGCAGCCTTTGGTCTGGGCTTACTGGAAAAGCTGGAGGTAAAGCGCTTTCGAATACAAGCACTGGTACTTTGCCCTACTCGAGAACTGGCCGATCAAGTTGCCAAAGAGATTCGCACCCTGGCCAGAACCACGCATAACATCAAGGTGCTGACCCTGTGCGGCGGCATGCCCTTCGGACCTCAAATTGCTTCATTGGAACATGGCGCCCACATTATTGTGGGAACCCCAGGGCGAGTTGAAGAGCACTTGCGCAAAGGCACACTGAAACTGGATAACTTAAGTACCTTTGTGCTTGATGAAGCCGATCGCATGCTCGACATGGGCTTTCAGGCCGCACTGGATGCCATCATCAAGCACACACCACCACAACGACAAACCTTATTATTCAGCGCGACCTTTCCCGAGCAAATACAATCCATTGCTAAGCGCATCATGAACAACCCGCTTGTGGTGCAGGTGGCCTCGATCCATGACCAGGCCACCATTACGCAACATTTTTACAAACTCGATACTCATACGCCGGGTATCACTGCGCTACGCCTGCTGCTGCTAAAATATCGCCCCGGCTCCACCTTGGTTTTTTGCAACACAAAAACAGAAACCCAGGAAGTGGCCGACGAGTTACGCAACTATGGTTTTAGTGCACTGGCATTGCATGGCGACCTGGAACAAAAAATCCGCGATCAAACCCTGGTGTGCTTTGCCAATAAAAGCGCTTCAATCCTCGTTGCCACGGATGTGGCCGCTCGCGGCCTGGACATTGATGCTCTGGACGCTGTGATTAATTATCACCTGGCCCGCGATGCCAAAGTGCATGTTCACCGCATTGGCCGCACCGGGCGGGCCGGTAGCAAAGGCATTGCCTGTACTTTGTATAACGAAAAAGAGAGCTACAAAGTCGATAAACTGGCAGAGCATCTTCAGCAAATTATTATTCCTGCAAGCCTGCCAGCCTTGAGCTTGCTGGAAAAACCCATCTTTAAGCCACCCATGGCTACCTTACAAATTGACGGTGGAAAAAAACAAAAAATCAGACCCGGCGATATTCTCGGCGCGTTGACCGCAGACAAGGGCATTGCCGGAAAACAGGTCGGCAAAATTCATCTTTTTGATAACTGTGCCTATGTAGCAGTCAGCAGGAGCGAGACTCAGGTTGCGCTGAAAAAACTAACTGAAGGACAGTTAAAGGGACGTTCGTTTCGAGTCAGGCACATAAGAACCTAAAAAACTTACCTTTAACGACGCTTATCTTTATCACGGCCAACTTTACTGCCTGGTTTGCCGCCGGAACGGTTGCGACCACCAACATGCTTCTTGTTTTTGGCGCCGGGTTTATGGCCCCGAGCATTTTCTCCCGAACCCTGGCCACCTTGATGTTCTGCCTTCGGCTTCTTTGGTTTTTTTGGTTTCTTAGGCCTGGGCGGAAGGCTATCCAGTCGAGATGCCGGCAAATCGTGTACCGGCTCGAAACCATCCATCAGTTTACGGGTTAAGACCTGTTGAATCAGGCGCTCAATGTCACGGAGCTGTTGAATCTCATCAGCACTGACCAAAGAGACGGCCTGCCCTGTTGCACCCGCTCGACCGGTGCGACCAATGCGATGCACATAGGCTTCCGGCACATTGGGCAAATCAAAATTCACCACTTGTGGCAGCTGGTCAATGTCCAAACCCCTGGCGGCGACATCCGTGGCCACTAACACTTGCACCTCGCCCTTTTTAAAATCGGACAAGGCTTTTGTGCGTGCGCCCTGGCTCTTGTTACCGTGTATCGCAGTGGCTTTAATGCCCTGGTCTTCCAGGTGACGGGTTAGACGATTCGCACCGTGTTTGGTTTTGGTAAAAACCAGTACTTGCTGCCATTTATTGGCGTGGATTAATTGCGAAAGTACAGCTGGCTTTTGCTTTTTATCCACTGGACAAATCCACTGTTTTACCGTTTTCACCGTGGTATTGCGAGGGCTGACAGAAATCTCCACCGGATTCTTAAGCAAACCCTTGGCCAATTGACGAATGTCATTAGAAAATGTCGCCGAGAACAGCAAGCTTTGCCGCTGTTTGGGCAAAAGCGCCAGGATTCTGCGAATGTCGTGAATAAAGCCCATATCCAGCATTCGATCCGCCTCATCCAACACCAGCACTTCCAGCTGCTTAAACTTCACCGCGTTTTGCATGTACAGATCCAGCAAACGCCCAGGTGTTGCCACCAATACATCAACGCCCTTGCGCAACTTCATCATCTGCGGATTTATTTTGACACCACCAAATACAACGGCAGAACGTAAGGGTAAATGCTTGCCATAGGTAAGCACACTTTCTCCAACCTGGGCTGCCAACTCGCGGGTAGGTGTTAATACCAAAGCACGCACCTGATTTGCCTTTGCTGGTTCGCCTTGCGATAACCGTTCCAAAATAGGCAGTGTAAAACCTGCGGTCTTGCCAGTGCCGGTTTGTGCTGCCGCCATAACATCCTTGCCTTGAAGCACAGCAGGTATGGCCTGAACCTGAATCGGCGAAGGCACTTCGTAGCCCTTCTCAGCTACGGCTACAAGAATAGGGGCGGACAAGCCCAGGGAGGCAAAGTTCATCGGTTCGTCTCTGCTAACAGTTTTCCATGGCCTAAACCATTTTGCTTGCGGGCATGCAGCTTACAAGATCTCACTGTCAAGATCCATGCTTGCTCTGCTATGCCCAATGGTCACCTGGCCCTTACTGTCGCCTTCTATTTCAGGCATACTTTTTTAAAGCACATGACTACAGTAGAATACGAAGCGCAATATGCCGGTAAATAATTCGTCCGTTTTAAACAGATCATAGAGCCAAGCAATATGCAGACTACAACAAGATACCTTATCAATAACGGTGTGAAAATTGCCTTTCAAACTATAGGGGATCAATCTGACATACCCCTTGTCATGGTAATGGGCTTATCTGGCGTTAAAGAAGATTGGCGCACCCTTTCTCAAAATCTTGGCAAGAACAGACAAGTAGTGGTGTTGGATAATCGTGGCCTGGGTGAAAGCGACGTTGCCCCAGGACCCTATTCAATTGAAACCATGGCAAACGATGTTCTCGCCGTGACCAATGAGCTTAAGCTGAAAAAATTTGATTTAATGGGCATGAGTATGGGGGGCATGATTTGCCAGCACATAGCAGTTCACTCTCCCGATTTAATTCACAAATTAATCTTAATGAGCACATCTCACGGTGGGCCAGGCCAGGCTCCGATGAAACCGGAAAGTGCTCAGGCCTTTCAAATTGACCCTAACGCCAGCGCCTTCGAAAAAACCAGCAAAGTAATGACTGTAAATTTCACTCCTGAATGGATTGAAGCCAATCCTGAGGCATTCACAACCGCCGTTAACGAATCACTTCAGCACAGAAGATCAGGGAAAGGTATTTTTAATCAAATGATGGCTGTCATGAACTTCAATCTGGAAAACGAAATCAAACATATTGATTTACCCGTATTGGTTATTCACGGTACCAACGACCAGCTTATTGATGTTAGAAATGGCGAAATGATCGCTGAAAAAATCCCTGGCGCACAATTCATTCCCATTAAAGGAGCAGGACACATGACCTGGATGGTCGATAATGGCGAAACAGAATCACAGATTAAACAGTACTTAACGAAAAATTAAAAACTGCACGCTCAAGGAAGCCCAAAGGCCATAATTTCCTGACTGAAGCAGGTCATCATTATCACGGGCCTGATGCAGTGCATCGGCAACGCCAAGCCACTGATCTAAATTAAAGGCATTTTTCTTTTTTACGCTCATTCAACCATGAATTTCACGAGTCATATTGATAAAGCCTTCAATAAACGCCGCCTGCCTGTCGGTTTTTCTAACCGCCGCATAGAGCGTACCAAACATACCCGACGCACCAATTGGTCGAGTCGTTAAATTATTTGTAGCCATGGTTTCCCGCAATACCCAGTCGGGTAGTACGGCTACGCCTCGGCGACTGGCTACCAATTGCAGAATAATGGCGGTTAATTCTGCCTGACGGGTCGCCGCTGGCTCAATGCCTGCCGGAAACAAAAATTTGGTAAACACATCCAGGCGATTGCGTTCAACCGGATAGGTGATCAGGGTTTCATTTTTTAAATCTTCCGCCACAATGTATTCTTTTTTCGCCAGGGGGTGATCAGGTGCCACTGCCAGCATGGCCTGATAATTAAAAAGCTCTTCAAAAACTATATCTTTGGCTGCAAGCCGATCCGAGGTGATCACCAGGTCTATTTTCCCCTGGCTCAGCGCCGGTATGGGTTCAAAGCTCATGCCGAGCCGAATATCAATTTCAATATCGGGCCAGGTTTCGCGATACTGATCCAGCGCCGGTAGCAGCCATTCAAAGCAGGCATGGCATTCAATGGTGATGTGTAAACGCCCTCGTTCTCCTGCGGCCATTTGCTTTAATTCATACTCAACATCGGCTACGGCTGGAAGCACGCTATCTGCCAGTTCAACCAATCTTCGCCCTGCTGCGGTGAGCTGCAGGGGCTTATGCTGACGCTGAAAAATCTGGGTGTCGAAATAATTCTCAATAGCCTTGATCTGATGGGACAAAGCCGATTGGGTGAGATGCAAACTTTCAGAGGCTTCAGACAAGTTTCGGCTTTCTGAAATGGTTTTAAGACTCAGCAGGTGACGTATTTCAAGAAACATTATTAATTCTTCTAATGAAAATTATTAAAAATATGAAATTGATTCAATTATAACGTTAACCTAAACTGAGCAGCAAGAAAATTAGTGGATACTGACTGTTTAAAGGAGAAAATCATGAGCATCACCCATATCCCAGGCTTTCCGCGAATTGGTAAGCAGCGGGAGTTGAAAAAAGCTGTGGAAGCGTACTGGAATGGAGACCTTGCTGAATCTGAACTGAAGGAAATCGGCAAAATCTTGCGCGCCCGCCATTGGCAACAACAGGCTGACGCTGGCCTGGATTTTGTTACGGTGGGGGATTTTTCATGGTACGACCAGGTTCTTGATATGTCGGCGACACTTGGTGTTGTACCGCCTCGCTTTGCATGGCCGGGGAAATCTCCCACTGAAGCAGAGCCCCAGGTTGACCTGAATACCTATTTCAGAATGGCCAGGGGCCGTGCTCCCGAAGGCAAGCCCGCCCATGCCTGTGAAATGACCAAATGGTTCGACACCAATTACCATTATATAGTGCCTGAATTTTACCCTGAGCAAGCGTTCAGCCTCTGTTCGACCAAACTGTTTGACGAAATTGCCGAGGCTCAACAACTCGGGTATACGGTAAAACCGGTTATTTTAGGCCCATTAAGCTATTTATGGCTGGGGAAAGTCAAAGAAGGTGATTTTGATAAGCTCAACTTGCTCGACAAATTACTGCCTTGTTATCAACAGATCCTGGCAAAATTACACCAACAGGGTATTGAATGGTTACAAATTGATGAGCCCATACTGGTGCTCGACTTACCAGCCGCGTGGCAAGCGGCTTTTCAGCGGGCCTATGCAACACTGCAAGACAGCACGCTTCCCAACACCCTGCTAACCACCTATTTTGACGACCTGGGAAACAATCTTTCTCTTGCCTGCCAACTACCGGTATCTGGCTTGCACATTGATACCACCCGTGGTTATACCAATATAGCCACGCTTATTGAAATATTACCCGGTGAAAAGATTTTATCTTTAGGCCTTATTGATGGTCGCAATATTTGGAAAACAGATTTAAATGCCTTGATAGAATTTTTAACCCCGATTAAAGAGAAATTGCATGATCGCCTGTGGCTCTCTACATCCTGCTCTTTATTGCATGTTCCGGTTGACCTTGAGCAGGAGAATAAACTGGATCCGGAAATTAAAAGCTGGCTGGCTTTTGCAACGCAAAAACTTGCAGAAATTCAACTGCTCAATAGCGCCTTAAACAAGGGAACCAAGAAAGAAGAAAAATCCTTACAGCTTATTAATGATGCCATTGAGTCACGAAAAAATTCGCAGCGCACTTATAGCAATTATGTGCGGGAGCGGGTAGCAGGCATTAATGAAAGTTTTGTTGCACGCAAACTACCTTTTCCGGAAAGAATCCGCTTGCAACACCAGCAAGTGGAACTGCCTCTTTTCCCGACCACCACGATTGGATCATTTCCACAAACCAGTAAGGTTCGCCATATCCGCCAAGAATACAAACAAGGTATCATCAGCGAAGAGGTCTACCGTCAAAAATTAAAGCAAGAAATTGCTTTTGCGATGCAAAAACAAGAGGCCCTTGGCCTAGACGTATTGGTACATGGCGAAGCAGAACGTAATGATATGGTGGAATATTTTGGCGAACAGCTATCGGGCTTTGCTTTTACCGAGCACGGCTGGGTACAATCCTATGGCTCGCGCTGCGTAAAACCGCCGATTATTTATGGCGACGTTGCCCGCCAAAAACCAATGACCTTGGACTGGATTAGCTATGCCCAATCGTTAACCGATAAACCAGTTAAAGGCATGCTTACCGGCCCGGTCACCATTTTGAACTGGTCTTTTGTTCGTAACGATTTACCTTTGGAAAATATCTGCCTGCAAATTGCTCTGGCACTCCGGGATGAAGTCATAGATCTGGAAACAGCTGGCACAAAAATCATTCAAATTGATGAAGCCGCTTTGCGCGAAGGCCTGCCCTTGAAAAAACAGCAATGGGCTCATTATCTCAAATGGGCGGTTAAATCATTTAAGGTGGCAGCCTCTGGCGTAAAAGACTCGACGCAAATTCATACCCATATGTGCTACTCAGAATTTAATGACATTATCCAGGCTGTCGCCGCTATGGATGCCGATGTTATTACCATTGAAACTTCGCGCTCAGACATGAAATTGCTGGATGCCTTTAAAGACTTTTCATACCCCAATGATATTGGCCCAGGTGTTTATGACATTCACTCGCCCAACGTACCCACGGTGGACGAAATCGTAAATCTAATGCACCACGCGAAGGAGCGCATTCCCCTTGAGCGGCTATGGATTAACCCCGACTGTGGTCTAAAAACCCGAGGCTGGGAAGAGGTGGAAGCAGCTCTGAAAAATATGGTTAAAGCTGCAAAACTATTACGTGAACAGGTTTAAACGATTCTCGGTAAACCATTATCCCTGCTCACTGCATAAGTGAGCAGGGTAAAGACTATAGTTCATTGATCATCAAGAACCAATATTAGTCAGCACATAATCTTTAAAGTGCACCAGGCGATGATTGCTTGGGTCACTGCAAAAGCTTTCATCCTGGCTGGCCTTAACAACCATTTCCGCTACCTCTTTAGCAGTATATCCACGTCCAACCAAGGTATTAACAGGGCCATTCACTCTGGCAACCAATTCTTGTAGAGCTGGATAGCTGGATATACTTTCCTGCTTGTTTTGAGCTTCCCATTGCAGGTAAACAAGAGAATCCAGTACTATTTGCTTTGCTCTTTCCTGGCTGCTTATTTTGGCCTCCTTGAATGTGGCTGCACCGACATTACGAGCAGCAAGCACCACGGCGGCGGCTGGCAAAGAAGCCAATGCTGTGGGTATCGCCAATGCAATACTGCCACCGATCACTGCGGCATCAGCGCCTACCAGCACCGGGTTAAGGAACAATTTAATATCTTCCGTTGACGTGATACTGTTTGCAATTGATGATAAACAAAGCTGAGATGATATTTCAGCCCTTGGATGCGTTATCGACTCTGGCGTAGCCACTGCTTTAGAAGCCAGCACTGGGTTGGCCGATACGGCCATAATCATCAACAGTGTTAGGGTAAATTTGATAATATTCATGGGATTTATCCTGGTTTTTAATGCCTTAAATAAATTAAATATGTCTTCACTTGAGATATTACGTAAGCGAATCAAGAACAGATCACGGATCTGAGTAACTTAAAACCGTCAACTGCATGATGTTTTTTTTCAACAGCTTTCAATACCTGCAAAAAGCAGCTACAAAAGCAGTCAAAAAAACAATTTAGTTAGTAAGAAAGGTTGTTATTGTTTTGGCGGGATTATTTTTATTTGAAACAACTAACTGTTTTGCATACTGGTCATTATCAGCTAAGCGCAATGCTTTGATAAGACCTTGCAATGGAATATGATTCATTCCAGATGCTTATAGTCCCGGGTGTTAGCAAGCTCTGAGCAAGCTCACTAAGAACATGTGCCTGTAACTGTTTTTAAATTATCCTAAAGGGGAAATAATGGATCGCCTTGAAAGCATGACCATGTTTGTCCGGGTTGTGGAAGCCGGGAGTTTTTCTGCCGTTGCCAAAGACCTGAAAACCACCCAGCCCACGGTGAGCAAACACGTGGCCGAACTGGAAAACTGGCTGGGGGTCAAGCTACTCAACAGAAGCACTCGCAGCCTGGCCCTAACCGAAGTAGGCAGGGACTATTACGAGCGCAGTGTTAAAATTCTGCAAGAAATTGAAGATGCTGAAAGCACTGCTGGCCGATTACAAACCAACCCAAAAGGTATCCTGCGAGTTTGCACCGTCACCGCTTTTGGAAGCCTTCATCTTATCCCGCATTTGCCCGGATTTTTAGCCAAATACCCCGATATTTCTGTCGAGCTGTTACTAAATGATCGCTTGGTGGATCTGGTCCAGGAAGGTGTCGACATTGCCATACGGGTAGGCACCCTGCCCGACTCAACGCTGATGGCCAGAAAGCTGGCCAGCTGCCCCAGAGTAACCGTGGCCACACCGGAATATCTGCGCCAGCATGGCATCCCAAAACACCCCAACGAGCTAGAGCAACACAACTGTATTGTTTACACCGGCAGGCCAAGAGCTCACTCATGGACTTTTCTTGAAAATGAAGAGCTTATCAGCGTTAATGTATCAGGCCGATTCATGACCAATAATTCTGCAGCCTACCAATCAGCCCTGCTACAAGGCATGGGCATTGCCAATATTCCCATGTGGTTAGTCATTAAAGAGGTGATGTCAGGTCAACTGGTTACCGTACTTGATGAATTTCGCACCCTGGCACAACCCGTCAGCGCGGTTTATTTGCCAGGCGTGCATACGCCGCTAAAAATCAGCTGCTTTCTGGATTTTTTTGCCGAGAAAATGGCGGTTTTTGATTGTGGTGCCATTTAAGGCAAGGCTGAATTAATTTGTATCACCTGACTTAATTTTCAGCTCCGCAATCAAAGGTAAATGATCTGATGCAACCTGCTCTAATGCTGAGTTAGGGATGTCAATACCCAGCACTTCAAGGTTACTGTCAACAAAAACATGGTCAATCCGAAACTGTGGGAAACGCCCGAAAAAAGTTCCTTTGGGTTTATGCCCCGCTAATAACTCTTGCGCATCACTGAGCTCTTCATTAATGGCTTTGCATACCGCAGAGCCTGAAAAGTCATTAAAATCTCCACACAAAATACGCGGCCCCAGACAATCAGGGTGCCCTAACCACTCCGCCCCCAACAAGGCCTTAACCTGCTTTAGGCGCTCTGATTTTCGTAAGCCCAAATGTGTATTGATTATTTGTATTTCTACACCATCCAGTTCAACTGCAACCCATAAAGCCCCGCGAGGTTCTAATAAAGGCTTATGATCAAGACCAGGTAAAGGCCCAGCCTTGATTAGCCTTAAGGGTAAGTCGGTGAGTATCGCATCGCCATAGCGCTCTTCTTCCAGATGCAAGGCCGGATGAAAATGAAACTCCATTTCAAGGTACTTGGCAATGAGATGGGCTTGGTCGATGCTTTCGGTACGCTCCCGGCCAACATCCAACTCCTGCAAGGCCACCACATCCGGACTGTATTGCGCAATCACTCGGGCTATACGCTCCGGGGAAAGCTTGCGATCCATGCCAATACAACTGTGCACGTTATATGTCATCACCCGCAATGTTTTCTCTTTGCTCTTGCGTCTGAACTCCCGGCTTGCCTTGATCTCTTCCCGCCCAAGTAGATGTAATGCAGCTGCACGCATATCCAGTGGTCGCAGGTAGTTCTTGGAAGTGGCAGGCAACACAGTATCCCCTGGAAGCAGCGCAAAACCATGGGTTTCCTCAAAACCTGGTCCACCGTGGGCACCGCTTTCCATGGGAAAACTCATGGGCTTTCTCCGGGCGTGCCAGGCACACAAAATAAAATCCCCTGCATCTGGATGTTTACAAAGATTAATCAAATCATCTGTAAGTTCATCCAGGAAAGGATGCTCTGCACCTAAGAGCAAGGCTTTGTCCTTGGGCAACTGGAATGTTCCGAACTCGGTAAAAGCCCAAACTCGATGAGTGCCTTCAACACCAAATGCGGGTGTTAATTGTACCGGCAGCAATACCATAGGTACGTTTGCAACCTTAACCAAGGCTTCAGCAAAGCGCTTGCTATCCACTTCAGAAAGCGGGGATTGAGGATGATAAACAAAACCAATCGGCCCCATAGCGGTGACTATCGGAGCTTGTTTCTTTGTCATGCTATGGGCAGCAATATTTTTTAACCACCAAGCGCTAAACCGCTCACCGAGCAAATTTACACGTTTAAGCTGCTCTCCCCGATCAGGGTTTGTTAATTCGCCAGGAGGTTTTTCTCCAAGTAATGCAGACACAGCTTGTTGGATGCTCTGCCCATTGATTTCGATATAGGATTCAGTGTTTTCCTGACCATGATCAGAATAAATCCAAACATCATAGTCACGCTCAGTTGAACGTTTGGTAGCACGCCATAAGCGGGCAACAGCGTCATCAATGCCTTGTAATGTCCAATGGGCAAAACGTGAAGAAGGCCCGCGGCGATGCGCCTGCTCATCGTAACCGAGCAAATTGAGGTGAATAATCGGCAAGCCTCTGGCAATATCAATCTTGGCGCCGATAACGACCAACTCTCTAATTAAAATGGCAATAAAAACCCGAGCCGGAATAAATGTTAATTCTTTGAGAAAATCCCTGCCTGCGATCAAACCCCGAAAAAAATCCACAACAGCTATGATCAACTCCAAAACCAGAAGCACCACTAAGCGCAAGATGCTATACAAATTGCTGAGCAACAGAAAAACCAGCAGCAAGGGATTGATTGCCTCAAAAATGCCTCCCCAACCAAAAGAAGATGGACAAAAGTGTGTTTCAGCCGCACCCCCGGTAAAGTTATCGGCATACATGGCACCGTCAGATAATAAGGGCTCACCCTGGAATGCCAGCTTACGCTCAATCGCAGCTGCAGAAGCGGGCAAAAACATTTCCATCACTTGACCTGACTGTTTATCGACAAAACTAAAAGCCGGCACACTGGTCTTTACACCGTAGAACAATTCCCCTTGCACAGCAGGCGTACTGGACGGCAGACCAGAGTATAGATGATGAACCTTAAAACGCTGCGCTTTCAGTAGACTTGAAAGGAAAGGTAGATTGCCGTTGACAAGCGCCTGCTGAAATTGATTATGGGAAAGACCATCAATCTGAATAAATAATAAACCTCTTACAGAAGCTGTTTGACGGGTTTTTTTCAGCCCTAAAAACCGCAGCGCCCACTCGCTGCGACTAAACCAGCGACGTAACTGGCGCAATACTGTTTCAAATTGAACAATCATAGACTGATATCAAGGTCTGACTCCAACACATTTAAAGCAGCACCGGTAAGACCTTTTAGCATCTTCCACTCTGCTTTTATCATTCGCAGGCCGGTCTTCCAATTTTCAAAGCTGTCATCACTTAACACGAATTTAGCCCCTTTTAAGTGCTGGTAAATAGCCAGGGCTTTATCGGCTGTTCGAGGTAATGAAAATGCTTCTGCAGTGCTTTCCACCTGGATTTTAATCGCTGCCAACTCTTCCGGTGAGAGATTAGCAAACCAGGACAGTGCATCGACAAAGTCCTGTTGACTCTCATGCATTAACAAACGGCCATTTTTTTTATCCCGCACCACCTCCCTTGCACCCGAGGCATCCAGGGCAATCACAGGAACACCTGCCGCCATGGCTTCTGTCAATACCATACCCTGGGTTTCGCTCTTGGAGGCAAAGGCAAATACATCCATGGCGGCGTAAGCCGCAGATACTAATGCCGGACCTAGAATACCTGCCATGTGCAAACGCCCTTGCATGTTAGTTTGGCCAAACAAATTACGTATGGTTTGTTCTAAAGGCCCCGTACCGACTACTAAAAAATGGGCCTGTGGGTTTAACTCCAGGAAATCAGCAACAGCGCTGGCCAGAAAAACAAGGTTTTTTTCCGGGGCCAATCTACCTAAGTGGCCTATCACTAAAGCATCGTCCGGAATGCCCATTGAAGCCCTGAATCCTGAACCATTGCCGTCGCAAAATCGGGTCATATCAACACCGGTGGGCACTACTTGAATGGGCGAGGTCACACCCCGCTCTGAAATCAGTGTGGCAATACTTTCGCTGGGCGCAATCACGGTATCGCAGAGATTAGCAAAATGGGTGGAAAGAGAAACAACAAAGCGCTTCAGCGCCTTGGAATCGCCTGGAACGTAATGCGTGTACTGTTCATAAAGTGTGTGGTGAGTAAATACCAGAGGTATTTGCATAGAATGGGCCAAACGCAAAGCAGTACCGCCAATCAAAAAAGGGTGATGGGTATGGATAACGTCGGGTTGAAAACGCTTCACTTCGCTGGCGATAAATCTGGGAATAGGCAGCACCACTGAAAAATCACTGCCATTAAATTGCTGAATCGCTGGTATCCGAATCACATCATTTTCTTGCGCCGGAATATTTTCAAATTCCGGCGCTACGGTCAGCACCCGGTGCCCACGCCGACGATACTCTGCTGAAAATGCCTCAATTGAACGGGCTACACCTCCGACATGGGGCGTAAACGTATTGGTCATCATTAGAATGTTCATCTTTGACCCTTTACACTTTAACAACTTTTGGCGCTGCTCTATCCTTTTGAACGCCGCCAGAAAATTCAACAAACTGTATATTCTCTGCTACCTTCACCGGCTTAAAACCTGGAAGCCTAACTTCAATGTCAGGCGCTTGTTTATGCCAATGGCCCTGCCACTCAACTCGAATAATTTTATTATCGGCTTCACCAGAAATACTAATCAGAATACTGATTTCTCCCCATAGGGTTGGGGCAACACCAAAGCTGATAGGTTGTGCTGTATTTAACCAATCGGATGGAATACCTGAGGCCAAGATTAAAGTATTACCTTCCTCTCGGACGAAACAATTCCTTAGCATCAGCACCCACTCTGCTGCCGCCCAGACATGCTGTCCGTCGCCCATACAACCGCCGCCGGTTTTCGGATGAATTGCTTCCGGCCACTGCCCTGTGGGGGATGCCATTTTGGCAACGGCGGTGATTAAATCAAAATATCGAGCATCTCCTGCACGCAACAGTACCTGGGCAACGTGTAAAGTCAGGTAGGCGTTCACGCCAGAGTGAATCATGTCCTGAAAAAAACCACCGTTGACGAAAGTGTTTTCCAACAGAAAATCCGCACTGTCCAATAGGCGGGGATCATCGGCGGCAAAAAGCTGCAAGGGATAAGCCGCAACAATTGAACCGATCATACCGGGATCAAGGCGCCGATAAGGCGAGGCCGGCATAGCTGGGCGGCGTAATGTTTGACTAACTTTTTGCAAGCTGTTATCAACGGCCGCCTGAAATACTTCTGCCTCACGTGCTAAATTTTGCGCTTGTTTTTCCTCACCGCGTAGCTGCATCAATTTACTGGCTGATAAGAGTCCACTGATACCCCAAAAATCATCCCAATAGTAATAATCATTAGGTCCGAGATGCTCGGCGCTAAAACCTGCGGGCAACAAGCCCGCATGGGGGCTCACAGGGTAATCCGGCAAGCGTTTGCGAACAATCCATTTAGCCCCTCGGCTTATGGCCTGTTGCCAGGCCAAATCAGGCTCGCAATCTCGCATTTGACAGTAGCGATGCATGATCCACAGCGCCTCGCCGTTTGAATCCCACTCACCGTCCTGAGAACGAAAATAACCTAGCCGGGTTTGACGCTCAGGAAAAAGGTTCAGCGTTCGTTTAACACGATCATAAAACCCTGCACACAACAAGGCATTTAGAATAAAAGCCGCATCCCGAAACCAGAAGCGCTTATACGTATAGGGACCGGGATACACGTCTTCCGGCGAATGCAGCACCAGGGTTTGGATCGCGGCATCGTATAAAAACTGAAAATGCTTATCCGGAATTGAAAGCTGACAAGCCTTACTGAGTGTAGTGGCCCAGTCATCACTGGCATTTAAAGTGTCACCTTTAGGCACTTGCCCATGCTCCAACGGCACTTCTACTACCAAGTCTTTCGCTTCCCCAGGTTGCAGCCGGTACAAGGCAGCGGCGGTCGCCATGCCTATATCGCATTCTCCCTTGACCTGCTGAGCCGAGTCATGAAGGTGAATGTAAACATCCCCATGAGCATAGTCAGACACATGGTGACGCTCTACTGCTTCACTAAAACGTACTTCATCTTTGCCATTCACCTGCCAGCATGTCTGAGCATCAAGCAGCTTAATGTTATGGATAAAACTGATGCCTTCAGGGTTGTAGGGGCGCAACGCAACAACCAGCCAGCCCGCCTTATCTGACACCGCCCGATAACGTGTGATGCAAACAGGTTTCGCTTTTTTGATGATGGTTGCTGTTTCTGCCCGTAATGCCATCCCTTCATGAGCAGCTTGTGTAATCACCATCGGCGCACTTTTAACTTTCAGCTGCTGGTCCACAGTCTTGAGGCGAGATGGCAGTAAGCTGTCGCCCTCATCATTTATCACCCAAGCATCGATTGACCAAGCATCATAAATGGGCGTCACCAGGCCATGGGGATCAATAATTGGCAGCTCATCAAAATCCGGCAAGCCCACCGCAGTCCAATTACGATGGGTAAGATTAATATGAGTAATGGAAAACGCTCGCGGCACAAAGGCCACATCTCTGGGATCAAATTGCCGCTCCACCCAGAACGGCCAAACCCAATCCAGGTTATGCTGGATGACCCGGCTGTTAATCAGCCCTCGGGCATGAAGAATGACACCGGCACGCAGCAGTTCAATAGGTTCTGACACCTCAGAAGGCTGGGCAAAATTTTGCATCCGGGCCATCAACGCTATGGGGTCGAGAAAACCATGGGCCCTGGCCACACGGCTCAAAATAAATTTCCAAGGCAACCAGTTTATTCGCATCAGTAATTTTCCCTGCGTCATTCATTTGCAACAGCACTATTAATCCGCACGTGAATTCATACTCACTTATTCAGTATTAATAGAAGCGTCTCTAACAGAGGGTTGTTTGAGCTGATTCTCCAGCGCTTTTTTTGCCACGCGAGTCAGATAAACAGCAAAAAAAACAGCCGCCACAAACCCTACACCATAAATCCCCCAGGCCATTGGGGATCTCGATACACTGGAAGAGCCCAGCGTAGCCATACTGGCGGCCAAAGACCCCATATAAACGTTAATCACGGTTATGGGAATAATCCCTATTGCGGTACCAATAACAAAATCCCGCAATCTAAATTGCGTCAAGCCAAAAAAATAATTAGACAGTTTAAATGGAAAAAATGGCACCATTCGGGTTAACAATATGAACCGCCAACCTTTACTTGCCAGTTCATTGTCAATGACTTTTAAGCTTGGATGATTGCGCAAATAATCGGCCATTTTTTCAACAAATAAATAACGCGCTAAAAGAAACGCTACGGTCGCTCCCAATGTGGTTCCTATAACCACCACGGCAGAACCTTTTACGACACCAAAAAGAAAGCCCGCGCCCATGGTAAACACGATGCCCGGCAATAACAGCGCAACGACAAAAAATTCGATCAAAATGAAAATAAAAAACGCCCAGTAACCTTTCGTTTCTAACCATTCAAACAGTTGCAGCACATACTTTTCAGCACCAAAATAGAATAAGGTGCCCAACATTGCCAACACGGTGAGCACTCCTATGATGATACTTCGTTCCATTGCAAGCATATTTTTTGATCCCGCCATTTTCAAGCCCAAGTGAAATGAAAATATAGCTCACACAACGCACCCTAAGCCTTGATGACTAGATGCTTATTAAGTAACTATAGCTCATTACCCTGGAATAGCTCAAAAAATGCTGTATTTTATTATATGCACATTAATAGCATACAATTAATGATCTGGATCAGTTTGAGCTAAACTCAACAAGGTTCTGGTGAACAGCTCAATCAGGAGCGCACAAAGAAGGTCATGTTCATGACCCAAGCTTGATTTGACTTCTAGAAGTTTTTCAAGAAATTTTGCTGATTGTTAACATTGCGAACCAACGTTAAGAGTAAAGAAAAATCGAGTCCCCATCCCAAACTCACTGTTGACTCTAATTTCGCCGCCCATTAGGCCGACAAGTTGCTCGCAAATAGCCAGGCCCAAACCACTGCTGTTATCAAAGGCATGGGCCTGACTGTACGCTGCATACAAATGAGCTTGCTTTTCTTTGGGAATACCACAACCACTATCCTCGACATAACAGCGCAATTCAGCGCGACCCTCTTCCTCGGTTGGGACACAATCAGCGCCAACGGTAATATAACCTCGCTCAGTAAACTTAAGAGAATTCTGAACCAGGTTAATAAAGATTTGACGCACACGATTTATATCGCAAACAACACAGGCTGGTAATTTATTAAAGTTCTGTCGAAACTGTAAGCCTTTTTGTTCGCATTGGTAAGCAAAAGGTTTCATCATGGATTCAAAGCTACTGGCTAAATCGACAGCTGATTCATTCAGCTGAAACCCCGGCGATTGTATTTTGAAATAGTCGAGGATTTCATTGCTGATTTTTAATAACTGCTGACTGCCCGTTTGTATCAATTGAGTATAGACCTGCTGAGTTTCATTCAGGCTTGTGTTTATAAGCAGCTCAGATAAACCAACAATCCCATGCAATTCATTGCGCAACTCATGGCTTAAGAATGCAAAGAACTGTTCTTTATCTTTTTGCAAGAGCACCTGGGCTTCTGCAGAGTCCAGGTTCCTGGGTTCTGTCAGCGCAATCAACTGGCCTGAAGTCTGATCTTTATCAAGGGTTACCGTGCAGTCGAACCATTGCAGGTCACCATGTTTACCAGC
>JBECKY010000007.1:0-13707 GCA_040235475.1 Pseudomonadales bacterium
ATTTTATAAGTAAACCCTACCGGATATCAGCATTGACTCAACAATTAAAAGGACATTATTATGAGCACTCTTCAAGAAGCCACCGACTGCTGGGACACCGTAGAAAACCGCCTTTCAGGGTGGTTAAATGAAAGACAAGAGCTCATTGAAATTTTTTGTATTCTCACCGATATCGCTGAAAAAAAACCTCATCCGAAGATCTTATCAAGAACTGTTCAACGGTTTTGCGTCATCCTCATGGATTACATATCTGCTGGACACTTTGAAATCTATGAAGAGCTGGTCACTGAAGCAAAAGTTTTTAACGATCGAAATGTTTCGGTGGTTGACCATATTTACCCTGACATTGATACAACAACCGAACTTGCACTGGTTTTTAACGACACTTATGAAGCTAATCTTCAAAAAGAAATACCTTTCAAAAATCTTAATGAAGACCTTAAGAATTTAGGCCAGGCATTGGAATTACGTTTCGCGCTGGAAGATTTTCTTATTGAGAAATTGCACTCTAATCATAAAATGAGAGTAGCATAATTCGCTTTTGTGCATACGCCCAACATTTAGTATTAAACAACAAAGTGTGTATTAACTCTAACCACCAGTGCGTCAGGCATGCTTGCTAAACTGGCAACGGTTACACTTAATTTAGAGTTTGACGCCAGCATAAAAGTTATTTTAACTGTGAGACAAGTTTATTAGCCGCTTGCGGCTATAGATGTATAAATTCACGGTACTAAATATGTTGGTGAACACATCTACAGTACCGTGAATAATGCCGTGAATCTATAATAAGGGTTTCTATCAAACGGCACAGAGAGCTTTACCAACTATTTTATTTTCAGTAGCTCCACTTCAAAAATAAGCATACTGCCTGGTTCAATTTGTCCTGCACCCCGATCGCCATAGGCAAGATCAGCTGGAATAAATAATTGCCACTTTGCGCCTTCTTGCATTAGCTGTAGCGCTTCAACCCAACCCTGAATGACGCCTTGTACTTGGAACGTTGCCGGTTGCCCTCTTTTATAGGAGCTATCAAATTCTGTGCCATCGATTAATGTGCCAAGGTAATGAACTTCAACCGTGTCCTCAAGACCAGGTTTTTTACCACTGCCATCAACCAACACCTTATACTGCAAACCACTGGGCAAAGTCACTACGCCTTGCTTATCTTTATTGGCAGCTAAAAACTCTTCCCCGGCTGCTTTGTTAGCGCTGGCAGCATCTTGCATTTTCTTTTCTCGGGCTTCCATGATTTTGCTTCTATAAGCAACCATGGCTTGCTGCATTTCTTCCTTGGAAATACCAGGCTCTTTATCTTGAAACGCATCACGTAATCCCGTTACAAAAATATCGAGATCCAGATCTTCAAGGTTCTGACGTATACCTTTACCGAAGTCATAACCCACACTATAACTGGCTTTTTGATCATCAGTTTCCAGACCACTATTTGTTGGGGCTTTACCTACTGAAGACGTGTCTGTGGAAGCTTTATCGCCGCCACAGGCCAAACTGGCAAACGCTATGCCTACTGACAGGGATACTACTTTAAAGTGTTTAATAACCAAGATATTGGAGAAGCTTTTTCTGTTCTGCATATTTATATACCCAAATTTAATTAAAAACAGCCAAGATCATACCTTTATTAATCCTGCAGTGCCAATAATAGCTGTAGATTTTGAGTTTACAACTTCACAAAACATGGTTTTGCCTGTAAGAATAAAACGGGAAAAATAGCGCTTCGTTTAAATTGCTATTTTATTAACCAGTGCGGCGATGTGTGACGAAAAATCAGTGGCGGTTTTGTTATTCAAGATTAAAGCGTATTGGTATAAGTTTTTTTCTGCAATCGCTTTAAAGTTCCTGACACCACCGCAACTATCGTCAGCAGCTCCCCTGTCTTTAATGGCATCGATACGGGTTTTCATTCCCTGACAGTTATTTAATATCAAGGTTTCCAGCTGCTGTTGAAAAATTTTTTCAGCGGCAATTTCAACAGCGAGCAACTGCTCTTTGAGTAAGCTTTTTAGCTGAAAGGCTGCGTTAGATTCAAAACCATATTTACCACAGGTAGCTCTTCTTGCCCTGCGCAAAGGCTGAACTATATCCATGTCAAAAGGGCTTAATTGCTGTTGATAATATTCGAAGTCATCCCGCATCACTGGTTGCTGCCAGACGGCAGTCCACAAGGCCGCTAAAATAAAGTTCACATTGAACTCATACTGATCCTGCAGACTTAAACAAATTTCTTTAACTTGTTTTCGCTGATAAATTTCCAGCGAAAACAACCAGAGAGACGTGCCAGTTCCAGGTTTTAGATTTGTCATGCAATTATTTTTGTAAAATTACAGGCTTTTAAATATGCTGTTAACTCAGCGCCAATACCTCAGTAACCAGCTTGTTAATTCCTGATGCCACCTCGCTGATCCGCCCTTCCAGCATATAGGCCGGCGTTGTCACGACTTTCCGCTGCCTATCAACAACACACTCATCTATCGGGCACACCTGGTGAATACCACCCATTGCTTCGATAGCCGCAGCGGTCGCCTGGTCATTACCAATAGTGCAAACTGTGTCTTTACCGAACAGTTTTGGTGCCATCGCCGGGGCAATACAAATAAGCCCTATAGGTTTGCCAGCTTCGTGCATGGTTTGAATAAAGCTTTTTACGCTCTGGCTCACAGACATATCGGCGCCTTTGACGGCAAAATCAGATAAATTTTTTGCCGCCCCAAACCCACCTGGAACAATCACGGCATCGTAATCCGATGGAACTGCATCGCCCAAGCTTATTATAGCGCCACGGGCTAATCTGGCAGCTTCAATAAGCACATTGCGTTTTTCAAGCATTTCCTGGCCAGTAAGATGGTTAATCACATGCATTTGCTCACTATCAGGTGCCATACACTGATACTGAGCCCCCGCTTGATCCAGCGCCAACAGGGTTAATGTGCTTTCATATATTTCTGAACCGTCAAAAACCCCACAACCGGAAAGAATTACAGCTACCTTGGTCATTTCTAGCCTCCATTAATGAAACATTGCTGTTTTTACTGAGATTAGGGCCCTTGCACCAAAAAAGAAATAAAAGCTGCATGCCAATTATCTCTACTGCTTATGACTGAGAATACATTGCTTTAAGGGTGCTTAGAAAAGGTTCATTCACAAAGGCACCTTACCGCAAAAAATCACCGCCCCCTGCTGGTCTTGAGAGCAAGACAAATCAAGCCACTGCTCCAGCACCAGCTTATGCCCTTCTTTAGGATCCAAGACTAGACCATGTTAGTAAAATTAACAATTTTATAAGAGAGGATCTCAATCTAGACTTATAGATAAATGGCTTTGCTTAGATCGAGAGTTTCGACCAGAGAAATTCCTGACAGACATGCTGGAAAACAATGCTCTGGTCGAAGGTGTAAGCACAAGAGTGTGCCATTAAAGACTGATGATTAGGAAAATGAGCGTTAGCTAAAGGCCTAACACAAGGCATTCAAAATAGGAAAGGTTGAGCAATTCGCAAGGATCAAGGCCCTCGACCGTGCAACCTGTTAGCGTCAGTATGGAAATACTCATAACCAACAATACAGCCATTCTAAATATTTTCATGATGAATACCCTTTTTTTTTAATCCGCCCAACTATCTACATTGGCCGCAGATAAAAATACACCACAAGTAGCCCTGATTGTTTTTATCATGCTAGTCAAAAGCATGACCAGCTTTTTGAAATAACTGTCAACAATCACAGCAGCGTTTTTACATGGCTATATCCTAGCAGTAATGGCCAAGGCTTTTCTATTGTTTATTTATTGTACTTACAATTTTTTACATTAATAAGTCGGCCGGTTACAAGCACAATCAAGACAGTACACCATTGTTTACTAAATGTTTCATTTTTTACATTGCATGTAAGTAAACGGGGGTTTCTCGCGGAAAATATAATACCGGCGCCCAACTTTAAATGCCAAGAACGACAATGGAGTCGACAGTGGCTTGTAAGCCGCGTCGCACTGCCTCAATAGGGACTTGTTGAAAGCCAGGGTCGGGGCACTCTCTACCCGGCACGATCTCTATAGTATAAAGAACCTTTGAGAAAATCATGAACTTTTGCCTGCCTGCAATTTGCTTGCAATATCTTTTCTTAATTGCGGCTTGAGTATTTTTCCAACCGGGTTTCTTGGTATTGCAGCAATATACTCAACCCGTTCAGGCAATTTATAAACAGCAATGCCTTTTTCTGACATAAAGTCTGTTAAACTTTTTAAATCCGGTTTCTGCTCTGCCGCCATAGGAACAACATAAACACAGGTGCGCTCACCCATTGCCTGATCCGGCATTGCCACTGCCGCCACATCCATAACATCAGGGTGGCCCTGCAATATGTTTTCAATTTCCTGTGCGCTGATATTATTTCCACCACGAATAATAATATCCTTGCTGCGATCAAAAAAACTGATGTAAGCATCTTCTTCTATTTTAAACAGATCCCCGGTATAGAAGTAATCGTCACTGTCAAACGACTTTTCTGTGATCTCGGGTTTTTTAAAATAGCCTGGGAATACATTAGGCCCCTTATAGGCCAGCTCACCAACCTGACCCACCTTAGTCAGCACCTGCTTGGTATCAGGATCCACTATTTTTGTTTCAACGCCTTTTATTAACCACTCCCTGCTTGTATCACCCAGGTTCGGGTAATAACGTACACGTTTATTAATGTCCGGTAATTCGTCGACGCCCACCATAATAGCGGTGCCTTCTGTTTGCCCCCAGCCACAGGCAATATCAATACCCCAACGCTTTTTGAATTGCTCCAAGGCCCAAACCGATGGCGGAGCAGAGCCGGTTAGTATGCTCTCCACATGACTGAGGTCGAATTGATCGACATCAGGGTGTTTCAAAATTGCGTTCAAAACCGCAGGCACTAAAATGGTTCGGCTTACTTTTTCTTGCATAATTTGCTTGATGCATAAGGCACCATCGAAGGGATGATGAAAGACTATGGTGCCACCGGACAACAACCATAAAATAAATCCCACCCCTACACCGGTCATATTAACCATGGGCGCACAACACAAAATGGTTTCTGCTTTTTGCTCAAGACCAAAAGCAGTGTGCATAATCTGCCCCTGATAAAACCAATTATTATGGCTCATCGGGCAACCTTTCGGATGGGATTCTGTGCCGGAGGACCAGCAAAGGGTAAAAACATCATTGGCATCCAAGGAGATGGCGTCCAGTGCAGCCACATCTGCTTTTGTTTCGAAAGCCAACTTTCTTACTGCTGACAAATTTAGAAAGTGTTGCAAATGGCCTGGCTTTGCTTGTAATGATTTAGCCATGGCTAAATGCTTAAAGCCGTGAAAATCGTCAACACTAATGAATAATTTTGCCTCGGTAAGGCCATTAATATATTCAAATTCACTGGCACGCCATTGCATTGGCATCGGCGAGAATATTGCACCCACCCTTGTAATGGCCATATAAACCAGGCTCAGCTCCCAAATGTTTGGCAGCTGCACCATCACTATGTCATCTTTTTTGATGCCCAGGTTCTGCAGGGCCGTGGCCAGAGAATCAATATTATCGGACAGCTTTTGGTAATTGATACGTTCTGCAGGCAGGCCAACCAGGTCGGGTTTATTGGGAGGGTCGATCAAGGCAATTCGTTCAGGATTGGCTGCAACATTTTCCCGGAATTGATCCAGAAATGTTTTTGTCCCCCAAAATCCAAGAGCGTTATAATGTTGGATTTTTTTTGCTGTAGTTAGAATCATTCAATCATTTCCTTGCTGTATTTTTATTTTGATACTGCCTGCCGCTTTGGCAGAGATTGATAGCGCAAAAATTATTACAATAGCGTGAACAATGGGTTTTATCGGGCTTAAGGGCACTAACTCAACAAGCCAGTTTAACAGCGGTAACCGCTTTAGTTGCCGCCACCAAAAACCCCAGACATTCCAGGCGCATTGAGCAGGGTTTTTTAAAATATTATTACTCAGGCAATTAAAGCTCAGACAACAGTTTTCTTGCTACTTGCTGATCGAGAAATGCCTTGGCATCCTTTGGTTCAATGGCCATGGCTTTGTCCAATTGCATTGTTATCTGATTGTAATATTTTTGCTTATCAACTGTGAGCATTTCCAAAACGTATTCAACCTTTATACCAATATCTTCCGGCTCTAGCGCCAGAGCTTTTTCAAAGCTATCAATACAGGTTGATTCTTTTGCACCAAATGTTATTCGCGACATAAAGCCACCAATTTTAGCCACAACATCGCAGTGATAGATTCCTTTTAAAGACAGATTTTCAGGGTGATTTGCATCCTTTTCCTCCACTTGGCTTATCAATTTGCTTACTTTAAAAGGCACGCCATCGGCAATGGCCTGAGGGATAGGAAGTGTCTGACCATATCTGCCGAGTGCGTATAAAACACCATAATAGGCATTAGTATACTCAATCGGATTGTCTTTCAATAAACTATTTTGACGCCAAAAATAGTCCGCAATAAAAACTTTTCTTTGCTCCTTGTCTTCAATCAGATAATGCCCGTGTACGGCTCTAGCTCGCAGGGCAATATAGAATCCCGCGAGGCCTAAATTTTTACTGGCAGTAAACGCTCCTTGAAAGTCACCTCGATGAAACAAACGCCAGGCGTTTTGTACATTTTCTGCCAGGGCGTTGTAGTCCCCATTAAAGTTTACAATGGCATAAGGGGAGCCGGGCTTATCTGCACCGGTGCGCTCAAATAGACTTTTTAGATTTTCTGCTGAAGGGAAGGGCTCATTATCGATGCCATGTAATTCATTCCACGCATTTTTTAAAGCATCGCCTTCGTATCTATAAGCTTCATTTGCAGCAGGAAAAACTCGCCAAGCTTCTGCATTTTTTGTTTCACTGCTTGCAGATAATGAGCCTAATAAAAGTAAACCAAAAGCTAAGATCATGAGTTTATTCGTGTTGCATTTTGATGACATTGTACGCATTCCCTATTGGATAATCGCTTATTAGTACCGGATTTTCTTATAAAATCAACTGATACTTTTAAAGTTTGGGTTTTAACCACGCCTTGAAATTGTTACATAATTCAACTGTGTTAATGCTTGCAAAGTAAAAGGGGTAAGGGTTTGTTAAGTTAAAATTTCGCCTTGATTCTACGGTAGGTTTCCTGAAGAATATGGGCATCGGCACTGGCTCGGTGTCGAGTCAGATTTAGATCGGCAATAACCTGTTTTTTTGTTGCCATCCAATGCGGAAGCTGATTTTCGGCTAATAATTTACGGATGGTTTCAAGTTGAAAATTTGGATAGGTCCCAGCTGTATCATACAATGTCCAAAGCCAGGTATTGTCAAACCCCCAGGCATCTGTATAAACCACTTGCCCTTTTAATAAATTATTCAAACGGCAACTAATATCAACAACAGACAAGCCTTTTTCCACTAATACGTCCCTGCTGATGCCGTGCACTTTCTCAGCTTCTGGGTCCCAATGCTGCCAATCTTCTTCAGGCCGGACAAGAAAACAATGGGAAGAGCTATCACCCAAGCATAAGCCAACCTCAATCGGGTAACTGCCTCTGCCAAATCCAGAGGCTTCCAAATCTATAATGCAAGGTAACATCAAGTACATCCATCCCAGTTATAAACATTCATTATATTAAATTCAGAATTAGAAACTTCTGACTGGGACACAATTTTGGCAGCGCCTGATTAATAAGCCAGACATAACGATTTTTGTTGGTTTTTTTTCCAGGTTTTAATTTCTTGTTTAGAGGCGAGATAATTTTTGTTCTTAGGTTGCAAACTTAAAGCATTCTCTACAGCAGCAAAAGCCAACTCAAAACACTGCTCGCGGGCATACACATATGCCAGATTATTAAAAATATCCGCATCTTCAGGGTCTTGTTCTAAAGCCTGTAAAAAATACTTTCGGGATTGCGAATAACGTTTTAATTGATAGCTCACATTAGCCAAACCAAGCAGCGGCAGCTTGGCATCAGGCCATTTCTGTGATGCCAGGGAGTAGGCCGTATACGCCGATTCCAGATACCCCAAAGCTTCCATATCAGCAACAGTTGATATATAAGTTTCTAAATTTGCGCTTGCGGGCAGTTGGCTCACAGGCACGGGTACAACCGCCCATTGCCCGGCCAGCAGCCAGGTTCTATGAAATCGTTTAAAAGAGACTTTTAAGCGCTCTTTCTTCCCAGAGTTTAGAATAAGTATTTTATTAACAATATCGAAGCCTTCAACAACAGCATAATGCCAAACAGGGATTTTTTCTGTGCCTAAATTTTGTAACACCAGCACTGGCGAACCAGCTTCTACTTCGGCCAGAATATTTTCCAGCCCAGGCGACAGCTGGTAAGGAAGCAAGCCAATGGAGCGAAACTCTGCAATTACTTCGGCTTGTAGACTACCCTTTCTTTCCGGCAAATAAATCTCTGCAATTATATCTTCCAGGGTTTTATTTAAGTGATAGTAATTAGCAATTGTGGCCACTGCTGCAGGGCCACACTGATAATCAGTTTGAGGAAAAAAAGGGACGCCACTTAATTCAACAAATTTTACTTTTCTATTCAGTATTTCCGTATTGCTGAAATGCTGATCTTCAGTGACTTTACCCTTTAATAAAAAACTTTGCTGAGCACAGCCCTGAATAAACAGAAGCAGAATACAGACTAAGTATTTACTGCCAGCATTGCAGCCCATGGCTTAGTCAGAGCTCCTATTTTATGGGGTTAATAAATGTAAAGATATCTGCAACACCCAGAATATCCAGAACCACAAGGATTACCACAATCAACCCGATGGTTCCTAAAAGACCCGAACCCGCAGGCAGCTCATCAATTTTCTTATTGATCAAAGCAATTTCCTCGGTAGTGAGTTTGCTAACTCGACTGTTCAATTGCTTTTCATCAACACCATAGGCTTGTAACAGCGCTTTTGTCTGCTCGCGGTCCAAGGTATCCAGTATTGCCTGTTGGCTATAATTTTCACTTGCCTGCAAGCTCATTTTGGTGCTTACAATGCCTGCATAAGCAGTGGGCAGCCAAACGAATTGACTGAGCAAGATGAAACTACTTAGTAATACAGTTATCTTTTTTTTCATAACAGCTCTACTCCTAAAACGATTATTTTTGATGGTTAATGGTCATCTTTATTTTCAATTTTCGTCCATGAATCTTTCAAAGAAACGATGCGGTTGAAAACAGGCTTTTCGGGATTATTAATGCTGTCCATGCAGAAATAACCTTCTCGTTCAAACTGGAAAGCTTGGCCAATGGCGGCACTGCCTAAACTGCTTTCAAGCCTGGCGTTGTTGATTGTCAGCATAGACTCTGGATTTAAACTGGCAAAAAAATCTTCTTCTGCCGCGGGGTTTGGCACTTTGAACAGGCGATCATAGAGCCTGACTTCTGCGTTTAAATGTTGCGTCGCAGAAACCCAATGGATCACACCCTTGACCTTCCGCCCTTCAGGGTTTTTACCCAGTGTACCTGGATCGTAGCTACAGCGTAATTCAACGATTTCATTTTTATTATTTTTTATAACTTGCTCACACTTAATAACGTAAGCGTGCCTGAGTCTGACTTCTCCATCCGCTACCAAACGTTTGAATTTTCGATTTGCGCTTTCTCTAAAATCATCCTTATCAATATAAATTTCCCGGGTAAAGGCTAATGATCGCGTACCCATGCTTTCATCTTGAGGGTGGTTAGGCGCTATCAGCGACTCGACTTGATCTTCAGGGTAATTTTCAATGACTATTTTTAAGGGCTGCAGAACACCCATAACCCGAGGCGCGGTATCGCCCAGATCTTCTCTAATGCAATTTTCTAAAACACCCATTTCTACTGCGTTTTCAGATTTGCTGACCCCAATGCGTTCGCAAAAATCCCGAATCGAAGCAGGAGTGAAACCTCGCCGCCTAAGCCCGGAAATGGTCGGCATGCGGGGGTCATCCCAGCCCGTAACATGGTTTTCTTCCACCAGCTGTTGCAATTTACGTTTGCTGGTTACGCTGTATTCCAGCGATAACCTTGAAAACTCTATTTGTTGCGGATGACCAATATCCAGATTATCCAGAATCCAGTCGTAAAGTGGGCGGTGATCTTCGAATTCCAAGGTGCACAATGAGTGCGTAATGCCCTCAAGAGCATCCGATATACAATGGGCAAAATCGTACATGGGGTAAATACGCCATTCGTCGCCCGTCTGATGATGTTTGACCTTACGGATTCTGTACAGTACTGGATCCCGCAGGTTTATGTTCGGCGAGGCCATATCAATTTTTGCCCTCAGGGAGTGGCTGCCATCATCAAACTCTCCAGCTTTCATTCGCTCGAAGAGATCCAGATTATCTGCAACACTTTGTTCCCGGTGCGGGCTGTTTTTACCCGGCATGGTTAAGGTGCCACGGTATTCGCGGGTCTGCTCCGCGCTGAGGCTACAGACATAAGCCTTGCCAGCTTTTATAAGCTCCACTGCCAGCTCGTACATGCGAGGAAAGTAATCCGACGCGTAATAAACCTGATCACCCCAATCAAACCCCAACCAACGCACATCTTCCTGGATGGCATTAATATACTCCTGACTTTCCTTGCTGGGGTTGGTATCGTCAAACCTGAGATTGCACGTGCCTTGATATTCCAAAGCCAAGCCAAAATTCAAGCAGATTGATTTGGCATGGCCAATATGTAGGTAGCCGTTAGGTTCTGGAGGAAAGCGGGTTGCTACCCGGCCAGCGTTTTTGTTGTTTGCTACATCCTCATCAATGATGCGACGAATAAAATGGGCCGGAAGTGAAGGTGAAGTTGTTGTCATAAAGTAAATTTCGCCGTATTTGCTCAATATTGAATATGCTGCCATCTTAGGGTATAGATTTTACAAATCAATACAAATTCAAGAATGCCGGGAACTATTATAGATGGGCTACTTCTAAACCGCTATGCTACTGCCTGTTGATTAAGTAACACTTGTATGGTTTTTTTCTTGGCTAGCATAATCAGCTCATACTAAAACTTACCCTTCACCTACAGATATTAATAAAAACTATGGATATCATACACGGCCCAATACTTTCCCCCTTCGTACGCAAGGTTCTTATTACGCTTGAGGAAAAAAACCAACCTTACGAGCTGAAAATGGTTCTGCCATTTAGCACCCCGCCCGAATTCGAAGCAATAAGCCCCTTAAAAAAGGTACCGGTTTTTGAAGATGAACACATTACAGTGCCAGACTCATCCATTATTTGCCAGTACCTGGATGCAAAATACCCCAAAAACAGTATTTACCCTTCGGATATAGTTGAAAGGGCTAAATTCCTGTGGTTTGAGGAATATGCCGACACCAAACTGGCTGAGTGCTTTGGCACCCACCTGTTTTTTGAACGTATCGTTAAAAAAATGATGAGGCGGGAAACTGACGAAGCCAAAGTGAAGGATAATCTCGAAAACCGGGTTCCACCCGTGCAGGATTACCTGGATAGGAACATACCTGAAACAGGCTTTTTCGGTGGTGAGCGGCTTAATATTGCCGACATTAGCCTGGGCACCCACTTCCTTAATGCCCGTTATGCGCGCCACGAAGTGGATGCCGACCGCTGGCCCAAGCTGGCTGCTTATATAACCCGAGTATTAGATTCGGCGGCTTTTAAAAAGCGCATTGCTGACGAAGCCAAGCTAATGAACCGATGAACAGGCAAAGCACCTAAAGCAACTTTCAGGCGACCCTGCCGGGCTGTCAGTTAAAGCAGACTGACGGCCACCTTTAGTTTCCGCCGCTGCCCGCTTTTTCCTTTGCTTACAGCACATAGAGGCGGCTGACCTTTTCTCTGCCGGGTGGATAACGATAAAACCATTGCCAAAAACCCCTGCTCCATTATCTCGGCAGTGCATTCATTAACATTGCGTTTTAATCCCAGCTTTTCTGCGTTATGAATATCCTTAATCAGATTTGCAGTTCGAATTAATTTTGTACCGGGCACACAACCGCTATTTAAACAATCACCACCCATTTCAGCCTGTTCTATTAAGCTTACTTTGGCTTTCACTGCACTGCCGATGTAGGACGACACCAGACCCGCAGATCCGGCACCTATAACACAAGATTACGGTCAAAGGCTTGGCCTGATAAGCATCACTTTATTCGACCTGGAGGGTTTTCATTAATCCCCAGCACATCAAACAAGGTGGCAAGCGCAATGGCAGCCGCCAGAAAGATGGTTTTTTGTATTCAAAGCACCTTCTTTCGAGACTTTTACACCCCACGCCATTCAACAGATTCAAGCGGAGGAGTTGGCCACTGAAAATTTGGCTATTGAACATAAGGCTAGCTTCTGCTCTTATGTTTCAGCACTTATGGCATCTGGCTGCCTAATCAGTTTCAGTGTATTCTATGATTATTCACCTTCCTAATTATCGATTCCTGGCGCAAGTAAAGACAATGGTAGTTTCCAATCGCAGCCCTTTTCCTGCAACCCGCATGCGCAGAATGCGCAGCGACGATTTTTCAAGGCGCTTAATGCGCGAAACCACCTTAACGGTGGATGACCTGATTTACCCGGTTTTTATTCTCGATGGCAACAGCAAAAGAGTGCCGGTGGCTTCCATGCCCGGTATAGAGCGTCTAAGTATTGACGAACTGCTAAAAGAAGCACAGGAAGTATCAGATCTGGGCATTCCAGCCATCGCCTTATTTCCAGTCACGCCCCAAAACCTTAAAAGCAATGATGCGCAAGAGGCCTATAATCCGAACGGCTTGACCCAACGTGCAGTAAAGGCTCTCAAAAATGCCTTTCCTGAGCTCGGCATTATTACCGATGTTGCTCTGGATCCCTTCACCCTGCACGGGCAAGACGGCATCATTGATAACAATGCCTACGTTATTAACGACAAGACCGTGGAAACACTGGTTCGCCAGGCAATTTCCCATGCCGAAGCGGGCGCAGACATAGTAGCGCCGTCGGATATGATGGATGGCCGTATCGGTGCTATTCGTAGTGGCCTGGAAAGCATGGGTTTCAAAAACACCAGAATATTGGCTTATTCTGCCAAGTACGCTTCCGCTTACTACGGGCCGTTTCGAGATGCAGTGGGTTCCGCAAACAGCCTGAAAGGTGGCAACAAACACAGCTACCAAATGGATTCGGCCAATGCTGATGAGGCCCTTCACGAAATCGCCCTGGATTTATCTGAAGGCGCCGACATGATCATGATCAAGCCCGGCATGCCCTACCTGGATATAGTCCGTAATGCAAAAACGCAATTCCAGGTGCCTACCTTTGTCTACCAGGTAAGCGGCGAATATGCGATGCACATGGCGGCTATTGAAAAAGGCTGGCTTGACGAAAAGGCCGGGGTGATGGAGTCGTTAATGTGCATTAAGCGTGCGGGGGCCGATGCTATTTTGTCCTATTTTGCTAAAAAAGTGGCGTTCTGGCTTAAAAATGAAGAAAAATAAACAAGATTCCTCAATCACCCTAATACTTCTGCATTTTTCACACCTGTTGTTTTGCAACAATTGCGTTTAAACAGGCCGCTTCGCCTTTATTTTATTTATTTTATTTATTTTATTTCGACAAGTATGATGCTTTCCAAAGCACGTCAATAAATATTCATATTTAATACGTATAATCGAAAGTTATGTCTGATCAATTTGACCTCAACAACCCTGACTACTATATCAATCGGGAACTAAGCCTGCTGCAATT
>JBECKY010000012.1:0-39624 GCA_040235475.1 Pseudomonadales bacterium
CCAGACTTTACTTTAAAAAGCAGCAGCGGCAAAAACATACGCCTGGAAGAATTGGCCGGGCAGGTTATTTTAATTAATTTTTGGGCCTCCTGGTGCGCCCCTTGTCGAAAAGAGCTTCCGGAACTGGAGCTGCTGTTTGAAAAATATCAACACCTGGGCTTTACCATTCTTGCGATTAGCAATGACACCGATATTATAAAAGCCAGAGAGTTTTCCGACCCTTTAAAGCTCAGTTATCCAATTCTATTTGACAACAACCAGGATATCAGCAGCCTGTACCGGGTTAAAGCCATGCCCAGCACCTATATTGTTGACCGCAAGGGCATGATTCGTCATCACCACTTGGGCTTTAAACAAAATTACATCGAGCTTTATGATGCACAGATAAGGGAACTGATTAAAGAATGAAAAAATCTGCCTTCATTGCATTAACCGTTTTGTACCTTTGTCTAAACGGCTGCACCCATCTTCCTGAGATCCCCAGTCTTAAGACCTGGCTACAGCCCTATGAAAGAGAGTTACTCGCCGACCCTTACATGAACTTTAATCATGACCCCATTACCCAGGATTTCAGGCGCCATGTGTACGAAACCAGAGAAGGTGCCAATGGTGGCTTTAACAGCAAGGGGGGCGGCTGTGGGTGCAACTAAATTAAACCGCAAGCTTCTGATCATTTATTGTTTATGCAGCGGACTCATCAGTAGTTTGCCAGGCGCCTTGATCCACAGTGCCAATGCGGCCACCTTGCCGGAAGAGCGTGCAGATTTAGGCTTTAACTACTACAGTGGCGACGGCCTGCGCGTCACCGGCCCGGTGTTACTGGTTAGAAAAAACATCCTTGACCAATACAGTATCTCAGCCAATTACAAAGAAGATAATATTTCCGGTGCGTCGGTGGATGTTCGCTCTCAAGCCAGCGCTTATTCTGAAACCCGCGAAGAAATATCCCTGGGCGGACAAACCATTATTGAAGACTCTATCATCAGCCTGAACACAAGCTTCAGTGAAGAACCCGATTACGAATCCACCTCCATTGGCTTTGCCATCGCCCACGACTTTTTTGCAGATTTATTTACCCTGAACCTGGGCTTTAACCGCGGCTGGGATACCGTGGGGCAGGTTGATACAAACCTGGATGAAGACATCCACAGATATAATTTCAATCTGGGCATCAGCAGCGTATTTAGTAAGCGCTGGTTATTGTCCCTTGACTATGAAATAAATATGGAAGAAGGCCGCCTGGACAACCCCTACAGAGGGGCCATCATCCAAGGTGCCCATGTACTGGAAAATTATCCTGGCACACGCACCGGACATGCTTTCTCTGTTTCTGCCCTAAACTATCGTAGACCTGACACTGCAAGGCGTTTTTATTACCGTTATTTTAACGATACCTGGTCAGTTAGCAGCAATACTTTTGAATTCTCTTATGCTACACCGTTCAAACAAATTGGCCCGGAACTGGTTATAGAATACCATGTCAGGTTCTATCTGCAGAATAGTGCCTCTTTCTATTTTGATAACGCACCGGCTGCAAGCAAATACATCGCCAGAGATAAGGAGCTAAGCGACTTTAATACTGTTGAACTAGGGGCTGTTGGACATTACGATCTGTCCAAATGGGTCAAAATTTATTTTAACGAAGTAACCGCTTCGTTTGGCTACACCGGAATTTTTTTTGAATACCAAAACTTTACCGATCTAAGCAAAGACCGAATGCTCAACTTCAGGGCAGATTTAGTACAAGCATACATTACCGCTAAATTTTAAAATAAGACTAAGGAACAAGCAGAATATTATGTTGCAACCAGAGAGAGTAAAAGTTTCAAGGCTAAACTTTTTACGAATAATTGTATCAATATTCAGTATTGTCTGTGTTCATTCAACCGCGCTTGCGGCAGTACCTGTACATTGCCACCCTGTCGCTGCCAGTGACCTTGAATTCTATAGCCACAAACTACAAACGTTCTTTAACGATATACATTTTTCCCCGGTGTTTAATGAAAACAAAATAACCGCCTATAAAGTCACCTCGGTTCAGAAAAACAGCCGAATAGAAAATTACGGTTTTGAGCCAGGCGACAGCATCGAAAAAATCAATAATACGCCAATCAGTAATTCTGAAAAGCTGATTAGCACTTTATCTAAAATCAGACAATTACCGTCAATTGAATTACTGATACAAAAAAACCACGGCCAAAAAATCCGTTACCAATATCTGTTTGATCCAAACATAAGCTGTTCAGAAACTTAAAATTAATTATATAACCATGACACTTACATTACTCAGATTCAGATTACCCAACAAAGCCGCAACGGCATTTATGCTGCTGATCTTTGCCCTGGCTTTTCTGAGCGCCTTCGCCAGCAGCGCCTGGGCCGACGATCAAACAGCGAAAGATAGCAGCAGCAAAACTGATAACAGCTATCAGCAGCCGCTTTTAATCGAACCCAATATAAAGCGCAGCCCTGACGTTTATCCTGGTTTTGAAAAAACAAATTTTGAAATCGCCCCTTTTATAGGTGGCTATAAATTTGATGGCTTTAATACTGAAGCCCTTCAAGGTATAAAAATAGCACTCTACCCATACCGAAGTTTGTTTATTGAAATTAATTATGCGCTGACAGAGATCGACGAATCAGTGCGCACAGACCTGGGATTTTTACCTTTATTAACCGATACAGAATTCAGCTACTACGATCTGTCCCTGGGGTTCAATGTACTGCCTGCTCAATTTCATCTTCCTTTTAATACTAATCGAGCAATCAACACCGATATTTATCTGCTTGCTGGCCTGGGGAAACTCAATATAGATACAACAGCCAGCAATGAAATTGATGACGATTTTGTTAATCTGGGCATAGGTCTCAGATTGGCACTTATAAAGTGGTTATGCCTTCATGCCTCGGTAAAAAACCATATAATGCGAGAAAACCTTCTCGACACAAGCTCCTCTGCCCAAAACCTGTCGTACACCCTGGGCTTAGGCATTTATTTTTAAGGCTGATAGAGAATAGTTAAAACAATGGTGGAACAATGTCTTTAATACACATCAAACAAAGAATTTATCGCTGTGCCATTGTGTTGTTCGCCGTGGCACTGTCGACAACACTGACAAACAATGCTGTTTACGCTAATGATAATGGAAGCTCAACAAAAAATTCTGTTGAAACATTAAAACGTGACTTACTGGAACTGAATAAAGAGCTGTTCATTCTTGAAGAGGAGCTCTTATTTCCGGCTAATACCCAGGTGGCCATATTTATTTCACAAGACGCTGGACTGCTATTCAAAATGGATCATGCAAAAGTGTTACTCAACAACAAAGCTGTTAACTATCACTTATACACTGACAACGAATTAAACGCTCTTTCCCGTGGTGCAGTACATCGCATACATACCGACAACCTGAATCAAGGCAAACACAAATTGGTTATTGTTCTCGGCGGCCATGGCCCAAAAGGCAGGGAATTCAAACGCGCTGCCGAACTTGAATTTGAAAAGTCCACTGGCACCCAATACATTGAACTACGTATTGTTGCCAATACAAAAAATCAGCAGCCTGAATTTGAATTTAATGTTTGGGATTAACTCGCGTAGCATTATTAATGATTAGACAATACCACAACAAACCGCTGCGCTTAACATGGTATCGAGCTGGACGCCCTGCACCAGGAGCAAGGCCTGCCTCATTCTGTGGCTTTGTGATTGAATTTATAACCCAGGCTCTTGCTCACATCACACTGATATTCTTTTTATCACTACCTTTATTATGTTTCAGCAATCTTACTAGAGCAGAAGCTGTCAACCTCATTGATAGCAATATCGAACGCAGCCATCAGGTTAATAATATGGCTTACGGGGAACTGCTTTTTCACTACTATCAGCATCAAGCCCTTAACGGCATAACCCATATATTAGTGAAAAATCAGCACGGTGGTTATCAAGAACATCAGGATCACGCCGACATTCTGCAAGGCGCTCTCTATTTATCTTTAGGTATGACTGAGCATGCAGAAACTATTTTTACAGCAACGGCAACAAACTCCTTAAACCCAGAGACCCGAAACAAAGCCTGGATTGCCCTTGCAGAGCTGGCTTATGGACAAAAAAATTATCAAAAAGCAAAAATCATCCTGATCAATAATATAGAAGCACTTGGCGCTTCAGATAACTACAAACAACAAAAAAACCAGGTTCATGAATATCTGGGCTTGATTTTTTTGCGCGAAGGCCAGTATCAAAATGCCATTGAACAATTGGCAGCCATAAACCATGATCCTTTAAAGCAAAGATACGCAAGCTATAACCTGGCGCTGGCTTTTTTTGCTCTTAAGGAAAACGATAATGCTCTTATTCTGCTGCAATCACTGCTTAAACTACCTACCTATAATGCCGAAGAAGATGCCATCAGGGATAAAGCAGCTTTAGCTTTAGGCCAGCACTACCTTGAGCAAAATAAGCCTTATTTATCAAAACAAGCTTTCAGCGAAGTCAGGCTAAGCAGCGCCTTTGCCAATGAAGCTTTACTGGGCCTGGGCTGGGCCAACCTGAGTCGTGCAGAGCTAAGCACCGCACTAGCCCCCTGGCTTGAGTTACTTAAGCGTGACCATGCTCAAAAAACTGTGCAGGAAGCATTTTTAATGACACCCAGAGCCTACGAGCAGCTTAATGCTTTTCAGGATGCTTTCAGCTCATACATTATTGCCAGCCGGGTTTATGAAGCTGAAATCGACCATATTAAAACCACCCTGAGCTATATAAACCAGAACAACTGGCTGGAGCAATTGAAACCTGAAAATACTCAAGCCGCCCCTGGCAATGACTTTCTTTTCAAGCAAGGGACTGAATCAGTACCCTTAAATGGCCCCGAAGCCGCCTATTTATACCAGCTGTTTTCCACTAATAACTTTAACAAGGGCTTTCAACAATTCTTAGAGCTTCAAGAGCTTGAGAACCATCTAACTAAATGGAAAACAAAATTACCTGTTTTCAACTTAATGCTAGAAAACCAGGTGTTTAAAAGTAATGCTTTAATAAGGCAATTAAATAATAAAATAAATTCAATAGATATTGATAAATTTTCAGATCAAGTTGCAGAACTAAGCAACGAAACAAATATGTATACCGAACAGGAAAACTTTTTTTTACTTGCTAATGATAAAGAGCAAAGCATACTCAATAGCTTTAAAAAACTTGAAGCCATCATCGCCAGGCTACCCAATACTGAAGAGTTCAGCAGCATAAGGTCACGATACAGAATTATCCGCGGCACTTTTTTTTGGAATTTAAAATACAATTCCTACAGGGCCTCTTATGCCTTTAAAAACGAATTGCAAAAAACCAGAGAAGAATTAAGCAAGCTTGATTTGAATATCAAAAATCTGCAACGAAGCAAAGACATTGCAACAAACAGGCATTCTATACATAAAAAACGCATCAATAGCCTGGAACTTAAAATAGAAAACCTTATTGGAAGAATACAAACACATAAAATCAGCCAGCAAGCAGAATTGCAAAGCATGGCCAATACATTACTCAACGCCCGCTTGACTCATACCAGTAATTTATTGGCTCAAACACAAATTGCCATCGCCAGGCTGCAAGATAAAGCCGCCTCAGGGGAACGACGAATACCATGATGGCATTAAAACAGAAAATGTTTATCGCTACACTATTGCTGCTCATCGTATTGCCGGGCTGTAAATGGTCACCAAACCTGTTTGCCACTGGCTCTGAACATGACGAAAAAAAACTGACGGGCAATAAAGTCGGCTCTGTCGAAGATAAAAAAATCCAGGTGCAGGAACAAAGCTTAGGTGACGTTTCAGCTGAAACCTCCCTTAAAAGTTACCAACATATTTTTCAGCATTCAGATGACCCGGCCATTAAAACCCGAATATTGCGCCGCATGGCGGATTTGACCATGCTTGCCAGCGAAGAGCAGCTAAGCCAGGGAAATGGCGAGCAAAATCTCAACCAAACACCACAGGCCCCAAACAAAGCCAACACCAAGGCTCAAGAGAAAGACATTAATTATCAGCAGGCCATAAAGCTCTATAAAAACTTCCTTGACTCCACTGAAAATATAGCACAGCGCGCAGAAACCTATTATCAGTTGGCGCGGGCATATGATTTGCTGGGGGAAACTGAACTGTCACTTAATATGCTCAATAAACTGGTCATTGAGCACCCTGAAAGCAACTATTATCAAGAGGCGCAATTTCGCCGGGGAGAAATCCTTTTTGCCGATACTGACTACGCAGCCGCCGCCGATGCCTATAAACAGGTTCTATCAAGAAAGCATGATGAACGTTTTTTTGAACAATCTCTGTATAAATATGGCTGGAGTCTCTATAAAACCCAGGAATATCAAGTGGCTGTTCTGGCCTTTTTCCAATTGATCGATTATATGATTCTGTATAGCAGTGCAGACCCACAGGCACTGAGTGCCAACAAGTTAATGATTGATGCTCAAAGAGCCATCAGCCTGGCATTTGCGCACCTCGATGGTGCCGAATCAATTCGTGACTACTTCGACAACTATGGCCGAAAAACCTATGAAATAAATGTTTATGATGCCCTAGCCCGCCACTATCTTCGCCAGGAACGTTATAAAGATGCTGCAGACACTTACGCAACCTTTGTGGCCACCAATCCCTTGCACCCCAAGGCACCTTTCTTTCAAACAGCCGTTATTGAAACTTTTACCAAGGGCGGCTTCCCCAGCCTGGTGCTGCCGGCAAAAGAGCAGTTTGTTCAACGCTTTGGTATTCAAAGCGAGTTTTGGGCTCACTACCAAGGCAGAGCTGAAAAATGGATAATGGCAGATAAAATTGTTATGGACGATGTCAGAAAACAATTAAAGCTGCATTTAACCGATATCACCAGCCACTATCATGCGATTGCGCAACGATCCGGCTTGGCTAAAGATTATTTGCTCGCTGTTGATTGGTACCGGCAATCATTGGCCACCTTTATTGATCAAGCAGAAGCGCGAAGCATCAATCAATTGCTGGCCGAAGCCTTATTTGATGCCAAGGACTATGCCCAAGCGATTACAGAGTTTGAGCACACCGTGAATGATTATTCCGGCACTGCTGAGCAAAATGCCAGGACAGCCTATTTCGGACTCATCGCTTATCAGAAATTATTAGCCAACTTTAATGGCGAAGAAAGTGAGCGTGGGGTATGGATTGCTAAAAAAATTCTTGCGCAACTGGATTTCGCTAAAAAATACCCCTCCCATCCAGAGCGGGCCAATGTGCTTAATTTAAGCCTGGAAGATCAATTGGCTATTAATGATTTGCTGGGCGCTATCGAAACCGCGTTGATCATCACCAGCTCTGAAGCCATGCCCATCGCCCTGCAAAAGAAAGCCTGGGTTACTATTGCCAATGGAGAATTTGATTTACAACAATACCCAGAGGCAGAACTTGCCTACTTAAAAGTTCTGGAATTCGAAGGCCATTCACCAAGCAATGTACTAAAATTCAAGGAACAACTTGCAACTTCAATTTATAAACAGGCAGAAGGCTTAGAAAAATCAGGTTTTAAACTCGAAGCAGCAGAACAATATCTACGGGTTGGCAAGCAAGCACCCAACTCCAGCATCAGAGCCACCGCTGAATTCGACGCCGCTAACTTATTCTTGGAGATGTCGTCCTGGAATGCAGCCATTGCTGTACTGACACAATTTAGAACCCTATACCCACTGCATCCTCTGGCTGAGACCATTCCCGATAAACTCGCTGTTGCCTATGAGTCTGTCGAAAACTGGGGCGCAGCGGCCAATGAACTTGAAAGCATTGCAGGCAAAAATATTGAAAAAGAACCTGAGCTGGCCCGACAGGCCTTATGGCATGCGGCAGAACTTCAGGAAAAAGCCGGGGACAAAAACGCCAGCATCAGACTCTATGAAAAATATGCCAACAGCTTTAATGAACCCCTTGAATTACGTGCAGAAGCTCAATACCGACTGGCAAATTTATACCTTGAAACCAAAGCTTTTGACAAACGTGATTTCTGGTTAAAAAAACTCGTAGACAACTACAAAAATCAGGGTAGCGGAAATAGTAAAAATACCGATCGCAGCCTGTATCTTGCCGCTTTTGCCGCATACGAGCTGAGCAAACCCGCATTTGAAGAGTTTGAAAGCACAGCACTTAAACTGCCGCTAAAAACCAGCCTGCAAAAGAAAAAGAAAACCCTTGAAAACGCCTTAAAGTATTACTCAACAACCATAGAGATAGGTATTACCGATTTCACAACGGCAGCCACCTTTAAAACCGGCGAGCTTTACAGAATTTTAGCTGCTGATCTGAAGAACAGCGAACGGCCGAAAAACCTTAATGAACTGGAGCTGGAACAGTACCAGATTCTTCTTGAAGAACAGGCCCTGCCCTTTGAAGACACCGCTATTGAAATTTATGAACAGAATACCCAGCTGGTGCTGCAAAAAATTTACGACCCATGGGTTAGAAAAAGCTTTGCTGCGTTAAGCCGCTTAGTACCGGGCCGTTATGCAAAAAACGAACGCACTGAGGACTACGTCAATGAAATCAGATAGTCTTCAGCGCATTTTTTTACGGCGCCACCTGATCCTCTGCTCTGCTCTGGCTGTTTTTTGCCTGCTCTCGGCCTGTGCCAATTTCCCAACTATCAAATCTCCCAAGTTCTTTTCAACTGCAGACAAGGCTAGCGAAAGCACACCCGTAGCCGAAGAAGCCAGCGAGGGTTTTGGCTTGGCGATAAAAGCGATGCAGGCGGGTGAAAATGAGCTTGCCTTGGCTTTATTTAATGAATTACAAATCAAATACCCTGAATTATCCGGCCCCTGGCTGAACACCGGCATTATCTTAATGAAGCAGGAAAAATATGAAGACGCCCTGCTGGTACTTGAGAAAGCCATCTCTGTTAACCTGTTAAACAAATATGCCTACAATCAACTAGGCTTGTGCTTACGCCAACTCGGTCGCTTTGAAGAAGCAAAAAATGCATACAACGTAGCTTTAAGTATTGACCCGAATTACGCTCTGGCGCACTATAATCTGGGTGTTCTTCTTGAACTTTATTTTCAGGATCTGAATGGAGCATACGAACACTTCCTAAGCTACCAGAAACTGGAAAATGATAAGGATAAAACTGTAGCGAACTGGATAAAAGACCTGAGGAGAAGAGCCAATATTCCTGAGCCTGTTGTAGCAGCACCAGAATCGGCACCCGGTACATCTACGCAAGAAGCTTCGAAAAGCATGGACGATACAAAAACCGGCCAGATACTGGTAACTGAGCCAGAACTTGAAGACAAACCTGGCACCCTTGTTGAAAGCCCTGCCAGCGAAGCCCATACTGAGGTAGATAATAAACAATCGACGACGGAAGAAAACAAGCAGCAAAATGAGCCTAAGCCGTTATGGTAAAAATTCATCTTCACCCTAACTTCCAATACCTGTGCAGCTTGATTTTTATTGCTGCTTTAAGCCTTGCTACAAGCAAAGCCGCCTGGGGTGAAGAAGCAGATAAAAAAACCTCTGAGCCTCTGCGCTTTAAGATCATTGGTGACCAGGAAGCACCGGCGGTCAGGTATTTTGTGCCCTGGAAAACTCCGGAGCAAGACGAAATGCTGCCTATTGCCACCCCCAAGGCAAAGCCATTGCAAGTACTTGACCCGAATGAACTGCGCCGTGAAATTGATTATTATTCAGAACGGCAGACGCTTGAACAAAAAAGTACAACTCAAAACATGAAAGCACAAAACTCAGAAGCAGGCAAAGCCCTTATCAATACAGAAGCAAAGAGGACTGAGCCTGAATAAGTTATCAATGATAAAAAAGCCCAATGCATAAACAGGGAAAAATGTGACCTGCTTTTTAAACCCAAAATTGAGCACACAAAATTTGCCAGATCTAACGTATAATTCCGTGCAGAATCTGGCCAAAAACTGGATCTGCCCAGGGGTAGATCGCAGTAACTAATAATAAATCGCAATAGACCAGCAAAATAAAGTTGGGCTATTATTTTTAGCCAAGAATGCAATCACCTTTACCAGGGAGAGACCCATGCCCACACAAGTTGAAACCGTCATTAGCTTTTTTCAAGATGGTGGCCCATTCATGTACATTATTCTGGTGGTGTTTACCGTTGGACTTGCAATAACACTGGAACGTTTTTTTTATCTTTCCGGAGTAAGATCGAAAAACAAAAAAATCTGGGACCAGCTGTTTCCCATGCTTGGCCAAGGAAAATTCAGGCAAGCTATGGAAACTGCTAAAAATTCAAACTCTGCCATAGCCAGAATAATGGTTTATGGCCTCAGCCGTGCAGCACACTCAAACAGTTCCGAAGATATTGAAATGGCCATGGAGGAAGGCCTGATGGAAATTATGCCCCAGCTTGAAAGACGCACGCCCTACTTAAATGCATTTGCAAACATCGCCACCCTGCTCGGTCTGCTAGGGACTATTATAGGCTTGATTAAAGCCTTTACCGCTGTAGCCAGTGCAGACCCTTCGCAAAAAGCTGATTTATTATCGGCCAGCATCTCTGTCGCCATGAATACAACCGCCTTTGGTTTGATCACCGCCATTCCACTGTTATTGGCATTCAGCTACCTGCAATCCAGAACCACTGAATTGGTGGATAGCATGGAAATGGCTTCGGTAAAATTTGTTAATGTATTCAGAGAAGCGCAATCAAAATTAAAAGACAAATCCCAATCTCCACAATAATAAGTTTGTTAATGAACCTAAGCGAAACAGCTTCTTAATTAACTATTTTATTGGGGAGATGGCATGATAAGAAGACGTAAACGCGAAAGAATAACCGAAGGCGAACTAAATATCACCGCGTTTTTAAATTTAATGGTGGTATTGATCCCCTTTTTACTGATTACAGCCGTTTTTTCACAAATGGCAGTACTGGATCTTTTTCTGCCCTTAAACACTGATAGCACTGATAACGCTGCCGATGAAAACAATAAGTCGCCACTCATTCTTGAAATCATCATTCGCAAAAACACAATCGAAATTGGCGATAGAAATCAGGGCTTACTTAAAATCATTCCGAAACATAACGGCCAGCATGGCTTTGCAGAAGCCCATAAATTTTTAACCACTTTAAAAGAAAAATTTCCTGAAATTCTCGAAATAAGTATTTTGCTGGAAAAAGATATCGAATACGAAGTGCTTATTAAGACCATGGATACCGTGCGCTTGATGGACACCACCATTAATGGGCAAACTATAAAAGCCGAATTATTCCCAAACATTTCCATAGGCAGCGCACCTTATCAACCTGACGAAGAGGCAGGCGTAGCAACAGGAGCCGCTTCATGAAAGAGTCTCGCCGTACCCGGCGCATGCAACGGCATCATCGCAGAAATCAAGCCAAAGCAAGCTTGAACCTGGTTTCCCTGATGGACATTTTTACCATTTTGGTGTTTTTTTTACTGGTTAACTCTGCCGACACCCAACAACTGCCCAATGCAAAAACCATTGCCTTGCCTACCTCCACGGCCGAGCAATTCCCTGAAGACAATCTGACGCTCATGGTGAATAAAAACGATATTCTGGTGCAGGGCAGAAAAATCACTACCACTGACAACATCTTGAAAACCGATGAGCCAATCATCAGCGCATTAAAAAAAGAACTGGAATACCGCGCCAGCAAACAAGGGCCTTTAACGCCCACTGAAAAGGCCTTAGGACGCCCTATTACCATTATGGGCGACAAAACCATACCCTATGAGTTACTCAAGAAAATAATGGTTACCTGCAGCGAATCAGGTTTTCCACGTATTTCTCTTGCAGTGATCAAGAAGTCCGAGGAAAAACCCTCATGAAGTATGGTTTTTACGATATGACACCCGTCCTCCCCTGGCATGGACAACCCAAAGAAGACCGGCGTTTTCGTAGAATTCTGATCGCATTACTGATTATTTCTTTACTCTTTTCTATTGTTGTAGGACTTAGCCCTCGCCCGGTTATTGATCGACAAAAAACTGAAACCATACCGCCTCGCCTTGCAAAATTGCTTTTGGAGCGTCAACAAATTCCACCGCCGCCAAAAATAGAACCTGCCAAGGAAAAAGAAAAAGAGAAACCGCCTGAAAAGGAAAAACCAGAAGCGAAGAAGCCCGAGAAAAAGAAACCCTTAACAGATGATCAGAATCAAGCCCGCAAAGCAGCGAAAAAGGAGATTGCAGCCTTTAGCTCTATTTTGGCTGAACTAAGTGACATCAAACCTATTCCTGCAGCGAATAAACAACTGAAAAACACTGGCCAGCAAGCCGCTAAAACTGAAAGGTCACTGATTACCAGCCGAGCCACTACCGGCAGCGGCGGCGTTTCAACCCAACGCGCCAGCCAGGCCTCTACTAATACACAAGCATTGGCGAGTACAGACTCAACCAAAGTTTCAAGCAATATCAGTAACATTACGGCGGCAGAAACGGCATCAGGTGGCTCTGATCATCGCTCAAGAGAGCAAATCAATCGCGTTTTTGATAACAACAAAGGTGCCTTGTACGCTTTATACAATCGAGCGCTGAGAAAAAACCCCAGCCTTTCTGGCGAGGTAAGCTTTCATATCGAAATCTCACCAGAAGGCATAGTCACCAGTTGCAAAGTAACATCCAGTGAAATTGATGACCAGGAACTATTAAGAAAACTTGCCGCCAGAATCAAGCTGTTTAATTTTGGCAGTGCTGAGGTCCAGACCTGGAAGGACATTGTGATCTGGGACTTCATTCCTTCTTAGGGCCTTAAAAAAGCCCAGGGTTTTAGCAAGCCAATGGGCTTGATTGGAAATTTACAAAGTATTTAAATTACTTCTATCCAAAAACTTGTCGAAGTGGATTTGACTGTCTTCAATGCCTATTTTTTTAGCCTCATCAATAGCTGCATCAATCATTGGCGGAGGACCACACATGTATAATTGGTGATCTTTGCTACAATACTCAGCCATCGCTGCAGTGACAAATCCACGAGCGCCTGCCCAGCCTGAGTCCTCAGGCTCTTCCGACAATACCGGCACAAATTTAAAATCACCTTGCCATTGCGCAGCAATTTTTTCGATAGCCTCAAGGCAATATAAGTCTTTTTGACTGCGTGCACCAAATAAAAACACTGCTTTTCTTTTACAGCCTTTGATCAATGCATCTTCAAGCAAAGATAAAACCGGTGCTAAACCACTGCCACCGGCAATACAAAGCATCGGACCATCGCCGCTTCGCAGATAGAAGTCTCCGTAGGGGCCTTCCAGGGTCACTTCCGTACCTGTCGCTTTGTCACCTAATAACCAGTTAGATAACTCACCATTGGGTACCGCACGAACAAAAAAGTGCAGCTCCTGGTCATTTTTACCCGGCGCCTGAGCAAAAGAATATGAACGTGGCAAGTCAGTCACATCCGGTACCGACAATTCAGCAAATTGCCCGGCGGTATATTCAATGGGCCTTTCAGTGGTAATCACTATTTCAGCTATATCATGAGTAAGCTTGTTCTGGGCAACAATTTTGCCTTTAGTTTTTTCCAATACGTGTTCGGGAATCTCAGCCCTGGAAAAATCCACAGCAATACTGACATCGGATTTGGGCAGTGACTGACAAGCCAAAATATAATTCGTTTGCAGTTCTTCTGCAGACAGAATGTAGGACTTTTCGGTCAGTTCTTTGACCTTGCCCTCTTTAAGCTGACACTTGCACATGGCACAACCGCCAACACGGCAGCTATGGGGAAATTTAATCCCTTGTTTTAACGCAGCGTGTAAAATAGTTTCTTTTGAGCTGATTGAAATAGCTTGTTCAACACCTGCAATTTTCAAAGTGAAAAAACTTTCTTTACTACCAAATAATTTACTTAACACAGACTACCCTCTTCGCTACATCACTAAACTAATGTTCCACAAAGCTAAGCGAGAAAATAAAAATCATCTTGGTAGCTTGAAACACTTTACTGTTTTTTTGTTTGACTTGCCTTGACTGGTCTTTTTATAACTCAGCGAAGAAAAATCTTGTAAAAAAACAAATGATATCAATTAGTTAAAACAAAATATAAAAAACGTTTATTTATAATACCTCCCCTCTGCCAGCAATACAAGCTCGGCTAAGATTAAGCACTATCAGCCATGCCCATGATGCAGGCTTGCGCCTATTGCCCCCCAGATCGTCCAAGCACCAAAGAAAATAATCATGCTGCCAAAAATATTTTTTGCATACTTATGCTGCAACAAGTTCATCGCTTTGTCGGCTACCATGCCCAAACCCATAACCGCAGGGACAGTGCCCAAGCCAAACATCAACATAATGCCGGCACCCTGAATACCGCTACCACTGGCCATCGAAAAAACCAGCATACTGTAGACCATACCACAGGGCAACCATCCCCATAGCAAACCAACACTTAAGGCTTTACTGATGGTGTCTGCTGGCGTTAGTTTTTTAATCGCAGGAGATATTTTTTGCCACAGCCTGTCGCCCAGTTGCTCAATTTTACCCAGTCCGTGCCACCATCGGGCCAGAAACAAACCAAGAAAAATCATCAACACTCCAGCCGTTATTCTTAGCGCTACAGCAAAGCCGCTGCCCGTCATCTTCAGTAACAGCCAACTGAAACTCCCCGCAAGGTAACCTGCGAGAGCATAGCCAAAAACCCGGCCAACACCAAAACAAAACTGAATAAGTATTTTTTTCCTGCTCGATAACTTTGCAGCTGAAAGGGGCAAGGATAGTGCGCCGGCCATGCCACCACACATACCGACACAATGCACACTGCCCATTAAGCCTAACAGCAGTGCGGAAATTAAACTAAGTTTGTCTGGTGAGGCAAAGTCGATGAACGGCATTATAGTTTATCTGTATTTTCGTTTATTTTCCTAAGCCTGCTTTCCTGCGACGCCTGTCTTTCTTCTTTGTCATCATACAGTATCTGATGAGCCGGACTGTCCATATCATCAAACTGATGATGATTCACCGCCCAAATAAATGCCCAGATGGCGACGCCAAGCATGACCAGTCCAATGGGGATAAGAAAGTAGATAGTGCTCATATTGCTTGAACAACTGTTGTTAAGGGTGACTCGCTGTTCGCCGGTAATGCCCTGACTGAAGTATTAAGCCTGATTAATCTGATTGAGTTTAATACTACAAACAAAGAACTCAATGACATGCCGATAGCAGACCAATAAGGCGCGACAAACCCGGCAGCGGCTAAAGGCAACACGCTTAAATTGTAGATGATAGCCCAGCTGTAATTTTGCCGAATAATGCTTTTACTCTTGGCAGCATGATCAATGGCCACCAACAACAATGATAAGTGTCGATTCATAATAACCGCGTCAGCAGATGTTTTTGCCAGGTCAGCCCCCTCACCCAGAGCACCCATGGCAACAGACACCTGGGCTGCTTTCAACGATGGAGCATCGTTAATGCCATCGCCTACCATAGCGACAACAGCGCCTTCTTGTTGCAGCCGCTTTATCAGGGCCACTTTTTCTGCTGGCAATACATTGTTGGTGGCCTTGTCCATACCCAGTTCATTACCTAGCGTTAGCGCAGAGGCATGTGGGTCTCCGCTTATCAGCTGAGTATGAATACCTCTTTGTTTTAAGCTTTGAATGGTTTCATAGGCATCGGGGCGTAAGGTATCGGCAATTTCAAATCCGGCAAGCAACTGTTTTTGGTTTGCCAAAAACACCTTGGCTTGCTCACACTCTTTTACCGCCTGATCTTTATTGATAAAAAAATCATTTGCGCTGACAAAGTCGGCTTTACCAATGCGATAACGCTGACCTGCTATTTTACCCTCTACTCCGCAGCCGGGAAAAACTTTAACCTCCGACAGTTTCAATTGCCCATGGTCAGCGGGCAGGTCGGTGAATATTTTTGCTATGGGATGTTCAGAATGCATTTCCAACGCCTTGGCAATCGTAAAAACTTGTTCGCAAGTCATTGCTGATAACAGGTTAGTGTTTAATAGCTGAAATTTGCCGGTGGTTAAAGTGCCGGTTTTATCAAATACTACGTGACTTAACTGAGTCAGTGTTTCAAGGGTATGCCCATGGGTTACCAGAAAACCGTTCCGGGCCAAGGCACTGATAGCCGCCGCCATTGCCGAAGGTGTGGCCAGCGATAAGGCGCAGGGGCAGGATATCACCAGCACTGACAGCGTTATGGCCAACATGCGACTTGAATCCAGCTGCCACCACACCGCCGCTACTGTGGCGGCAACCAACAATATAACAACAACAAACACCGAAGCAACGCGGTCGGCAAACTGCACTGCCGCAGGTTTTTCCGATTGCGCACGATCAATCAGGCGCATAATATTGAACAGTGTCGAGTCTTTGGCTTCGCGTAATACACGCACATATAAGGGTGCTTCAAGGTTGTCCGATCCGCCACACACAGTATCGCCCTGGCGTTTCAATAGGGGTAAAGGTTCGCCAGTGATCAGTGCCTCATTAACCGAGCTTACTCCCTTCACAACTATCGCATCGACTGGAACGGTTTGGCCCACTTTAAGCTGCAGCACATCCCCCACCTGCAAGCGCTCTGCTTCCACAGATGCTTTTATTTGTAGATGCTCATCAATCAAAGCATAGCGTTGCGGTAGTGAATAACTATAAGACAAGGCATTTTGATAGGATTTTTTTCGCGTTGTAAATTCAATATGTCGGGTTATGAGCAGAAAAAAAGTGAACATACAGACTGAATCAAAATAGACTTCGCCCTGATTTGAAACCGTATTCCACACACTGGCAATATAGGCAAGACCAATGGCAATAGACACCGGCAAATCCATAATAAAATGCAGCTTTCTTACGGCTTTGTAAGCTGAAAGAAAAAATGGCCACGCGGCATAAAAGACCACGAAGGTAGCGACAATTAAACTCACGTAACGCAAAAATAACCGATATTCATCCATAATACCCTGCAAACTACCGGCATAAAGCCCTACGGCAAACATCATCACCTGCATACTGCCCAAACCCGCAACGCCCAGGCGTTTTAAACTGGCTTTGCTTTGCTGTTTGAGCAATTCTTCGTACTCATCGGGGGCATAGGGTGCGACTCGATAACCAAGCGCCTGCAATGCTTTTACAATGTCACTTAAACTGATCAGTTCTGGCTGCCACTCCAGGCTTAAACGATGGCTTACCGCATTGGTATTGACCAGGGTAACACCGGATAACTGTCGCAAGGTTTTTTCTATAAGCCAGGCACAGGCTGTACAGCTAATGCCGATAACCATCAGGGTTACTGCCTGATGCTCAGCACTGGATTCAATATATTTTGTCGCAAAAGATTGCGAATCGTAATAACTCAAATCTTCCGCATCTATTGCTGGCAAAGATGCAGGCGATTCCGAAAATGCACTTCTATTGCTGTAAAAAGCATCCAGTCCCGCGTCAACAATGGCTTGTGCGGCGCAAAGGCAACCAAAGCAACACATGGCCCGCTGCACCCCGCTGATTTCGGTGACATATTGCCGATTTTGAACTTGTTTATTTGCACTGGCAGGCAGTAATGATTTTGATAAAGGCAGTCCGCAATGAAAACACGTGTCAGTATTCACTTCATGCATGGAGCTACCTTTTGCTCTGGGCAGGTTACGGGGTCGAAGATGCAGGGCTGCTTGCTGTTGGCCTGGCAGAAAAATCCACCGCCTGCTGGCCAGGAAAATTCATTTTAAATTTTATCTGCCAGCTTTCTTCGACATCGGATAAATATAAAGAACGCTTACCTTCTATCAGCTGATCAAGCTGGCCGCGATAAGCGTGAGAACCGGTGCTTGATAAACTTAAATACTGATCCCGAGCAGACAGTGTAGGATGAACTATTTTTAGTAATAAAGTCTCAGGGTAATGGAACCTTACCCCTTCGGCCGGGATGGTTTGGGCTAATAAAGTCAGGAAGATCTCGCCTGTCAGCTTGTCTATTTTTACAGTTCCACTCAAACCAAAGCCCGACGCTGCAAGCAAACCGGTATTCACAGAGTGAATCGCCTTGCCATCCTTGCGCCACTTTTCAATAACCAGAGCATCCTTATTAACCACGGCAATGTAAACGGTAGAAAGCCCGGCGACAACAGAAATCAAAGGTAGGGCAATCAGCACCCATGGCCAGAATTGCTTATACCAGGGGCTTAGGTCTTCCATGCCTTGATTGGAATACATGCTTAGAAACCCTGATCCACAGGACTGATAAAACGGCTTTCCTGAATAACCGAATGCCGGGGATTATTTTTGCTCCATATTTCAAAATAAATAAGCGAATTTTTTGCTTGCAAGAATTCCGGGTCTGCCTCAACTCTTACCGGTAAAGACAGAATTTCACCAGCCTTCACCGTGATTTCAGGATCACCCAGGTAGCGAATGGTTTTAACACCCGGCTGCGCAGAAACTCGAACAAAATACTGCTGCTGGTTTTGGGTTTTATTCATCACTTTCAGGGTATAAACATTTTCAACCATCCCCATGCCGGTCACACGGTAGAGCTGGTTGCGATCACGAATAATATCCAGGTCAAGAGGCACCCTGAAGACCATCGATATTAAAAAAGCTCCGCCAAAGACAAATAATAGCAAGCCATAAGCCAGTACTTTGGGCCTGAATAATTTACTTGCCTTACCCTCTATGTGATTTTCAGTTGTGTATTTAACCAGGCCTTTTTGGTAACCCATTTTCTCCATGATATTATCGCAGGCGTCAATACAGGCAGCACAGCCAATGCACTCGTATTGCAAACCGTCCCTAATATCAATGCCCGTAGGGCAAACGTGCACGCACTGCTTACAATCAATGCAGTCACCCAGACCTGATTTAGCAGGATCATCAGACCTTTTTCGCCCGCCTCTGGGTTCACCGCGATTAAAATCGTAGGAAATAACCAGGGAATTTTTATCCAACATCACACTCTGAAAGCGCCCATAAGGGCACATATACAAACACACCTGCTCACGCATCCAACCGGCATTCATATAGGTGGCCGCAGTAAAAAAAACCAGCCAAAAGCTTTGCCATGGCCCCAGATCCACGCTGACGATATCCAATGCCAACTGTTTAACCGGTGTAAAGTAAGCGAGAAAACCAGCAGCCGTGGCGAAAGCCACCAGCAACCAAAAAAAATGCTTCGAGCTTCTTCGCCAGATCTTATTAAAGGTCCAGGGACTTTTATCAAGCCTTAAACGTTGATTGCGATTACCTTCGGTAACTTTTTCAATCCACATGAAGATTTTTGTCCACACTGTTTGTGGACAAACATAACCGCAATAGACTCGCCCGGCGACAACAGTAGCCAAAAATAAAGCCATAAACGCAATGATCATCAACCAGGATAAAAACACAAAATCCTGGGGCCAGAAGGTTAACCAGAATATTTTAAATTGTCTTTCGGGGAGATTAAAAAGCACCGCCTGCTGGCCTTCCCAGGATAGCCATGGCACTAGAAAATAAACCGCCAAGGAGCTCCAGATGGTAAATACCCGAATATTCTGAAACAGGCCTTTCACTTGCCGAGGATGAATTTTTTGACGCTTTTCGTAAAGACTGACCCAGCGAGATTCATTAGCCACAGCGGAACCTGCAGCATCCGCCATCGGGCTACTTGAGGGTGTATCGGGAGAATAAATAGGTATTTTACGAGTCATATCACCGCTTTTAATGAGCAAAGCTTGCTAAAGCCCCAGCGGTCCATGCCTGCAGTTTGCAAGGTCTTCTGCTTAAAGTAAGTAAATTATACGCGAAACAGCTTATTTTTTAAACGCTTGCTTTTGAGCCGATAGGCTATAGACATAAGCTGCCAACAAATGAACTTTATCAGTACCAAGGAAGTCTTTCTGTGCTGGCATTTTACCGTTTCGCCCTTTGGCAATGGTTTCCTGCACGGTCTTGGCATCACCACCGTATAACCAAATATTATCGGTGAGGTTGGGCGCCCCCATCAACGTATTACCCTTGGCATCCACGCCATGACAGGCTATACACATCACTTGAAATTTTTTCTTGCCCTCTTCAGCCTGAGAAAAATCCACTTTTTGGCCACTCAAGCTGCGCACGTAGGCCGCCACCTGCGCTACACCTTCATCGCCACCCAGAGCCATGCCCATAGGCGGCATCATGCCACTTCTACCATGGAGGATACTGGTTTCAATGGCTTCAGGGCTACCGCCGTATAACCAGTCGTGATCGGTAAGATTGGGAAACCCTCTTGAGCCATTGGCGTCAGAACCGTGGCAAGCAGCGCAATTATTACCAAACAAGCGCTGTCCAATTTTCAGCGCCTTGGGATCCTGCAACAAAGCCTCAATGCTTTGTTCACCATAAGCTTTATAGATAGGTCCGAATTTTTTATCTGCAAGCTCAACTTCTTTTTGCCATTGACCTTCAGAAGTCCAACCGAGATAGCCTTTATAAGACCCCAAGCCAGGGTATAAAAATAAATAGACCAGGGCAAAAACAATGGATATCCAAAACATAAATATCCACCAGCGTGGCATTGGAGTATTGAGCTCTTCGATGCCATCGTACACATGACCTGTGGTCTCTTCAGGATTACCACTGCCCTTTACTTTGCCGGTAAAATGCAACAACAAGCCATAGCCAATAATATTAGCCAAAACAATGACAATAATGTACCAACTCCAGAAATCACTCATTACTATTGTTCTCACTTTTCAGGCTTGAGTTTTGCTTACCACTTGTTTCATTTTTATGCTTTTTTTCCTTGTCGCCATCCTCTTCAAGATCATCGAATGGCAAGCGCGACGCTTGGTCAAACTTTTTCTTTTGCCCGGGACTGTAAGCCCAAACACAGATGCCGAGAAAAGCAAACAGCAACACCAGTGTTATAATGCCGCGAACTGTACCTAAATCAAATTCCATACCTTCAAGACCAAAAGGGTTTAATATAAAACTAATTTTTTTATTTCAGCACCGTGCCCAATTGCTGTAAATAAGCCACCACTGCATCCTGTTCGGACTTGCCTTCAAGCTCTTTAGCTGCGCCAGCAATGTCTTCATCGGTATAAGGCACACCCACCGATCGCAAGGCCATCATTTTTTTTCCGCTGCTCTTACCGCTTAAGATGTTTTCGGACAACCAGGGGTAAGCTGGCATATTGGATTCAGGAACCACATCTCTTGGGTTGTTCAAGTGCGCTCGATGCCATGCATCGCTGTACTTTTCGCCTACCCGGGCCAAGTCAGGGCCGGTGCGTTTTGAACCCCATAAAAACGGATGCTCGTATACTGACTCTCCGGCCACAGAAAAATGGCCATAACGCTCGGTTTCAGCTCTTAACGGCCTGATCATTTGAGTGTGGCAAACATGACAGCCTTCGCGAATAAAAATATCCCGCCCTTCCAGCTGCAAGGCGTTTAATGGCTCCAGGCCTGCAACCGCTTCAGTTAATTGTTTTTGCGCAAACAGGGGTACAATTTCTACCAGCCCACCAAAACTGATCGCCCCCACAGCCAGCAGCATCATCAAACCAATATTTTTTTCTATTGTTTCGTGTTTCATAAAATTATTTCATCTATCCGGGTTAGTCTCTTAGCCCAACTGAACAACCTGCTCAGGCGGCCGCCGGCTCTGCCATGTTGGGTTTTGTATCAACACTGTAAACGGTTTTCATCACGTTATAGGCCATTAGCAACATACCAATAAAAAACAAAGCGCCGCCTACCAGACGCACGACATAATAGGGGAAAGTCGCTTCCAAGGACTCGACAAAGGTATAAGTCAATGAGCCATCATCATTCACAGCTCCCCACATTAAACCTTGCATCACCCCAGCGATCCACATCGATGCAATGTATAAAACCGTGCCCACCGTCGATAGCCAAAAATGCGCATTAATCAGGGCAACGGAATACATCCCGGTCTTATTAAAAACACGCGGTACCAGCACATAAACCGCACCGATAGAGATCATTGCCACCCAGCCCAGGGCACCGGAATGCACATGCCCGATGGTCCAATCGGTATTATGAGATAAAGCATTTACGGTTTTAATCGACATCATTGGCCCTTCAAAGGTGGACATGCCGTAAAACGATAGAGATACAATCAGAAAGCGCATCACCGGGTCGTCTCTAAGCTTATGCCAGGCCCCGGATAAGGTCATCACCCCATTGATCATGCCACCCCAGGACGGTGCCAACAAAATTAACGAAAACACCATACCCAATGATTGCACCCAGTCCGGCAAGGTACTGTAATGCAGGTGATGGGATCCGGCCCACATATAAACAGCAATCAGTGCCCAGAAATGCACAATGGATAAACGGTAGGAGTAGACCGGGCGTCCGGCCTGAATAGGCACAAAATAGTACATCATGCCCAGAAACCCAGCAGTCAAAAAGAAGCCAACCGCATTATGCCCGTACCACCATTGCACCATGGCATCAATGGAACCCGCATAAATAGAGTAGGATTTGGTTAAGCTCACCGGTACAGCAAGGCTGTTAACAATGTGCAACAGTGCAACGGCAATAATAAAGGCGCCGTAAAACCAATTGGCCACATAAATATGCGGCGATTTTCTCTTCATGATGGTGCCAAAAAACACCACCGCATAGGCTATCCACACCACCGCAATAAGAATATCTATGGGCCATTCAAGCTCAGCGTACTCCTTGCCAGATGTCCAACCCATGGGTAAGGAAATTGCCGCAGCCACAATAACCAATTGCCAGCCCCAGAAGACAAAAGCCGCTAAGCCATCGGAAAACAGCCGGGCCTGACAGGTGCGCTGCACCACGTACAAGGAGGTGCCCATCAGCGCACAGCCGCCAAATGCAAAAATTACAGCATTGGTATGCAAGGGCCTTAAACGACCAAAACTTGTCCAGGGTAAATTTAAATTAAACGCGGGCCAGGCCAGTTGCGTGGCTATTATCACCCCCACTAACATCCCCACGATGCCCCAAACGACGGTCATGATAGTAAACTGGCGAACAACTTTTAAGTTATAGTCGCCCAATGTAGATGTCTGCCCCATATAAATTCAGCCTGCAAGAATTATTTCCTAAGCGCACAATGTATATTAAACTCACAACCAATTCATTGACTTAAAGCAAGCCTTCAAAAAAGAATTTATGCTTATATGTTTAAATTAATCACAAAGATTATTATTGTGGGCTGTGATTGATAATCGACGCGGTTTGTGTCGAATTAGTTACTAAAGAATATTAATTAAGAGTTTAAGCCAAAAGTAGTTTTACAATAATTAAAGTTGCATTCAATAATGAACGGTGCGTATATTAACATTTCTTCGACCATCGAATAAACACAAAACAGGTAAAAAGAGTAACTGTATTATGCTGAAACACCTTATGGGTATTTTGTTCCGCCCCGACAAAGAGTGGGCAATCATCGACCATGAAGAAACCGGCTCTTTGGTTAGGCTTTACCTGACCCACGTAATGATTCTGGCAGCGATACCGGCCATTTCCGGCTATATAGGCTCTGCCTTGGTGGGCTGGAAAGTTGGCACTGGTGATCCGGTCAAGCTAAACGCCGATGTAGCACTGATTATGGCGATTCTGGGTTATATCGCCCTCTGCGGCGGAGTTGCCGTAATGGGGATATTCATTCACTGGATGGCTAAAACCTATGGCTCCGACCCCAGCCTGTACCGCTGCATTGTGTTATCCGCTTATACCGCCACCCCTTTGTTTATTATCGCCATACTCGCAATCTACCCGGTATTGTGGATCTTGATGCTGGGCGCATTAGCCGCCATAGCCCACGCCGTGTACTTACTTTACCATGGCATCCCAATTATGATGCACATTCCCAAGGAACAGGGATTTCTTTATGCCAGTTCGGTTTTAACCGCGTCGCTGGTAGTACTGGTTGCCTCGATAGCAGGCATGGTGATCCTGATCAGCACTGGCGTAAGTTTTACATTCGTATCATGAAGAAGTTGCATCCTCAAAGTGAGCAGACGTTGAAAACCAATCTTCAGGAACAAACTGGCAGCACTGAAGCTCAATCCGGGGAAAACCTGGAGCCTCCTGAGCAGGAGAGCAACCAGGCCGAAAAACAAAAACCCATCGGATTTTTTTCGGTGGTTGGCAGTGTGTTGGCAGCCCTATTGGGCATACAGAGCGATAAAAACAGACAAAGAGACTTTCAACAAAGCAGCGCGACGAGTTTTATTGTGGTGGGTATTATCCTGGTGATTGGCCTGGTCATCACCATGATAGTAATTGTGAATTCAGTGATTTCATCATCGGCAGGCCAATAATAACTTACTTAAGCATTAAGCACTTATTTTCCGCTTGCTAAAACAACTCTCTGCTGAAGATTAGATTATTTGGTTTTCTGCTTATAACCTCAAGTCACTCAAAGCTTATTACTCATGGCAAATACCTAAAGAAAAACTGACAACCTCATTGCAGCCTATTGTTTTATATACAAAACAAAGTCCAAATTAAAGCTTTTTCACGCCAGCCTCAAGCTCAGCCCCTGCCTCTCTTTCAACAACACAAACAGCGTTACAGGCTTGTTGGATGATCATTGGAGCAGATATAATAGCGAACTGATTAATACCTTTAACTTATAAGAGAAAGGTCAAAACTTATAACTTTGGCATCTATGGGCATTTAGGCAAACCCTGATCAAAAACAATTGCCGCAACGACAATCCACCAACCTCACAGTAAAAACTATGTACGCCTACACCGAAAACGATCAAAAAATTATTGAGCAACGGGTCGCCCAATACCGGAATCAAACCCAGCGCTACCTGGCAGGCGAGCTCAGCGATGACGAATTTCTGGTTCTGCGTTTACAGAACGGCTTGTATATCCAGCGCCATGCGCCGATGCTTAGAGTGGCTATTCCCCACGGCATGATAAATTCGAAACAAATACGCATGCTGGCACACATTGCTCGACACCACGACAAAGGCTACGCCCATTTCAGTACCCGGCAGAACATTCAATTTAACTGGCCCGAGTTAAAAGAAGTGCCTGAAATTCTGGAGAAGCTGGCAAGTGTGCAAATGCACGCGATCCAAACCAGTGGCAACTGCATCAGAAACACCACCTCGGATCAATATGCCGGTGTTGCTGTGGACGAAATAGTTGACCCAAGGCCCTATTGTGAAATTATTCGACAGTGGTCAACCTTCCACCCTGAGTTCACCTTATTGCCGCGAAAATTTAAGATTGCTGTTTCTGGCGCTCGCAGCGACAGAGCCGCAACCCAGGTTCACGACATCGGTTTATACCTGATCAAAAATGCTGAGGGCGAAATCGGCTTTAAAGTCTTTGTTGGTGGTGGTTTGGGCCGCACACCGGTTGTTGCCCCAGTGATCAAAGAGTTTCTACCTGAGCAGCACTTGCTGTCTTACCTTGAAGCCATACTAAGAGTTTATAATCGCCATGGACGCCGGGACAATAAATACAAGGCACGAATTAAAATTCTGGTTAAAGCCTTAACACCGGAAGTCTTTGCCGAAAAAGTTGCTGCTGAATGGGCAGAACTCAAAGACGGCCCAATGACTTTACCAAGGGAAGAAATAGATCGCATCAAGGCCTGTTACCAGGGCCCGCAATACCAATCTTTTCCTGGCGACGACGAGAATTTTATTACACAACTGAAATCCAGTCCCAGCTTTAAAATCTGGGTAAACCGCAATACAGTGCAACACAAAGTACCCGGCTACCGCATCGTTAACCTGAGCCTTAAAGAAACCGGACAGGCACCCGGCGATGTCAGTGACGACGCACTGGATACCATTGCCGACCTGGCCGACCGTTACAGCTTTGGTGAAGTCCGCAGCACCCACGAACAAAACCTGGTGTTTGCCGATGTGCAACAAAGCGACCTGTTTGCTTTATGGAATGAACTCAAGACCCTGGGTTATGCCACACCCAACATCGGATTATTAACCGACGTTATCTGCTGCCCGGGCGGTGATTTCTGCGCCCTGGCCAATGCCAAGTCCATCCCCATTGCCGAACAAATACAGCGTCGCTTTGAAAACCTGGATTACTTGCACGACATTGGTGAGCTTGATATCAATATTTCCGGCTGTATGAACGCCTGTGGACACCACCATGTGGGCCATATCGGTATTCTCGGCGTGGACAAGAAGGGCAAAGAGTTTTATCAAGTTTCCCTTGGCGGCTCGGCCAATGAAGATGCCGCCATTGGCAAGATCATCGGCCCGTCTTTCGATGAAGAAGAAATTGCAAATGTCATTGAAAAGATCGTTGCCGTTTATCTGGAAAACCGTATTGAAGGCGAGCGCTTTATTGACACCTATCGCCGTATCGAACTGGCCCCGTTCAAGGAACGTGTATATGCGAAAAATAATTAAAGATCGACAAATCATAGAAGATAACTGGCACTACCTGGCATCAACGGATGCCACACCCACAAAGCTTGTGCTCCCGCAAGGTGATATTGTGGTTTCGCTGACGGCCTGGCAAAACTGTCAGGAGCAATTACTTGCCCACCAGAGAAAACTTGGTTTGTGCTTACAAAGCGATGAAGAGCCCTCGCTGGTTAAAGATGATCTTGAACACTTTGCCCTGATCGCCATTGATTTCCCAAAATTCAGTGATGGCCGCGGCTATACCAGTGCCCGCGAACTAAGAACACGCTATGCTTATACGGGTGAAATTCGCGCAACAGGTGACGTTTTGCGCGACCAACTCTACATTATGGAACGCTGCGGTTTTAACGCCTTTGAGGTACGTGAGGATAGAAGTCTGGAAGAAGCAATGAGCGCCTTTGATGATTTTTCTTTCAATTATCAGGCCGACACCCGTAATCAATTACCCAGCTACCGAAAAAGCTAAGCCAAAACACCCAACAAATCAAAAAACGACCGGTTAATGCCGGCTTGCATTGACTCGTCGTTCGCTTGTTCGCTGTTATCAAATTGAGCTTTTGTCTTTTTACCTCGCCTTCCTGTTTTTATATTTCCAACTCTCTTAACAAACTTTAAGAAGGTGCTATCAGTGAGTATTAAATCGTCTTAATATACATAACATACGTGTTTTTCATATATAATTTTCTAACGAGCCAAACATTGAAAAATACTCAACGAGCTGAGTTTTTGTGGGCAAAAGGCCTGTTCATGCCCCAGAATTTCGACAAGAAAAACGAGCTTAACGGCATTTTTCTACTTGACTGCGTAGCACATGAAGGCGCCTTTAGGCGAAGACTTTTTCAGGGTTAAGCCATGGGCAAGCCCCACCTCAGCCAACAGGTATTTCTGCTCTCATTGTTATAGCCATGGCTTATTTTTTGCAAGACTTCTCTAATTAGAGCAATAGCAATAATTTTATAAAGAACTTATCAAGGCTGGTAACGTGCATACAGACTTTATTTTCTCATTTTTCCTGATATTTTCAGGAGCAGCTATTTTAGCCACATTGGCGCTGTTTTCCCGGCAACCACTGCTAGTGGCTTATATTGCCTTAGGCTGTATCCTTGGCCCCTTTGGCATGAAACTGGTCACCAATGCCGATTTAATTTCGGAAATCGCCCGCACCGGCATTATTTTTCTACTGTTTTTGATCGGTCTTGACCTCCAGCCCAAAAGCCTGATTCAACGCTCATCACGCACAGCTGCAGCGGCAATCATCAGCGCCCTGATATTTTTCCTGATGGGTTTTCTAATTGCCAAAGCATTTGGCTTAAGTGTAGGCGAAAGTATTGTTGTTGGTCTCAGTGGTATTTTTTCCAGCACCATTATTGGTATTAAGCTATTACCAACCACCGTATTGCACCACAAACGTACGGGCGAACTCGTGGTTAGCATGTTGCTGCTACAGGATTTACTCGCCATCGTTGTCATTATATTTTTAAAATCTGGCGACCCTGGCAATGCGTTTATGCACATAAAAGGTCTTGCATCCTTCCTGGTTACACTGCCGCTGCTTATGGTCGGTGCCTTTGGCTTTGTTAAATACGCCTTCTTACCTTTATTGGAAAAATACGATCATTTTCAGGAATACATTTTTTTAATGTCCATTGGCTGGTGCCTGGGCCTGGCAGAGCTTAGCCATAGTATTGGTTTATCGACAGAAATCGGTGCATTTATTGCGGGTATATCCGTCGCCAGCAGTCCAATTTCAATATACATTGCCAATAGCCTTAAACCATTACGGGATTTTTTCCTGGTATTGTTTTTCTTTTCTCTAGGGGCAGGTTTTAATTTGAGCTTAATTCCCTTAATTCTGATTCCGTCGGTAATCCTCGCTATGGCTATGCTTATCTTGAAGCCATTGGTTTTTTATTTTCTGTTAAGAACCAGTGATGAAGCCAAGAACCTATCCTGGGAAGTGGGTTTTAGATTGGGTCAAAACAGCGAATTTTCACTGTTAATTGCCTACATCGCCGCCAATGCCGCCTTTATAAGCTCAACCACCTCACACATCATTCAGGGTGCAACCATACTGACGTTTATCATATCCACTTATATTGTCACCTTTCACTACCCTTCGCCCATTGCGGCATCGGCAAAATTAAGACGAGACTAGCCTATCCTGAATAAGTCGTTCGAAAATCATCTACTGAAGCTTACCCAATATTCTTCCCCCGGAATATTGACGCTGGCAATTTTTTCAATATATTCCAGTAAACACTTTGTCGCATACTGGAAAAGTCTGACATTCAAAACCAGCTGAAACTTATAAGCAACACCTTGCTCACTTTTTCAATCAACCTATACGTTTTAAGGCCGGCACATGCACAGCAAAACAAAGCTTCCATTTACAAATGCAAGCAGCGAGAAAACGAAGTACTATATAATTCACTGAAGTTAGGCCGTCTGTTAGAGCATTCATAATTATTGCCCAGCTTGATCAAGAACATCCAACCACAGAGGAATAAAATAAATGCGCTTAGTTTCATGGAACGTAAATGGTATCCGAGCTGCCATGAAAAAAAACTTTGCCGCTTCACTAAAGACGATGAATGCCGATATGCTGTGCCTGCAGGAAACCAAGGCTCAGGACGACCAGGTTATCGAAGCCTTAACGGATATCAATGGTTACCACATTTACACAAATTCGGCGGAAAAAAAGGGTTACTCCGGCACGGCCATTTTAAGCAAAATTGAACCAAAGTCGGTGAGTTTTGACATGGATATTGCAGAGCATGACCAGGAGGGTCGGGTTATAGCTCTTGAATTTGAGACATTTTTTTTGGTCACCGTCTACACCCCGAATTCCGGTAGTGAGCTAAAACGCCTGGAATACCGGCAGCAATGGGATAGGGATTTTCTCAGCTACCTGAAACAACTGGAAAAGAAAAAACCGGTTATTTTATGTGGTGATCTTAACGTTGCCCATAAAGACATTGACCTGGCACGTCCCAAAGCCAACTACAATAAATCGGCGGGGTATACCCAGAAAGAAATCGACGGTATGGATAATATTATCGCTGCCGGTTTTATTGATACCTTTCGCTACAAAAACCCAGAAGCGGTAAAATACAGTTGGTGGAGTTATCGCGCAGGAGCAAGGGGCAAAAATGTGGGTTGGAGGATTGATTACTTCTTAGTGACCCAGAGTTTAGCTGGCAAAATTGTTGCGGTGGATATATTAAACGACGTAATGGGTTCCGATCACTGCCCCGTGCTTTTAGATTTAAACATTTAGCATAATGCATTGATATCTTATTAGCATGGCTCTACAAGCGATTCAGTACTGCACGTTCCAAACCCTTGGCCATTTTTATTCCAGCGCAGAAACGGGCAACTTTGTGCTTATCCAAAGCAGCTCTTTTCAGCTCTTTTAAGCCAAAAGAAAGTGGCATATCGGCATGAATTCTAGTGAGTTCGCGCATCAAAAAAACCTGCTCCTCGTATGTACACAATTGCTGATAAACTCTGTTAGAACCACGCAAGGGCAGCTCAGGCACTTTGTTTAGATTGTCATACAAGGTTTCCAGGCCATTAAAATATTGCATCAGCAGCCCCGCTGTCTTTTCGCCGATACCAGGAACACCCGGAATGTTATCGCTAACATCGCCGGTTAAAGCTAAATAATCGGGCCAGAATTCAGTGTTAAAACCTTTCTCCCGGGCAAAGTCCTCCAGGGAGATTTTTTTGCCCGTTTGATAATTCCAGAAAATATCCTGCTGTTGAATCAACTGAGCCAAATCTTTATCACGGCTCACGTACACCATGGGGCGGCCACTGCTTCTTACTTTTTTTGCTGTCGAAGCAATAATATCATCGGCTTCATAGCGCCGGCTTTTATGGGTGAGAATGCCCATGGCTCGGCACAATTGCTGACAATTTTTCAATTGAAAAGCCAGATCTTCATCGGGCATAGCCCGGTTGGCTTTATACCCCGGGTAAAGCTTATTACGAAAACAGCTGTTAAGACTTTCATCAAAGGCGGCCAATACATAAATACATTGTGTTCGACGAATAAATTCGGCCAAAAACAGCGCAAAACCATACACGGCGTTTATCGGACGCCCTTCCTGATTCAAAATTGTGTCCGGTAGCGAAAAATAGGCTCGAAAAATGTAAATAGAGGCATCAATCAGGTAAACAGGCTGCTTAAAAGTACTGTGTTCATTAGCTTTCATGGGACAACTGATTTCCGTTACAACTGCATTTCCATTACAATATACCTGTTTTGAAACCTGCTTGCAGGCTTTCAGCAGAGCTTCGATAAGTTTTAACGACCGCACACAGCAGGAACAGGCCATGCCCGAAACCCGTATTGAAAACCTGAATATTAGCTCGCAAAAGGTGCTAATAACCCCCAGCGCCCTGAAAAAAGAGCTGCCAGCATCAGAGGCCGCTATCAGTACCATTGTTGCAGGTCGACAAACCATCAAAAACATTCTCGACCGAAAGGATCACCGTATTTTTGTTGTTGTGGGCCCCTGCTCCATCCATGACGTGAAGGCAGCGCTGGAATACGGTACAAAGCTCAAGGCACTGGCAGACAAGGTCAGTGATACCCTGTATCTGGTGATGCGGGTTTATTTTGAAAAACCCCGCACCACGGTTGGCTGGAAGGGCCTGATCAATGACCCCCACCTGAATGACAGCTTTGAAATTGAAGAAGGTTTACACATTGGTCGAAGATTACTGATTGATCTGGCAGAAATTGGCTTACCCACTTCCACAGAAGCACTGGATCCCATCACACCACAGTATTTACAGGATTTAATCAGCTGGTCGGCCATTGGCGCCCGGACCACGGAAAGTCAAACCCACCGCGAAATGTCCAGCGGTTTATCCGGTGCTGTGGGTTTCAAAAACGGTACCGATGGTAATCTGGAAGTCGCTGTCAATGCCTTATTATCTGTGGCTAATCCCCATAATTTTCTGGGGATTAACAAAGAAGGTCAGGTTGCCATTATTGCTACCAAGGGTAATGCTTACGGCCATGTGGTGCTTCGTGGTGGTGGCGGAAAACCCAACTACGACTCTGTGAGCATAGCCCGGTGCGAGGAAAAACTGAAAAAAGCCGGTATTACACCTAATATTATGGTGGATTGTAGCCATGCCAACTCCGAGAAAGACCCCGCTCTGCAACCGCTGGTGATGGAGAATGTGGCTAATCAAATCCTCGAAGGCAATCAGTCACTGGTAGGTTTAATGGTTGAAAGCAATCTGAAATTTGGTAATCAGAAATTAACTGGAAATCCAGATGACCTTGAGTACGGTGTTTCCATTACCGATGGCTGCATTGATTGGGAAACCACTGAAAAATCAATTCTTGAAATGCGTCAAAAATTAAAAGATGTTCTGCCAGCACGCTAATTTCTACACGCAACTTATGAAAAACAAAGCAGGAAAAGCATGGCTGACCCTGCCTTGTTAAATGTTAAATTGTTAAACGCAAAACTAAACATTAAGCAAATTAGCGAAACTGCTATTATCAGCAGCCTGGACGAATTACTGCAGTTCGTGCAGCTAACGCCAGAAACAAAAGCCTTTGCCAAACTAAAGCTGTTAAACACCCCGGGCACCTTTCCTCTGCGTGTACCTGTGGCTTATGCAAAACGGATCAAAAAAGGTGATCCGAACGACCCTCTGCTAAAACAAATCCTGCCCGTTAACGAAGAAAGTCAGCGACATGATGATTTTTTATCAGACCCAGTGGATGATTTGAACCACCAGCCCGTGCCTGGGCTTATCCACAAATATTCCAGTCGCGCTTTGTTGATTACCACAGGTGCTTGCTCAATACATTGCCGCTACTGTTTTCGCCGTGAGTTTCCTTATGCTGACTTTTCGTTGCTCAATCAAAACCTGGATGCCGTAATCAGCTACCTGCACCAACATAAAAATATTCAGGAAATTATCTTAAGCGGTGGCGACCCCTTAACATTATCTAACCGTAGATTGGAAAACCTGTTAGAAAAACTGGCTGAAGTAGCGCACTTAAAACATTTAAGAATTCATAGCCGCCAACCCATCGTCATTCCTGACAGGATTGATCAAGAGCTTATTGACCTGCTTGCTCAAAACCGGCTCAAAACCTGCGTAGTCATTCACTGCAATCATGGCAATGAAATTGACCAGGCTGTGCTTGAGAGTTTATTGCGCTTGCACCGGGCAGGCATTGTTCTACTCAACCAAAGTGTACTGCTCAAGGGGGTCAATAATAATCTTCAAACCCTGAGCGACTTAAGTCTGCGCCTTTATGAAGCCAGCGTACTGCCCTACTACATTAATGTACTTGACCGGGTACAAGGCAGTGTACATTTCCTGGTAGACGATGAGGCGGCAAAAGCCTTGATAAAAGGCATGAGGGACAAGCTCCCCGGCTATCTTGTACCGCGATTGGTTAAAGACATACCGGGAAAAGACGCAAAAACAATTTTAGCCTGAGCTAACCTTAACGGCGCAGCCGTCAAGGCGGAAAAAGCATCTAAGCGGTGACTAAACAGCAAGCCCTCCCTTTTGACGCATAATCTCAAGAAACACCTGAGGTTCAGGCCTGACACGATAATTATCGGTCAGATCAGCAAAAATAACCTCACCCGCCGCATTGGTCATAATCACTGTGGGTAACACCGTGTCAGCTTCATAGCCCAACACCCCCATACCCCACGGGGTACCATCCGGACTAAGAATATCCAGAGTTGTCGCGGCACGGCTTTCAATATCCACCAGAAAATGGAATGGCAGCTGAAATTTGCTTGCCAATATTCGTGTGTTGTCGTGGGACTGCGGACTGACTAAAGCCACATCCACGCCATATTCGTTTAATTCACGGTAATGCTCGGCAACTTCATTAATTTGAGCCATGCATAAAGGGCACCAATTACCACGATAAAACATAAACAGCGTTGGCTTGCCGCGAAAGCTTTTTGCGGTCACAATAGCACCGTCAATATCCTCAAGGACAAAATCAGGCAAAGGCTTGCCAACGGCAAGAACAGTATTTTCGCCCCGCCCAAAACGAGAATACCAGAAAACATAAGCAGAAAAACCCGCAGCACCTATTCCTGCAGCATAAAGAAAAGCCAAGCCAGGATTCAACGCCTCTGGCCCTGCTGTAGCCCAGCCGATCAAAGAAATGCCCGCACCTGCATAAGCGGCAGTAAGCATAGCGGTTAAATTAGGTGAGGTTCGCGCCACTTCGGCCACCATTAACCAAGTAAAAAAACCCGCAGCCGGGATCAATGCAACAGCAGCCCCGATCCATGACCATTCGAAGCCACTTTTTACCAGCATATACAAGGTGTGCAATGCTGCAACGAATAAAGCAGCCACATAAACTGTAATGAAAATACTTTTCAAGCGCCCTGTTGTCATTTCCATGTCCCTCATAAGTGCTTAAAGAATTTAGTTACATTCGTTGACCTGCTTAATTTATAAAAATTCAACGTATTTTTTAACAGTTCCCCTAAGTTAGAAAACCCCTAATAATAAGCATTCTCTTTATTAGAATGATCTGTTACATCCTTAACCTGTTTCAACTCAGGAAGTTTCTCCAACAAAGTTTTTTCAACACCATCTTTCAGCGTTAAACTCACTGCCGAACAGCCCTGACAGCCACCGCCAAATTCGAGAATAGCCACTGAATCATCTTCAATCAATTCTACCAAGGCGACATTACCACCATGGGAAGCCAGCGAAGGATTAACTTCAGATTGCAAAATATGATTAATGCGTTCAGCCATCGTTGGATTTTCACCTAAATGAGCCACCCTTGACCTTGGCGCCCTGAAGGTTAACTGCCCGCCCATGCGGTCTTTGGAATAATCAATCACGGCATCAACCAAATAGGGCACGCTGGATTCATGTACATAAGCCACCAAACCCTCATAATCGATTCGAATATCGCTAACCTCTACTTCATCAGGGGCACAATAGGCCATGCAGCATTCTGCGCGGGGTGAGCCAGGGTTTTCGACAAAAACCCGCACGGCTATGCCTTCAACATCCTGCTTGGCCAAAAGCTCAATTAAGTACTCCTGGGCTGGCGCGGTAATGGTAATAATTTGCTCTGTCACGTTTATTGCCTCGCTTTTTATCTCATTCTGCCCAACACACAGGCTTGCATCATAAGCTTTTCAAATAATAACCAAGTGAATTGGTCAACTATAAGCATTATACTACTTTATCCCTAAACTTCATCCCAAGAAGTTTATTTCTGGTAAAATCTGATTCTTTTATAGCAAGGCTTCTTTCGATAATTTAGCCGATTTAATAAGGATTTAAACCTTAAATGAGTAAAGAAAATAATCGTCAGCAGCGCATTGCAGCGCTTCATCAAGCCTTGAATGAACGCATCCTGATTCTTGATGGCGCCATGGGCACCATGATCCAGAGTTATAAACTCGAAGAAGCCGATTACCGAGGCGAGCGCTTTGCCGAATACCCTATGGATATCAAGGGGAATAACGATCTTTTATCCATTACCCAGCCCAATATTATCAAGGACATACACTTTGCCTATCTAAATGCCGGGGCCGACATTCTTGAAACCAACACCTTTAATTCCACCTCGGTTTCCCAATCCGATTACGGCATGGAAGCGCTGGTACACGAGCTTAATGTAGAATCTGCCCGCCTGGCCCGAGAAGCAGCGGATGCCATCACCGCACAAAACCCCGACCGCCCGCGCTTTGTCGCCGGCGTTTTAGGCCCGACCAGCCGCACCGCCACCCTTTCACCCGATGTTAACAACCCGGGCTTTCGTAATATCACCTTCGATCAGCTGGTAGAAAACTACACAGAATCCACACTCGCATTAATGGCAGGTGATGTCGATATTATTTTGATCGAAACCGTCTTTGATACCTTAAATGCCAAAGCCGCCATTTTTGCTGTGCAAGGCTGTTTTGAACAGCAAGGTTATGAACTGCCGATTATGATTTCCGGCACCATAACCGACGCCAGCGGACGTACCCTGTCGGGCCAAACCTGCGAAGCCTTCTGGAACTCAGTCAGCCACGCCAAACCACTGAGCATTGGCTTTAACTGTGCGCTGGGTGCAAAAGAACTGCGGCAATACATTGAAGAACTCAGTCATAAAGCCAACACCTATGTCAGCGCCCACCCCAATGCCGGTTTACCCAATGAATTTGGCGAATACGACGAAAGCCCAGAAGAAATGGCCGCCATTATTGAAGAATTCGCTGTCAGTGGCTTTGTCAATATTATTGGCGGCTGCTGCGGTACCACACCGGCACATATCAGCGCCATTGCTCAGGCAGTATCGCCTTACCCTCGCCGGGATATTCCAGAAATAAGACCAGCCTGCCGCCTCAGCGGACTTGAAGCCTTTAACATCGAAGCTGACGCACTGTTTGTTAATGTGGGCGAACGCACCAACATTACCGGCTCGGCAAGATTTGCCCAATTGATTCGTGCAGAAGACTACGACACAGCCTTAGAAGTAGCCCTGCAACAAGTGGAGTCAGGCGCACAGATTATTGATATCAACATGGACGAAGGCATGCTCGATTCCCAGTCCGCCATGGTGAAATTTTTACACCTGATTGCATCTGAGCCGGATATCTGCCGCGTACCGATCATGGTGGATTCTTCCAAGTGGGAGATTATTGAAGCCGGACTTAAATGCATTCAAGGCAAAAGCATTGTCAACTCCATCAGTCTGAAAGAAGGTGAAGCAGAGTTTATCGAACGCGCCAAACTCTGCATGCGCTACGGTGCCGCCATTATTGTGATGGCATTTGATGAAACCGGCCAGGCTGATACGCAAGCGCGTAAAAATGAAATCTGCAAACGTTCTTACGATATTTTGGTAAAGCAGTTGGGCTTCCCGCCGCAAGATATTATTTTTGATCCGAACATCTTTGCTGTGGCCACCGGGATAGAAGAACACAATAACTATGCCGTTGATTTTATCAATAGCTGTTTATACATCAAAAAACATCTGCCCTACGCCTTGATTTCCGGTGGCGTTAGCAATGTATCGTTTTCTTTTCGCGGCAATAATCCGGTTCGGGAAGCGATTCATGCAGTATTTCTATACCATGCAATTAAAGCTGGCCTAAGCATGGGCATTGTTAATGCCGGCCAACTGGCTATTTACGCAGACATTCCTGAAGAACTTCGCGAATGTGTTGAAGATGTAATACTAAACCGCCGTAAGGACAGCACCGACCGGCTCCTTGAAATTGCCGACAACTACCGCGGCGATGGCAGCCAAAAAGCCGTTGAAGATCAAGCCTGGCGAGACCTTCCAGTGCGCAAGCGCATTGAACACGCCCTGGTAAAAGGTATCTCAACCCATATCGTCGACGATGCAGAAGAAGCGCGCCTGGAAGCAGACCATCCCGTAGAAGTCATTGAAGGCCCCTTAATGGATGGCATGAACGTGGTCGGTGATTTATTTGGCGACGGTAAAATGTTCCTGCCCCAAGTTGTCAAAAGCGCCCGCGTGATGAAACAAGCAGTAGCTCATTTGGTTCCCTTTATTGAAGCCGAAAAAACCGGCGAGGTGAAAACTAAAGGCAAAATTCTGATGGCAACGGTAAAAGGCGATGTTCACGACATTGGTAAAAATATCGTTGGCGTGGTATTGCAATGCAACAACTATGAAGTTGTTGACCTGGGCGTTATGGTGTCTGCCGAAAAAATTCTCACCACTGCCACGGAACAAAACTGCGACATCATTGGCTTAAGCGGCCTAATCACGCCATCTCTGGACGAAATGGTGCACATTGCCAAAGAAATGCAGCGCCAGGGATTTTCCATCCCCTTGATGATTGGCGGAGCCACCACCTCAAAGGCCCACACCGCAGTAAAAATTGAACACGAATACACCCGCGACATTACCGTATACGTGCCCGATGCCTCACGCAGTGTTGGCGTGGCCAGTAACCTGCTGAGCGATGAACACAAACCCCAATTCGTAAAAGAAATACGTGAAGACTACGCCGCCCTTCGTGAACGCAATAAAAACCGGCGAGCCAAAGCAGACAAGCACAGCTACGCAAAAGCCATCAGCCTGGGCTTTAAAACCGACTGGAGTCAATACACGCCACCCAAGCCGACCTTTCTAGGCACCAGGCTTTTTGAAAACTACCCACTGGAAACTCTGGTGGATTACATCGACTGGACCCCGTTTTTTATCTCCTGGGACCTGGCGGGTAAATACCCAAAAATACTCAGCGATGAAGTCGTGGGCGCAGCAGCCACCAGCCTGTTTAAAGATGCCCAGGCAATGCTGAAAAAAATCGTTAATGAAAAGCTGATCAGCGCCAGTGCCATCATTGGCTTTTGGCCCGCAGCCCAAGTCAATCACGATGATATCGAAGTCTATCAGGATGAAAATAAAACCGAGGTTATCACCACCTTGCACCACTTACGCCAACAAACAGCTAAGGCCATAGCAAAACCCAACTACAGCCTGGCAGATTTTATTGCCCCCAAGGAAAGCGGCATAACAGACTATATTGGTGGTTTCGTTACCACCGCGGGCATTGGTGCTGAAGAGCTGGCCAAACATTATGAAGACAATCAAGACGACTATAACAGCATCATGGTAAAAGCCCTGGCCGATCGTCTGGCAGAAGCTTTTGCCGAACACATGCACGAACGGGTACGAAAGGAATTCTGGGGCTATGATCAAAACGAAGCCCTAAGCAAGCAGGAACTGATTAAAGAACGCTACCAAGGCATTCGCCCTGCTCCGGGTTATCCCGCCTGCCCGGACCACACTGAAAAGGAACTGTTATTCAATTTACTCGATGCCACAAAACAAACCGGCGTGCTCCTCACCGAACATTTTGCCATGTTTCCGGCGGCTTCAGTGAGTGGCTTTTATTTCTCTCACCCGGAGTCCACTTATTTTGGCATTGGCAAAATTGATAAAGACCAAGTAGAAAGCTACGCGCAAAGAAAAGGCATGACCATTGAGGAAGTAGAACGTTGGTTATCGCCCGTATTGGGCTACTGAAACGGCTGACTATTTGCTCTGCCTGGCTCTACTTGCCCCGTGCTGAAACAAAAAAGGCGCCGTATGATCGGCGCCTTTTTCGGTACTCTTTAAATACTTTCCTAGATACTTTCTTAAGCAGTAGCTTAAGTACTAAAGAAAGTTCCTGTTAAGATTTTTTACTACGGACTGAGGCACCAAGCATACCCAGAAGACCAAGCCCCAACAACATCAATGTGCCAGGCTCAGGAACATCAGTAGTACCACCACCGAATTCAGTAACATGGCTCACTCTGCCAATATCAAAGTTATGAGCCGTTGATACCAAATCAAGGTCAATCACAGCATACATAAGCTCATCTAAATTTTGGTATAAATAGTGAGAGTCGAGACCAGAAATACCGCCATTACCGAATTTCACAATGTAGTAGTCAGTAGGCGTTGAAAGCCCTGATGCATAAATGCTGGTTTCACCATTCACTAACGACCATGAAGTCGCATCATTTTTATAACTGATGGTAACATCATAGCCCAGAAGACTCTCAACCCATGCTTCTTCCCCAGCTGCACTGCTGTCAGCCAGTGTATTATGGGCAAAAATGGAGTCAACTCCACCCACATCTGTAGTGCCTACCATGTAGGCCCATGATGATGTGGACAGTACCAAAGCCGTAATCAAAGCAGCCAGTTTTGCAGCATATTGTGTTTTCATCAAATTCCACCTATTGAAAGTCTAACAAATACGAAAAGTTTCGGGTTATTACCAACTCATAACGCAATATACAAAGCATGAACCATGCCAATACTGTATCCACATGATTCAACTGGGATTTTTGCAGTTACAATAGGAACGAAATGCATATATGTAAAAAAAACGAACACCTTTTAAAAAGAATTATTGCAGCTCCAGAATCAGGCTTCAAAGCCATGCCTGGCAGAAGCACAATACTAAATGCTTGCTTATCTGCTTCCAAAGTACCGAATCGGCGTTAGCAGCCATAGACGATGACTGTTACATTTGGTACTTATATTTAAAATTCCCAAATAAACAAGCACTTCCTTGCATAAAATGCCGGATAACACGGAGGTCTGTATAATGCCAAGCCAAGAAAACTCATCGTTGCCAGAAGGTCTCGCCATCAACGCCCGCCAAATGAACTTTCAACACGTTCAGGGCAAACCCCAATACTGGCATCACGGCGATCCGTTTATGACGCACGTACTGACCAGCGCGTCTATTTTTTTCCCTGAGGGGGAACGTTTT
>JBECKY010000025.1:0-16177 GCA_040235475.1 Pseudomonadales bacterium
ACGGTGTCCCGCAACATGTCTTGGTCTTCATCAAATAGAAAGTTCATTTCTTATTACCCTCCATGGGCATTTTTATTATATCTGCCCTAGTCATCGTTATTAGTTAAGATGGGCTTGGTGCTATTACAGCTTGTTGAACCTGGCAGGTGATCAACATCTATAGCGATAGCACCGCGGATTTACCGTTCGACCGACTCTATAGAAGCCCTTTCATAAAAGCAAGTAAAACACCGAAAAATCCCAGTTTTTTCTCATTATTTCTAAAAATAATCCTTTAAAATCAAATAGATAAAATTCAAACGCTTGTTTCACAACCAGAATAAAGAATACGTATTTAAAGCAACTCTTTACAGCTTTCCCTGAGCGTCATAGTTAATTGTTTTATTTGCTTTTTTAGGTTTAAAACTTAATTACAGACAGATAAAAGTCGCATCACTATTCACAGCCACGCTCATGCCTGTCGCAGGCACTCTAACGCCTGACGCCTGAAGATTGCCCATTGTTTATGCATTCTCTGAATCACCTGAGTTGAGAAACAGTAACGACAGGCTCTTTGGTCAAATATTTTGCAACCAATTCCGGATGATTGTCACCCCAAAGGTTGTCTAAAAAAAACAAACTTATCTGAAAAAAGAACGGGTCTCCTAAAGGCAAATTACTTATGTAATAACCAAGCTGCGGGTCTGAACCCTTATACCGCTCAGGCTTGTCTTCTTCGCCCTCTTTGTATAACACCCCAAGATCAACATCAAAATTTTCGCTGCGCTCAAACGTGGCCATAATATCAAAACCTTTTTGAGAGCTTAACGCCAGCCAGGTATTATCGGCATCAACAGCCATTGTTTTTTCTTGCTTGGAGACTTCACCATCAGCGATGGCAGGCTCCACCGGCCCCAAGGCCGTTCGCGACAGCGCACCCTGCAATTGATGAGCGTCTAATGAAATTTGGATAAGAGGATTTTTAATAGCTCTGGCAACCAATGGCATATCAACATAGGCTGGGGCGCCTAAATTATGCTGGGTCACCGAGAATCCCATTTTAATACTCATAAAGGGCACACCCAACAACACCACGGAGGCATTCATTTCAAGAAAGTCGCGAATCGGCCCATCCTTGAAACCCAGGGTATTGCCGATCACGTTATTGTTGTTTAGCACCAGGCTGATAAAACCCACTTTACCGCCGATGCGCATTTTCATGGTATCGAGCAGGCTGTGTTTTTCCTGGAACGAATGATAAAAAAAGTCGCCCCAGACAATTGGATTTTCAGGATCCGTTTGCATAGACCAGCGATCAGATTTAATCAGGTAAGATTCAGGATCATATTCTATATAATCAACATCGCTGCGCTGTGCATTGCCTTCGACCAAATAAAAATAATGGGTGCGACCATTATCACTAACAGCCAGTTCAGCAGCAACCCGACCCTCAACATTGTCTAATGCCAACTGGCTCGCTTTATCACGGCCATCCTTAAACATAAATAAAAGCTCATCGTTTTGATCAAACATGCCAATACTACCTTTAACTGCCGCACCTTTGCTGCCGGTATAAGGTTGGCCAAGCTCACTCATGTCATCAAACTGAAAAGGGATGGCTTCTAGTCGCTCATCGGCAAACTTCATCAGCGAATAATTTTTAAATTCTTTGCCCACTAAAAATTTTACCTGACTACCTTTAAGAACAACCACTCTCATTTTACGTACAGCAACACGAGCAAATTCGTCGGCATCCATTTCCGCAGTGGTGGCATAGCTTAGAGAGGGGGACAAAGCTGAGAAAAAAATAAGGTTCGAAATACAGACAGTAAAAAAGATACTTTTGGCAAGCCGAAAGAACATCATCGCTAACTCCTACTTATTTATTAATTTTCTTAATCGATTTATTATTTTTTGAAAAGAACAACCCAAATTGTACGCTCTTTATACGTACTGCTTCTGTACTGTGTTATTACGCGCTGGAAAAGATTGTTTCTGACTTTTCAACCCAAAGTTGACGCGCAAGCATAATGGAGATGGGATAAGATGGCAAGAACGTCTTGTTATCACAGATAAGCTTTTGTTTTCATTAAAAAAGACTATAAAAACAAGGTAAGTTAATTGACAAAATACTTATCGCAGATCAAAGTTTGCTAAAGCATATAAAAACAAGTCTTCAGCAAAAACAAACAAAATAACAACAAATGAAGGTATAAAAAAATGGATACGTTCAAGTCAATAAACAAGCTGTTATTGCTATTAGTTTTTCTTATATTCTCAAACTCACAAATACTGCTTGCTGCTTCACAAGAGCACTGCTGTGAACGGAAAAGACCTTTGGAATTGTCTTCACCAACAGGGCTTTCTGATGAGGAGCTGGCCTGGTACTTAAATGAAATAGAAAAAGACACAGCGGTTCTAACTAACAACAGAGATGTGTTGGGCAGGGTGTCGCCGAAGCAACTGCAATCCGCTATTGAGCAACTGGGTTTTACCCATTTCACTCACCTTTATCCGGTGATTTTAAAAGGGGAAGAACTACCAGACTTACTGGGCAAAGAAAACAGCCGTATTTCAATCATGGCTGTCAGAGGTGGCGTATTAAAGCCTGTCCCCACTCAGATTGATGAGTTCGACAGCAGCCTCGGCTGGGTTTATATATCCGGAAAATCACCCGCCCCCATTAAGGGCGCTCAGGGCATCTTTGATGCCGAAGATGAGCTTGCTTTTATGTTTCGCGACACTGGCAGGGAGCCTTATGACATCAAGTCAATGAATGCTGTTAAAGGTGAAATCGTTAAGGAAATGGTTTTTGAAGATGCAAACGCCTTAAAACGTTATGCTTATATTGTCGTAGGCAACGACCAAAAAAGCAAAGCCGATTATGTAAGTTTTGATATTGATCGACAAAAAGTCAGCACCACTTTTTATAACTTAAGTTATGAACCCGAAAGCTTTATCGCTTTTAAAGACTTTAAAGCCCATGTCGGCACCGCCCAGAGCCAAACCATCGTGGATAATATTCGCGTCGATATCGGTGCATCGGTTCTGGCAAAATGGGCAAGAGTGAATTTAAACAGCTCCGATAATATCAAAATCGAAATTCTCGGTGTCAAGGATGGTGATGTACGCGCGCTGGCACTTGCGAAACTAAAAATACTTATTGCGGGTATTCAGATTTTTTCCCTCTACACACAAGTAAATATTTATGATCAGGGCATTATTATTCCCAACCGAACCGAGCTTGGCTCGGCTCGCTATTTTGCCAACGCGATAAAAAATCCCGCTGTACGGGTCACCCTTGATTTTGTCGACCTGCAAGGTGCCCAGGTTTCGGCTGAAGCCATTTATGACACCATGGGCGTCGGCGTGGTTGATGGAGTAATGACCGCAGAAGAAATCGAAGCCAACAAATCAGACCTGCCTGGCGAATGGGTATGGATGGATAGCAAGCAGGGCTGGGATGTATTTATGTCAATTGTACTGCCCAAAGAAATGATCGAAGGCATGATCACAGCACTGATTTATGAAGATGATCCAAATAGCGTTAACGATTACGAAAATATGCCTGGTGCGCACCCGCGTATTGGCATTAGGACTGCGGGCTTACCCGATGCCATTGACCAGTTCCATGAATTTGAGCTACTCATTTCTCTATGGTTCCCAGATACCGTCGGCGATGGTGGCCCCGCTGCATTCAATAAAGAAGTTAAATCTCCGCCCTCTTTGGTCATAAACGATTTTAAGCTAGAGACTCTTGCCGCTGTGGCGAAGTAACAAAACCAGGAGAGAACACGCTAAGAACGCAGCAAACCTCTAGGCTTTCAGAGCAGCTATTATTAACCCGGCAGCAATGATTGTTGGGTTAATAATGTGATGCAGGGAAGCCTCACCATCGATGGTAAAATCAAGGGAGTTCACATAATTCCGCCAGACTTTAATCGCCAGCTTAGTAAAAAATTTTGGGCACTAGTACAAAGCCGATAACAGTCAAAATTACAATGCAGACCATATTAAGCAGTACCCCAGCCCGCATCATCTCTTTGATTCTGATATGGCCGCTGGCAAAAACAATTGCATTGGGTGGCGTGGCTATCGGCATCATAAAGGCACAACTTGAGGCGATAGTGGCGGGAATTACCAGGTAAAGAGGGTTGATATCTAAACCGGAACTTATCCCAATAATAACCGGGATAAAAATGCTTACCAAAGCGACGTTACTCATCAACTCAGTCATAAATAAAACCAAAGTGGTAACAATCACAATCATACTCAGCAGCCCCAGCTCGTGGTACTGAGCCACAAAACTGCCAACGGCCTGAATAATCCCTGACTTTTCCATGCTGCTGGCCAGGCACATGCCACCACCAAACAATATTAAAATACCCCAGGGTAAACGGGAAGCATCTTCCCATTGCATCAGAAATTGCCCCTTTTTAAAATCCAATGGGGTGATAAACATTAGTATTCCGCCCACCATAGCGGTAGTAACATCAGAAAGAAGTGGCCAACCGATCAATTCATTCAGCTGCGGCTTAAATATCCAGCAGCAAACGGTCAAAGCAAAAATAATTGTTACCAGCGTTTCTGCTTTTGAAAAAGAGCCCAAAGCTGTTAATTTTTCATCAATCAACGCATCAGAGCCTTCAATGTCTTTTATGTCACTGGCGAAAAGCAGCCGGGTAATCAACAAATAAGTAATCGTCAACATAGCAGCGCCCGCTGGTATACCAATGCTTAGCCATTGACTGAAAGCCATCTCAAAATTAATCAGCTCTTTTAAGTATCCGGCCATTACCACATTAGGCGGGGTGCCGATAAGGGTCATACTGCCCCCGATGTTCGCGGCATAGGCAATACTCAGCATTAAGCCAAGGGCAAATTTCTTTTCCGCTGCTGGGCATCTCTGCGATGAGTTGCCGATATCACCCGGCAACAGGGTGCTAATAACTGAAGTGGCAATGGGCAACATCATCACTGTGGTGGCCGTATTGCTGATCCACATACTCAACAGCGCAGTAGCCAGCATAAACCCTAAAATAATACCGTTTGCTGAAGTGCCGGTGACGCGGATCATATTAAGCGCAATACGTTGATGCAAATTGTGCTTTTCCAATCCGAGCGCAATCATAAAACCGCCCATAAACAGAAAAATAATCGGGTTTGCATAGGGTGCTGTAGATTCTGCCAGCGTAAATACCCCCAGGTAGGGAAGCAGCACCAGCGGCAATAACGCCGTAACCGGTATGGGTACGGCTTCACTAACCCACCAGCAAATCATCCACAGTGCTAATGCCAGCACTCTCCATATATCTGAATTGGCCGGCTCAGCGAAGAAAATAAGCAAGATAAAAAGCAGTGGCCCTAAAATAAAGCCGAGCATTTTTGCTGGCGAGCTACTGTTACTATGGCTGTTACTCACACTGTCCATAATGATTATGAGTCAAAAAAATGAAACCCACTAAAAAATTTAAGCGATAAGAGAGGCTTGTTGCTATTTAAAGAATTTTAAACTTAAGCTTAAACATAAAAAAGGGGCGAAAATAATCGCCCCTTTTTATTATGCCGATAGTACTACCGGTATTACTGCTTGTCATTCAGACTATTTTTCAAGAATAAAAATTAGTCCTGACGATACATAGTAACGACACAAGCACCACCCAAGCCGAGGTTATGTTGCAATGCAACCTTTGCACCTTCAACCTGACGCTTACCGGCAATACCACGCAATTGTTCAACCAGCTCATTACACTGGGCTAAACCGGTTGCTCCCAGTGGATGACCTTTTGATAACAAGCCTCCAGAAGGGTTAACAACCCATTTGCCGCCGTAAGTGGTTTGATTGTCTTCAACCAGTTCACCACCTTTACCAACATCACAAAGCCCCAAGGCTTCGTAAGTCAACAATTCATTAGAGGTAAAACAGTCGTGAAGTTCAATTACGTTGACATCTTGCGGGCCTAAACCCGCTTGCTCGTAAACTTCTTTCGCAGCTTTTTGGGTCATATCAAAGCCAATTACTTTGATCATTGAGTTTTCGTTAAAGCTGGACTCCAAGTCTGTCGCCATGGACATACCGGCAATATAAACCGGATTTTCATGACCATGCTTTTTAGCAAACTCTTCAGTACACAAAATCGCAGCGCCAGCGCCACAGGTTGGTGGGCAGCATTGCAAACGCGTAATAGGACCAAACTGATGGGGAGAAGCCATAACTTCTTCAACAGTCAAAGGGTTTTGGAAAATAGCGTGGTTGTTATTACCCGCATGAGCACGGTTTTTTACCGCAATCTTAGCAAAGGTTTCATCTTTGGTGCCGTATTTTTTTTGATGCTCAACACCCGCACCACCAAACAGCATGGCAGTAGGTGCCGCACCAGGTACAAATTCAAGCTTGGCATCCATCACCACTTTCATGTGCATGTCCATGGGGTTCAAACGATCCATGAAAGTTGCACCCAAAGCACCTTTAGCCATTTTTTCAAAACCTAAGGCCAGGACACATTCGGCATTACCACCTTCTACAAGCTGCTTGGCCATAAACAAAGCAGTTGATCCGGTTGAACAGTTGTTATTTACGTTATAAACAGGAATGCCGGTTAAACCCAGCTCATAAACCGCCCGTTCACCGGAAGTACTTTCACCGTAAACATAACCAACACAAGCCTGGTCAACTTCGCTATAAGCGATGCCGGCATCTTTTAACGCCTGCTCTCCAGCTTTTTTCGCCATTACATTATATTCTTCACTGGTACCTGGCTTAACAAAATCTGTCATGCCTATACCAATTACACATACTTTGCGACCCATTGTCATTTCCTCCAAGTTTTATAATTATCGATGAAAGATTACCATTCTTTTTATATAAGCTTTCACTTTGGACCCAGCAGATTAGTTAGAAAGTGGCCATACAACCACGTCCCCTATCTTTGACTCTAGTCTTCCAGGCACAGCGCACTCACACAAGGCCTAGCACAACACCATAAGAAGCAGAAATCAGCCCTTACATTTTCGCCCAAGAAGCTTAACACCACTTTAAGGGCGATGGTAGGGGTGTTAAGTCAATAAAATGGGCTGGATCAGCGGCACAGAAGCATCCGCCATATTCACCGTATTAATCCATTAAAACAGCAACATACACACGAAATTTGCTTAAGAACAGCGGCAAGCATGCGGAAATTAAGCCACGTTAAATAAACCCTTTAAGCTAAGCAAGCTCCTCATCATGTTTTTAGTGCCAGGGAGTGGGTGTGCCACTGAGGGGTGGGGACAGGCCATTAAGCCTGGCAAAATACAGCCTAAGCCAAAAACTCTACTTTTATTTGAGTCCGGATTTTAATCCGACCCAGGCTTGTCACGGTATTTAAGCTGCATACCTTTGAGAAAATTACGTAAAATCTGGTCGTTACACTCACGGTAGTGTTTATGACCCGGCTTGCGGAAAAACGCACTTAATTCGTGCTTGCTCATCCTGAAATCAGCCAAGTTCATAATATCCAATACATCTTCTGACTTAAGGTTTAAGGCAATCTTTAACTTCATAAAAATAATATTGTTCGTTAAACGTTGCTCTGGCTCGGGTTGCGCACCTTCTTTTTTACCGCGCTTGTCGTTAATCAAACCATTCAGGAAAATCGCCATTTGCTTATCACTGCATGACTTATACGCAGGATCGTCTTCTTTTTTTAACCAATTACTAATCTGCTCCCGTGTTACCTCGTGATCGGCCGAGCCAAACACAGCCATCATTTTCGAATCGCTAAAGTCAAAGGTATAGCGGATACGGCGCAAAATATCGTTATTGGTCATGCATATGTCCTGGTTGGAATATCACTGGGTCGTGTACGTTTACATGCTAACATAAAGAGCTTCCTTGAACCGCGGAGAGCAAATAGCCAGGAATACTAAATCACTTGCTCCGATATTACTTATTCTTTGACGCACCAGCGATGGGATAATCACCACATCACCAATATTAACTATCTGCGGCTCATTATCCCCCACTTCCACTCTACCAATACCCTCGAGTATAACGTAACGTTCGGCTACACCTTTTAGGTAATGCCACTTGGTCGTTTTCCCTGGCTCAAGCCGTGCTCTGGCTATTGACACCTCTGGATCATCGGGAGTATTTGATAATTCGGTGATGAAACAGCCTTCTTCGAAAAAATATTCACTGTTAATATCATATTTATGAATGCCTGATTTCATGAACAGCCCTAAGGATTAATATTAAGCAGCGCAGACCTTTGAGCAAGTTTCGACTGCCCTTAAATTAGATGCAATAACTTTAGCTGGGTGCTTTGCTCGCCTCCTCCAGGATCAGTATAAGTCCTTGCTCAAGAACGAACTCTCTACAAGCGAAGGCTTGCTAAAGATGCTCTTTAATATACTCAAGCACATCACTATGATGGGTTTTGGTGTTTACCTTTTCCATAATGTGTTTCAGGCGGCCATCATCGCCAATAATAAAAGTCATGCGCTTAACGCCCATGTACTCACGCCCGGCTAATTTCTTCAGCCCCCACACGCCGTACTTTTCGGCAATGCTGTGGTCTGCGTCGCTGAGCAAATCGAATTTGAGTTTTTGTTTGTCGATAAATTTTACCAGCCTGGCGGGGGCATCGGGGCTCATGCCGAAAACAACGGTATTGAGTTTGTCGAATTGTTTTTTGCTGTCGCTGATGCCGCAAGCCTGCACGGTACAGCCGGGGGTCATGGCTTTAGGGTAAAAATACAGCACTACGTGTTTTTTACCGCGAAAATCTTTCAGGTTTACTTTGTTTCCAGCCTGGTCTAAGGCGCTAAAAGCAGGCGCCAAATTGCCGATTTTGGGTAATGCCATTTGTTGTCTCCTGTATTACGTGTTTTTGGCTTATCTTAATCAAGGAAAATAAACGCAACCGAATTAAGGAACCTCTGATCAAATCTGCCTAGTATGCATTGATCTGCGGGTTGAATTAAAGCAGTTTTTACCGCTGCGCAATGAAACCCTGGCTTATGCCGTCATTTCTTATTATCCTCATGTTTGGTTTTAAATGATTTTTTCACAGGATTTAAACATGCTTCGAATTGCAACCTTCCCCACAGCAAAAGCTGCCCTGCTAAGCTTATTAATATTTACCCTGCTAAGCGCCTGTGGCGCCCCTAAAACGCCCCAGGAAGTCACCGCTGTTTTCTGGCAGTCCCTGGTCGATAAAAATGACCAGCAAGCTGAAAAATTATCTTTAAACAACACCTTAGCTCCATCCATGCGTGATTTTGTGATTACGGACTTTAAAGTTGAAAGGATTCGAATTAAGGATGACCATGCAAAAATTGATACCCTGATCTGGATTGATGAGTCGGGCCACACGAAAGAGGTGCAACTGATCACCCACCTGACGCAGCAAGACCAGCGCTGGCTGGTGGATACTGAGCGAACCCTGGACAGCCGATTACCCGGAGCACTGCATCAGCTGTTTAAAAGCCTGGAAGGCGTCAAGGATGGCTTTATCGAATCCCTGAACAAGTCAACACAGGACATGGAAAAGCAGCTTCCAGAGCTTGAAGAAAATGTGAAATCCCTGGGTAAATCCCTGGCAGATGAGCTGGATAAAGTGCTGGACGACATTCTGCCTAAAATTCAATCTGCTGTGGAAGACAGCCTAAATGAAATGGACAAAGCCCTTGAGCAGATTGAAGATGAACAGCACAAAAACACCAGCCCGCCCAGCCGGGAGGGCGAGCCGATTTAATGGTGTCCAATTCATTCGAGAATAAACCCTTGCCCTTTGACAGCAAACTGGCGGCGTGGCTGGTAAAAAAACGCCTGGCCTTGTTGCTTGTCTCGCTGATTATTATTTTAATCAGCGCTGCCGGTGTTTTTGGCCTGACCTTTAACAGTAATTACCGGCTGCTGTTTAATGAAGACAACCCACAACTAAAAGCCTACGATCACCTGCAAGCCCATTTTAGCCAGGCGGAAACCCTGGCTTTTTTAGTTGCGCCCGCCTCCGGTGATATTTTCGAGCAACAAAGCCTGGACTTAATCAAGCAACTGACCGTCGCGGCTCAAGATCTGCCTTACGCCCAAGGTGTTCAGTCCCTTACCACTTTTCAGCGTTCGCAGCCTCAGCAGGTGGACGGCGAAGAAGGCTTTACTGTTGATTTTTTAATTCCTCGCGACCAGGTGCTGGATAAGCAAAGCCTTGAGACCATCCGCCTGTCGCTGCACAACGACCCCATGCTGCATAACCGCCTGGTTTCTGCCGACGATGAAGTCAGCCTGGTTGTGGTTCACCTGGCTTTACCAGAAGGCAAGGCTGCCATGAACGAGGTGGTTAAGGCTGGCGAAGCCTTAAAGCTGAAATACCAACAGAAGCACCCGGATGCGACTTTTTATCTGCTCGGCGGCATTATCATTACCGATGCATTTTTAAAAGTGGCCGTTTATGACGCGACGCATTTATTTCCTTTTGTATTTGCCTTGGGGCTTATTATTCAGGGTATTTTATTTCGCTCGGTTTCTGCGGTACTGGCCAGCATGCTGGTGGTTGGTGCGGCGGTTGCTTTTGCCATGGGGCTTGCCGGCTGGTTGGGAATGTCGCTTAACCAAACCTCGGCGCTGGCCCCCCTGCTTATTCTCACTTTGGCGCTGGCAGATTCCACCCATATTATCACTCAATACCTGACCCTGCTCAGGCTGGGCGAAGAAAAGCTGCAGGCCATAAAAACCAGCCTGGCCGACAATATGCAGCCGATATTTTTAACCACCATCACCACTGGCATTGGCCTGCTGTGCATGAACTTTAGCGACTCTCCCCCGTTTCATGATTTTGCCAATATTACCGCCATTGGAATTTTTGTTGCGTTGATTTTTACTTTAACGCTGCTACCGGCAACGCTGCTGCTATTACCCATTAAACCCAGCAACCGCGATTTAAACCTGACAAAAATAATGCAGATCATTAGTCGCTTTACGGTTCAATACCGCCACTATTTATTCTGGTCTACTGGCATTGTGGTTTTAGTTACGGCGGTTTTCATTCCCAAAAATGAATTGAACGATAATTTACTGGAGTATTTTGACCAGAAGCTGGAGATACGTCAGGCGGCCGATTTTGCCGCAGCCCATTTTAGCGGTTTTCAATCGATTGATTATGTGCTTGATGCCGGGCCTGCTGAAGGGATTAATGATCCAGCGTTTTTAGAAAAAGTTTCTCAGTTTACTTTATGGCTGGAATCACTGCCGGAAACCACACAGGTATTCAGCTACCTTGATACCGTAAAACGCTTAAATCAGGATATGCACAATGGTGATCCGGCCTGGTATAGAGTCCCGGAGTCCAGGGAGCTGGCGGGGCAATATCTATTGCTGTATGAATTGTCTTTGCAGGCAGGTCAGGATCTAAATGATTTAATTAATCACGATCGTTCAAAACTGAAACTCACGGTTTTTTTCCACCCCCTGACTAACCGCGAACAGGTTGCGCTGGAATCCCGTATCAATCAGTGGCTGGATCGAGAGCAACCTTCGTTAAACGCTGCCGGTGCCAGCCAGAGTTTGATGTTTGCCCATTTAGGCAATCAGGTTATCGACAGTATGATCTCAGGTTCTTTTTTTGCTCTTGCTTTGATTACCGTGGTATTGATTATAGGGTTGCGCTCATGGCGCTATGGCTTCCTCAGCCTGATACCCAATGCTTTTCCTGCAGCGATTACCTACGGCTTATGGGGTTTGCTGGTGGGCGAAATCAACCAGGCAGCAGCGGTAACCTTCAGTGTTAGCCTGGGTATTGTGGTTGACGATACCGTGCACATTTTAAGTAAGTACTTAAAAGCAAAGAAGCGCGGAGAAACCACCGAACAAGCCCTGGAGTATGCCTTCACCACCGCAGGAACAGCCCTGGTGATTACCTCGGTGGTGATTACGGCCGGACTGCTGTTGTTGTCTCAGTCGGTGTTTGGTATTAATGCCATTATGGGGAAAATGGTTGCACCCATTATTGTGATTGCATTGATTATTGATTTTCTCTTTTTACCTGCCTTGTTGATACTAGTAGATGCGAAGAAAAAACCTGGGCAGAAACCGGCTTAAACTTGCTTTAACATTAGTTTAATGAACCAGTTTTAACATCACCCCTGCCGCTACAGCAGATCCTATTACACCCGCCACATTGGGCCCCATGGCATGCATTAAAAGGAAGTTATGCGGGTTTGATTCCAGCCCTACCTTGTTAGCCACGCGTGCGGCCATCGGCACAGCTGAAACTCCGGCGGCACCTATCAAGGGGTTGATTTTTTCTTTCGACAGCGTGTTCATTAGCTTGCCCATTAACACGCCGGCAGCGGTGCCAATACAAAACGCTACCATACCCAAAATAAGAATACCCAGGGTTTTCGGGTCAAGGAATTTATCGGCACTTAATTTAGAGCCCACGGCCAGGCCTAAAAAGATAGTGACGATATTGATCAGGGCGTTTTGGGTGGTGTCACTTAAACGATCTACCACACCACATTCTTTCATCAGGTTACCGAAGCAGAACATTCCCAACAAGGGGGCGGCTGAAGGCAAGAGCAAAGCAACCAACAATAACAGCATCAAGGGAAAAATTGTTTTTTCAGTCCGCGACACTGGGCGTAATTGCGTCATGACAATTTTGCGTTCATTTTCGGTGGTCAGCAAGCGCATAATCGGTGGCTGAATCAGCGGCACCAGTGCCATATAAGAATAAGCTGCAACAGCAATGGCGCCAAGCAGATCCGGCGCCAATTTACCGGCAACAAAAATCGCTGTAGGCCCATCGGCACCACCAATGATGGCAATAGAGGCAGCCTCTTTCAGGGTAAAATCAAACAAGCCTAAATCAGTTAATGCGACCGCACCCAGTAAAGTGGCAAAAATACCAAACTGTGCTGCGGCACCCAGCAGCAGGGTTTTTGGGTTAGCCAGCAACGGCCCAAAATCGGTCATGGCCCCCACGCCCATAAAAATCAGCAAGGGAAATATACCGCCACTTTCAATACCAACATGATAAACATAATAAAGCAGGCCGCCGCCCTCTGTTTCTGTGGGCGCAGCATAAAAACCGGCTTCTGGAATATTCACCAAAATAGCGCCGAAGCCAATAGGCACTAATAACAAAGGTTCAAAGCCTTTTTTAATCGCCAGGAGCAGTAATGACAGGCCAACACCAATCATCAGCAACTGGCCAAGACCACCTATACCATCGTTACCAACCTGTTCTAATAGGTAGTAGATGCCGGTACTACGCCATAATTCAACAAAATTTTCCATTAAGAAACTGCCTTACAATTTTCTTATCAATTAATTTGCAATGGTTTTATTTTTAAAAGTTACTTTCATGCTCCAGGAAGCTCTAAGCTCATCAGAGCTTCTTTGGGCTCAGCAATAAGCAAGAAACTTTACATGCTTATCAGCACATCACCCACTGAAACAGCGTCACCTTCTTTGATATTAATCTGACTGACCGTGCCTGGATGGGGTGCCCTGATTTCAGTTTCCATTTTCATCGCTTCAAGGATGATCACCACATCGCCTTCCTGAATAGATTGCCCTGGTGAAACATGCACTTTAAAAATATTACCCGCCAAGGGTGCCGTTATCGGTTCACCGCTACCCTGCGCCGCCACGGCAGTGCTTGCCGCAGCCGTACCCACCGGAACAATACCAGTAACATCGCCACCGTCGTTCACTTCTACTACGTAAGACTGACCATTTACGCTAACGGTATATACTTCCGCTTGTCCAGCTACTGCAGCTCGTGCAATCTGGCCCGTGGGTACCGGCTCAAAGGCATCGGGGTTGTTTCTGTTTTCCAGAAACTTAAGACCAATCTGCGGAAATAAAGCGTACGTCAGGACATCATCAATCTCATCCTTGGCCAGGGTAATATTTTTCTCTGTAACCAGGGCTTTTAATTCAGCACTGAGCCTATCCATTTCCGGCTCTAAAAGATCCGCAGGGCGGCAGGTAATGGCCGCTGCGCCGTCTAATACACGCTTTTGCAGTTCGGTATTAAAAGGTGCTGGCGCTGCGCCGTATTCACCTTTTAGTACACCAGCGGTTTCTTTTGAAATCGATTTATAGCGCTCGCCGGTCATTACGTTCAGCACCGCCTGGGTACCTACAATTTGCGAGGTGGGTGTAACCAGGGGAATAAAGCCCAGGTCTTCACGAACCCGTGGAATTTCTTCAAGAACCGCATCAAGCTTATCGCCGGCACCCTGTTCTTTTAATTGGCCTTCCATATTGGTCAGCATGCCGCCAGGCACTTGGGCTACCAGAATGCGTGAGTCTACGCCTCTAAGCGCGCCTTCAAACTGGGCGTATTTTTTCCGCACTTCACGGAAATACGCAGCTATTTCTTCCAGCTTGTGAATATTCAGACCGGTTGCACGCTCGGTGCCTTCCAGCATAGCCACCACAGACTCTGTGGGTGAATGGCCGTAGGTCATACTCATGGAGGAAATTGCGGTATCGACATTATCGATGCCTGCCTCAATCGCTTTCAGAGCGGTTGCCGTCGACAGGCCCGTGGTTGCATGGCATTGCATATGCACAGGAATATTCAGGCTGGCCTTGAGTTTGCTTACCAGCTCAAAGGCTACATAGGGCTTGAGCAAGCCAGCCATGTCTTTAATACATACCGAATGCGCACCCATGTCCTCGATACGCTTGGACATATCCACCCAGTTGTCAATGGTATGCACTGGGCTTACGGTATAGGAAATAGTGCCTTGCGCATGCTTGTCTTGCTTGATAACGGCTTTAATTGCTGTTTCCAGGTTGCGGGTATCGTTCATGGCATCGAATACACGAAACACGTCCACGCCATTAACAGCAGCCCGTTCAACAAATTTTTCTACTACATCATCGGCGTAATGTCGGTAACCGAGAATATTTTGCCCCCTGAACAACATTTGCTGGGGGGTATTGGGCATGGCCTCTTTCAATAAGCGAATGCGTTCCCAGGGATCTTCGCCCAGGTAGCGGATGCAAGCGTCAAATGTAGCGCCACCCCATGACTCAAGTGACCAGAAACCTATTTGATCAAGTTTTTCAGCAATCGGCAGCATGTCATCAATGCGCATGCGGGTTGCAAATAACGATTGATGCGCATCTCGAAGAACGACATCAGTAATACCAAGGGGTTTTTTAGCTTCACTCATAGTGATTCGGCCCTGCTTAACATAATGGGTAATTATTTTTTAGGCTTATTACGGTGTTGTTTGATAGCTTCACTAATTACTGCAATGAGTTGCTGATCATTAGCGGCGGAACTGGCAGTCGTAGCGATTTTAGCCGACGGGGCAAAAGTTTTTGGCGCCTCAGCTTCAGGAACAAAAGTAATGATAAATTTCGACATCAGGCTGGTAACAACAATTAACAGGCCAAGAAACGCGAACACCGTTCCCATGCCTACCACCATAAGATCTACACTATCAGCAAACAGTTCTGTCATCTTAATTTACTACCTTTTGTCAAAAGTCTTATCGGTATGGCTTGTGCTTAGCTTTGCCAATGTAGCTGAGTAGCTGATTCAATAAAGGCTGTTAATACTCAGCCAACAGCCTTGAAACAAGCCACAATCGCCATAGATTCCTTTTTATAGGAACGGCGCAATTTACCTTGTATCGCATGATTAGTAAACACCGAAGAAAGAAAACCGGGTTTTTCGAATAAAGATTAGCCTCCCATAGGCTAATCTTTATTTATGTTGGCTTTGGGGGTGTTTTCTCCACATATAAAACATGGATAAGAACAGCAGGAAGATTAAAACCGGGTCAAAACCGGCCCGGGTGTTAAGCGCACAACCGCCGCTGTCACCTTTCCGGGGGCTGCTTGGGGCTGCTGGAGTGCTGGGTACCGCGCACTGAATTGAGCCAGGTGGAGGAGTATCCAGACCATCATTTATTGCCAGAATAATGCGGCTGTTAGGACCATCCCACGCCTCCCACACAAGGCTATTGTTGTTATTGATCCTGACATTGAGGTTATTGCAGTTATCGTCTGTGACTTGAGTAATTGTGCCGGCATTCCAGACGAAAATTTCACTGTCTGAATCAGGGCGCCCCCGCCAGGCAACCACGCCGTTATTATTAATTTGCGGCGCCAAATCCTCGAAGGTGTTATCTGTCAATCGCTGCACAGCACCCCCAGTATACAAGAAGATTTCCGAATCGGAGCCGTCTG
>JBECKY010000031.1:0-72063 GCA_040235475.1 Pseudomonadales bacterium
GTTTTAGTTTGAACACCTGCATTCTGTCCCCGGTGCCTAAGCAAATGATCCATCAACACCATCGCTAACATGGCTTCGGCAATCGGCGTCGCACGAATGCCTACGCAGGGGTCATGGCGGCCCTCAGTAATAACTTCGACAGAATTGCCGTAAATATCGATGCTTTTTCCAGGGATTCTGATACTGGATGTGGGTTTTAATGCGACCCTGGCCACAATATCCTGGCCAGTTGAAATGCCGCCTAGCACGCCTCCAGCATGATTTGAGAGAAAACCTTCAGGAGTAATTTCATCACGGTGTTCCTCACCACGCTGCACCACTGATGTAAAACCATCGCCAATTTCCACGCCCTTAACTGCATTTATGCTCATTAAAGCATGGGCAATGTCCGCATCCAAACGATCAAACACTGGCTCCCCCAAGCCTGGCAACATGCCACTGGCTACAACCGTTACTTCAGCACCTATTGAACTGCCTTCTTTTCTAAGCCGGGTGATCAGGGCTTCCAGATCAGCAACGATATTTTTGTCGGGACAGAAAAAAGGGTTTTTTTCTACTTCGTTCCAATCATGTTCCACAGCCTGCAACTCCCCAATACGGGAAACAAAGCCTCTTATTTCTATGCCAAGTTGCTCATGTAAGTATTTTTTAGCAATTGCTCCTGCAGCCACACGCACCGCTGTTTCCCTGGCGGATGAGCGCCCGCCGCCGCGGTAATCGCGGAAACCATATTTCTGAGTGTAGGTATAGTCAGCATGACCGGGACGAAAAGTGTCTTTGATATCACTATAATCTTTGGACTTTTGATCCGTATTTTCAATCAACAAGCCAATCGGGGTTCCGGTGGTTTTACCTTCAAACACCCCTGACAGAATACGCACTTCGTCCGGTTCGCGACGTTGCGTGGTATAACGTGAAGTCCCCGGTTTTCTGCGATCAAGGTCTTTTTGCAAGTCTGACTCATTTAAGCTCATACCGGGAGGGCAGCCATCGACTATACAACCCAAAGCTGGACCATGACTCTCGCCAAAGCTCGTTACTGTAAACAGTTTTCCAAATGTATTTCCTGACATAAAAAAGCACTTGTAAATAAAAGTCTTGGGTGGATACTCAATCTTACATTGTTAACAACGGCCCCTATTCTACCTCAAATCATCCATTTCAACAGTTAATCCGTACTATAAGCCACCAATAGGTTAATAGTTAATTTTCTGGTAGCATTGTCGGCCAAAAGAATGACTACATGGATACATCATGAAAGAAGCATATACCCACATTATCAAAGCCATCGGTGAAGATTTAGGCCGTGATGGCTTAAAAGATACCCCTGAGCGTGCCGCCAAGGCCATGCAATACCTAACCCGCGGATACAGCCAGTCTCTGGAAGAGCTGGTCAATGGGGCTATCTTCCCTTCTGAAACCGATGAATTGGTGATTGTAAAAGACATTGAGCTTTACTCTTTGTGCGAACACCACCTGCTGCCCTTTATAGGCAAATGTCACGTGGGTTATTTGCCCACAGGCAAAGTCATTGGTTTATCTAAAATTGCCCGTATTGTTGATATGTACGCAAGACGCCTGCAAATCCAGGAAAATCTGACCAAGGAAATTGCCGAAGCCATCATGAATGTAACCGAAGCCAAAGGTGTGGGTGTGATTATAGAAGCAAAACACATGTGCATGATGATGCGGGGGGTTGAAAAGCAGAATTCAGTAATGAAAACATCGGTGATGTTAGGCCATATCCGCACCGACCATCGCACCCGATCAGAGTTTATGTCCTTACTACGGGATTAATCAGATATAAATATCGCTTAGGCACAAACTAATGCTTAGGCACAAGAACCAACTCTATCCATGCTGTTGAATCCTCGTTAACACCACTGGAATCAGGCGCCAATGGCCCAAGCCCATAAGCAGGCAGTGGGCTTTGCAGCCCCTGTTCTTCAAGGGCACTATTAAAATTATTAGCTAAGCTAAGGGAGCTATCCAGGTTAGCCTTGACCGCTGCTAACGTATTAACGTGGCCCACAATAACCAGCTTGAGCTCTGGATGATTCTGCAATAAATGCACCACACTTTGAATGGCCTTTTTGCTGCTATCTTGCTCTATTTGGTAAGCTTTAGTAATCGATAAGCCTCGAACACGAACCCGCTTCAATGTTTTTAATTGCTCATAATAAAACTGGCTATCAAGCACAGGGTTGTCCTGATCGGCACTGACAGTAATAAGCTCAAAATGAACGTACAAGCGCTTGTTACCTCTTTGAACCAGATAACACACAATGTAGCGGGTTGGCTCAACAACATCACCCGTATTAAGGCGTGCAACAATATAGTACTGTGTTCGTTCCAGACCATTTAACAATCTTTGCTTAAAAACTTGGTTAGCCCAATGGGTATTGCTGCCACATTCATAGGCATGGCATTGGTATAAAATATCGAAAGCGGTATTTTGCAACTGCCCCAGGAAATATTGGTAAACTTCCAAAGGGTCATATTGATTATCAATCTCAAAGGTTAAACGGCTAATTTTACCGGATAATTTAATTTCAATTTCAGGCTGGAGCTGGTTTTGTTTTTTCCTGATCGAACCTAAGGCCAACTTATGATTAACAATATCGTTGTCTATTTCACTGGCAACCAGTTCCGAATCAGTAAAGCCGGTTATTTTAAAGGGAGTTAACGCGGTTTTGGCAGTGCTATTTAAATCGACATTACCCTCGGCGGCTGCGGAATAAGGCATGACAGATAATATAAAAGCAAAGGCAGGAAAACTACTGCGGAGTAACTTTTTTGCATGCACTTGAGTTCGTGACATAAATCTTCTAAGGCATGGCATTATACAGATATCCTGAGTTATGTTCTTTATGCCCACATCCTACAAACTTTCAGGAAAAATTCAAGGTTTTTACAATGACCTCTAAAAGCGACCCTAGGGATAAAGCCAAAACAATACGAGGAAACACGGGGGAAGGCAGAACTAAAAAAGCCAAAGCTTTCTGCTTCGGCTTTTTTAAACTAAGTGGCGAGAAAGATAAAAAGCAAATCAGCTAGGCTCCTGATTAATTCAGAGCCACGACTCCAATACTTAAGATTTCAACACCTCAGGCTCAGTATGTGACATGCTTGTAAGCAACCTTAGTCGATTCATAATTTGAATCAAAAGCCCTGCAACAGCAAAAAAAGCCCAACCTAAAGTCACAAAGCCGTAATGTATTGGAGCAGCAAACAATTCCTCAGCATAGAAAAAAGTATGGCCCCATTCATTAAATCCAACATTGGGCATGATCATGGCAACACCTGCTACCAGAATCAGCAAAGGCAGAGAAATACGATCACGAAAATCAGGCATACGTGTATGCAGCCATATGAAGGCTGTTGCCAAGGCTGTTATTGCAAACGGTATTAAAAAATAAAATAACAGAATATGAGTGGGAGTAAAATCGGTATCACGAATAGTAACTTGATGCCAGGCCGCATCAGCCTCGGTAAAAAGCGAAAAGAGAATGGCAAAAGATATTCCAAATGCAAGTAACATCGCCAACATCACCATGTAGACCCGCAACTCTTTTTGCGGCGACATTGCTTCAACGGTATGCCTTGTAAACCAAAGATATGCGTTTGATGCAATACCTATAACCATGATAACAGGCACCTGAATATAAAATAAGGTCATCCAGTACTTCTGAAACTCAGGCTCAAAATAATCAAGACCCACAGTAAAGGCGTATTTGTTGAGGTACAGCCGGTAAGCGCCAAAAATAAGCGCTACAGCCAAAACTATTCCACCCGTTACCCAAAGAGGAAGTTTATATGAAGTAGCTGAATCCGTCTTTGAGACGGATACTCCGCCAAGGGACGCTAAGTTTTTATTGAGTACGCTAGACATTGGAACCTCCATATCACAGACTTAATAATAAACAGTATTATTAGCTTAAAACGGCTCACTCTATTCCTTAGTCAACATTAAGCAAGCACGACTTAGTAGAACAGTAGACTAAAAATGCAGCAAATAATACTGTCGAATCACGAAAATAGAGTTATTTTTTAGTTTAAGAAGAAATATAAAATACTGTTTTAACATCATTAAGCTATTTTAATTCGCCAAAACCTTATTAGCTCTTAAGTCTTTGCAATTTCAATAAGTTGCAGTCTTCAGCAGATATTGGCTTCACCTTACTGAAAAACATCAAAAGTTAAAATTTAAATCTCAGATGCACAGACTTCCTCAATACAAGCCGGCACCTGAAAAAAATCAGCGATGATTTCAGCCACTGCGGGGGCCTGCTCTTCAAGGTGCAGGTGGTGTCCGCCCTGCATGTGTTCTATTCTTAGATTGTTATGGCATTTAATCCTCTCATCGAGCAGTTCCTTGCTGTGCGGCACCCCCTTGTCAGCAAGGATCAGGCAGGTTGGCGCCGTTATCTGCTTAATAAATTCACAAAACTGCTCATGACTAATTATTGCTGGTGACATAAGTTTTAGCTTAGGATCCATGCGCCAAGTATAACCATCCCCTTCGCTGACACAGGAGCGCTCCGTTAAAATCCGGGCCCCCGCCTCACTGATTTTAAAAAAACCAGCAACTCTGGCCTTAACCATGGCATCCAGGCTGGGATAAACAGGCGGCTTCTTGCCACGAAGTCTGCGAATTCGCTGATACATCTTACGATTCATCTCAGGAATAATCGCTGCTGAGAAATTACTTGGCGTGCCAAAACCTTCTATCAACATCAACTGTTCTACTTTTTCTGGCTCAGTCCCGGCAATAATCGTAGCGATATGTGCACCCATGGAGTGCCCCATTAAACTGAAAGTGCCCCAGCCCAGCTGCTCGGCAATTTCGAGTATGTCGTAAACGTATTCAAAAAAATAATACTGGCCCCAGCCAGGGCGATGGTCACTGTAGCCATGACCGGCCAAATCCACTGAGCATATTCGCAGTGACGGTAATAAAGGCGCTATAACATCATAAGTATTGGCATTATCAAGCCAGCCATGAAGAGCAATTACAGGTTTACCATCCTTAGGACCCCAGACTTTGGCCCGGTAGGTCAGTCCATTTACACTGAACTCTTTTTCTTCCACGAATTCATCAACTGCAAGACGGCTTGCCATCGAAGTCATACTGCTCACCTTTACTAATTCAATACTGCTTGCAGGTAGCCTTTAGGTAAAAAAGCTATTTCAAACAGTTGTTTTAAAGTAGCTGGGCACTGTAACGGAAAAAATTGATAAGCACCAGTTTTTGTTAAAAAAGCATAGGTATTTAATGAGAAATAATCATCTATTTTCTTAAAATTAATAGGGTTACTGCTTATACCTAATGTAAAATATTATTTAAAACAGTCTTTAGCCCTGGCGCCCGCATCAAGCAGAAGCAGTTAAAAAAAATTGCATGATATCGGCAATGGTTTGCGCCTCTCCCTCAAGGTGCAAATGGTGTCGGCCAGAAATTTTCTCTACTGTCAGTGCTCGATGAACCTTTACTCGCTCATCCAGATCCATCACTTGCAGAGGGATACCATTTTCTGCAATGACCAAGCAGGTAGGAGCGCTAATATTGGCAATAAAAGCTTTGGTTTCAGTATCAGATAAACGGATCGGGGAAGGATGGCGTAATCTTGGGTCTGAGCGCCACGTCCAACCGCCATCAACTTGTTTAACGCCGCGCTGACAAAGAATTCTGGCCGCCGCTTCGTTCACCACCGTCCCACCCTTCATACGCTTTTGGACAATGGTGTCAAAGTCCTCGTAAAAGACGACGCGATCGGGATTGTAAGCCTGATTTTTTTGAATCGCTTGCCTTAACTGCTCAATGCCTTGATGGGCAGAACGTGATGGCGGGCCAAAACCTTCTATTAACACCGCACGCTCTATTCTCTCGGGGAAAGTACCGGCAAGCAAAGTTGACACATTAGCACCAAGGGAATGACCAAGAATAGAAAATGTATCCCAACCTAGCGCATTAGTCGCAGCAATTGCATCAGCAACATAATCGGTAACATAATAATGACTTCCCAGTGGCCGGTGTTCACTCAGGCCGTGGCCAGCCATATCAAGGGCGCAGATGTGGTAATCGCTTAATAGCGGCGCCAGTAAATCAAACGTATTGGCATTATCCAACCAGCCGTGCAAGGCTAAAATTCGCTGGCCGTCTTCAGGCCCCCAGAGCTTGGCTGCCAGTTCCAGGCCATTAGCATCAAGGATAATTTCATCGTACCGCATGTCGATAGCGTCTCTTTTATTTTTTGATCTTTTATGCAACTTAAGCAAATCAGCCAACACCTATTTGATTGATTGTTAATAAACAGGCTTCAGCGTGTAACCTTGCTCTGTTAACAAGTTGATCAAGCCTTGTTTTCCTGTTAAGTGCAAAGCACCAACAGCAATCAGGGCGCTCCCTTCTAACAAGCGCGGCTGCATGCGTTTTAACATTCTTAAATTTCTGTCATCAACCAATGTTTTCATCATCTTGCGCGCCATATCATGATCCATTTCTTTTATATGCGCGTTGCTGATCTCAGCCAGCTGCTTCAGATCCCCTTGCAGGTAAACCGACAGCATTTGCTCCATCATCGAATCTCTTTTCGCCAGGTCATCCACGGTTTGTTTCAATAGCACTAATTGATCTTGATGGGACATGGAATCAAAAATCGACAATTGCTCATCCAACGTCTCCAGGCCATACACATTTTTACCATGCTCAAGGCCATAGTTATAAATCAGCGCATCCATAAATTTGGTCGGATCACCGTTGGGTGGCACACTCAAGGTTAACATCACTGCCCAAGGCTTTAGTTGCCTGACAATGTCCGGGGCCATATTGTACTTCTGCATTTCGGCTGTAATCTTACTAAAATACGCACTCCCCACGTCAGCCTCGAGGTTTGATCCCAGGGCCAGCATTCTCATCGCCACCGCCATTTGTGCTTCAGGGTCAAGCTTGGCTTCAATGCTAATACTGGATACCTGGGACATAACTTTCTTCAGTTCAGGTTTGAAATTAACAATACGTGGATCACTGACATGTACCGTACCCAACAAATAACTAGGCTTATGATCTGCTTTCTCTATTTTCCACAATACCCCTTGCAGTGAAGCTTCAGCTTCAGCTTCAACTTCAGCATTGAGGCTGCTGACCAATAAAGTGCATAACAAAAATATTAACCACAGGTGAAAAGGTTTTTTTGTGTTTATAAAACCTGGAAACAGGCGTTTTGAAAATCTCATTTTTTCCTCGGCTAAATTGTTACTGGGTCGCGAAGCGATTTGATTTCGAGGCAAGCTTCTCCCCAAGTTTCACCAGTGAGCCAGACGCAAGCAGCTGTAGTCATCGGAATATCATTGGCTTCGACACCCCCACCTACCAAACTGGCAAGCAAGTGGCTCACCAATGGCAAATGACTCACCACAAGGGTATTAGGTTTCAGCAGTGGATCGAGACTGCGGATAGCAATGTGCGGGGGGGTGTTCGGTGTAATATCTGGACAGGTAATTATTTCGGTATCTATATTAAAAACCTGGGCAACAATTTGGGCAGTTTCAAAGGCACGAGTATAAGTGCTGGAAATAAGGCGTTCAATGTCAATGCTTTCGGCACGGATACTCTGGGCAACATTAAATACATCCCGCTTGCCCTTGTCAGTAAGGGTTCTTGCTGCATCGCTTGCAGCAGCTCTTACCGCGTCGCCATGACGCATTATCAAAATATTCATTATCATGTCACCAGGAAAGGCCTAAATAACAAACTCAACATCTTTATTATGTTCGCCTAACATCAATGAATTAATTAATTGCTCTATATCCCGGCCTTCAAACAAAATTGCATTCAAGCCACTTACCAATGGCATATAAATATCAAGCTCTTTTGCTTTAGCGGCCACCACCTTCACGGTATTTACCCCTTCAACAGTTTGATCCAATTCTTTCTCTGCCTCTTGAGGCGATAAACCCTGGCCAATTTTATAACCAAATTGATAATTTCGACTCAGTGGCGATGAACAGGTGACAATTAAATCGCCCACGCCTGCCAAACCAAGAAAAGTCAGTGGATTACCGCCGAGTTTTTCCGCCATTCTGCTCATTTCAGCTAGGCTGCGGGTAATGAGCATGCTTTTGGTATTATCACCCATGCCTTTGGCGGCAGCTATACCAGCAGCAATCGCATAAATATTTTTTAATGCCCCCGCAAGCTCCACTCCGTAACGATCTTTGTTGCTATAAACACGAAAATAAGGCAGTTTGAGTATTTGCTGGACCACCGGTATAACTTGCTCATTATCACTGGCAACCACTGAGGCGGTAATTTTTTTGGCAATTATTTCTTTTGCTAGATTAGGCCCGCTTAAAACAGCAATATTATTGCTTCCAGTTTCAGCTTTAATGATCTCGCTCATCAACATAAAAGTATCGGCATCGATACCTTTTGCCGTGCTAACCAGCACTTGCTCAGCTTTTATTTCAGTTTTAAGCTGCTTTAAAACACTGCGGTAGGATTTACTTGGCAATGCAAAAAAAATAACGCTGGCATCGCGACAGGCTGTAGTAATATCACTTTGATAACGAATCGCAGGATTAAGCGCCACACCCGGAAGGTATTGCGAATTTTCACCGGATCGGGACATTGCCTCGGCTTTTTCCGGATTTCTAACCCAAAGACAGACATTCTGGTCATTATCTGCAAGCATGTTCGCAAGCGCAGTGCCAAAACTGCCTGCACCTAAAACACAAACTGAATACTTTTTAGAACCTTGTTTCAATGCTTAACCTTATTTATGGATGTTTATTTCATCGTTATATTGATAGTTTGTAACATAAGACTCGCCATTATGTTGTTTAATATACGAGTTGCAGATGAATATATACAATAGACAGAGGAATTTTATAAATCATGTTAGTTTATTATTTAGGAGGGACACTGCTCCGATTCACTTTGAATAAGTAAATTAGATGGTATTTTTGTTATTATTTTTTCAATTCAAGTCATACAGTTCAGGCGAACTTACTTAAAGCCTGTTTAAAACTAGTGGATAGTTCGAGTTTCCTGTTCGGAACCACTGTCCTCTTGATCATAGAGGTTACCCACTGTTTGTACACCCGCACTAATCATCGCCCGGCCGACTTCACTTTTCATCTCACCGAGATATTCAAGGGCTTCTTCTGAGAAATTTATTTTAATCAAAGGCGCACTTTCATCATCCGCTCTTTTTAGAACAATTTCTCCACTTGAGGTTTCTATTATTTCAAATAATGAAGACATAACCATTAGCCTTGTTCAGTTAGTATAATTAGTGCCCATTCAGAAATAGGCGCTAATTAGAACTCTATCACGATATTCAGCGTTTTGGTATATCAGTGTGAATACACTTAATATTCTTGCAGGGTATCACGTAATTCATCAACCAAGTCTTTTAGCTCGTTATACAGCAGTTGCAGCTCACTGGAAAAATCATCTACGCTGTCTTTTTTACCTTTTATTTCAATCAGTTGTATTTTTTTTTGTTTGCTGACAGCAAAATCTGTAGCCAAGTGTTCACCATTACCCATGGATTCACAGCTTAAACCGCCATTCACCGACTGCGCAAAGCGCATAAACAAGACGCTCAGAAAACTGTCCTTGTCACTTGCTAACTGCTTTAAATATATCAACTCAGGCGAGGAAAAATTCTTTATAGCAAGAGCATTTTCAAGCTTTGCAAGAAACACATTTGAGGTATCCAAATCAACCAGAGGCAGTGATAATTCAAGTCCGTAGTAATCAGCAATTTCCAGCACCAGCGCCCGATAGGCAAAAAATAATTGCATAACACAGCTTTCAACGCAGGCCTGTCGCTCCAGATAATTACTGTTATTTGCTGCAAGCAACTTTAATTTCGCCAGTTGCACATGGGCAAAATAAAGTTTTTGATTGGTCAGGTTTCGTGCGTCAACGGCCATGCTTGTTTCCGCTTGCTTTTAGAAAAGCCTAAAGACTTTAATCAGCTTTAGTTTTTTTCTTGGTTTTACTCACTGCCTTTTTGGCTGGTGCCTTTTTGGCTGTAGGCGTTTTTTTAACAGCGGGTGCTTTTTTAACAGCGGTGACTTTCTCAGCCGCCGGTGCTTCATGCTCCACCCATTTGTTATTTTGATAAAACGCTTTCCAGCCGCTTGCTTTATTATCCACTTCAGTCATCACATACTGTTCTTTGGTTTTACGACTAAAACGCACCACCGCTTTATTACCATCAGGGTCCTGGGTAGGTGCATCGGCCAAGTAACGGTATTTCTTATCCAACTGGTCTTTTACCTCAATCAATTCCTCCACAGTGGGGGCGCGGGTTTCCCGGTGTTTTGGAAATTGACTGGCAGCAAGAAAAATACCCGCAGCACCATCACGCAAAACAAAATGATCCGGGGTTTTTTCACACTGCAGATGAGGCATATCAATAGGGTCAACCTTGGGCGGCGCTGGTTCGCCACTTCGTAACAGTTTACGGGTATTTTTGCATTCTTTATTGCTGCAGCCAAAGTATTTTCCGAAACGGCCGGTTTTAAGTTGCATATCGGCACCGCAGCGATCACATTCCAAAACCGGACCTTCATAGCCCTTGATTTTAAACTGGCCTTGTTCTAACTCAAAGCCGTCGCAATCCGGATTATTGCCACAAACATGCAGTTTACGGTTTTCATCAATGAGATAACTGTCCATAGCGGTGTCGCATTTTTTACAACGCTTTCTGTTGAGCAATAAACGCGACTCGGCTTCATCATCATCTTCACTAACGGCCTCATCGCCTGGAATCAGGTTAATGGTAGATTTACACCTTTCCTTCGGTGGCAAACCATAGCCTGAGCAACCCAGAAACACCCCGGTACTGGCGGTTCGAATTTGCATATGTCGTCCGCATTTAGGGCATTTAATATCTGTATCGGTGGGGTTATTGCTGCGCATCCCCCCTTCTGCCCGTTGCGCTATGGCAAGTTTTTTAGTGAAGGTGCTATAAAAATCATTCAGAACTTTTTTCCATTCCAGTTCGGAGTTAGCCACTTTGTCCAGTGTCCGTTCCATTTCAGCAGTAAAACCATAGTCCATCAGGTCATCAAAGTTTTCTATTAAGCGCTCCGTAACAACGTCTCCCATCTTTTCGGCATAAAAACGTTTATTTTCCAGTTTTACGTAACCTCGATCCTGAATCGTGGAAATGATCGAGGCGTATGTAGACGGCCTGCCAATACCCTGCTTTTCCAATTCTTTAACCAGCGCCGCTTCACTATAGCGCGCAGTAGGTTTGGTAAAATGCTGACTCGGGTCGAGTTTATCCAGCTTGAGTACTTCGCCGACTTTCACATCGGGCAGCACCACGTTTTCTTTATGGCTTTTACCTGCGGGAGGCTGGGCTTTTGTATAACCATCAAAAACCAAGATTCTACCGCGGGTACGCAGTTCAAAATCATCAGCGGTGACGACAATACTGGAACTTAGATATTCCGCTGGCGGCATTTGGCAAGCAACAAATTGACGCCAGATCAATTCGTAAAGTCTTTCGGCATCACGGTCAACATTGCTTAGCTGCGTGGATGAAATATTAACGTCAGAAGGCCGAATCGCTTCATGAGCTTCCTGAGCCCCGGACTTGCTGCTGTAGTGCTGTGCTTGCTCAGGCAGATATTTTTTACCGTATTTTTTTTCAATAAATTCCCGACAATTGGCGATCGCATCATTACTCAAATTAGTGGAATCGGTTCGCATATAAGTAATGTAACCGGCTTCATAGAGCCGTTGGGCCATCGTCATGGTTTTTTTTACACTAAAGCCCAGGCGAGTACTCGCCGCCTGTTGCAGTGTCGAGGTGATATAGGGTGCAGAGGGTCGAGTTTTAGTCGGCTTGTCTTCCCGGGTAGTGACCTTAAACTCAGCGCTTTTCAATAACAGCAAGGCAGCATCGGTGGTTTCCTTGCTGGTCGGGCGAAAGTTTTTCCCAGCCTGCTTCGTCACCTGCAGCAATAAAGGATCTGCCCCAGCGGTAAAGGTGTGGGCTTGTACTTCCCAAAACTCCTCGGGGATAAAGGCTCGAATTTCTTTTTCCCGTTCAACAATTAAACGTACAGCTACCGACTGCACCCGTCCAGCCGACAAGCCGCGAGCGACTTTGGCCCATAACAGTGGTGAAACCATAAAACCCACAACCCGATCGAGAAAACGCCGTGCCTGCTGGGCATTAACTCGGCTCATGTTCAGACTGCCGGGCTTTTTGAAAGCTTCCTGAATGGCAACTTTGGTAATTTCATTAAAAATCACGCGCTTAAAGCGTTTGCTGTCTCCACCAATCACTTCTCGCAAATGCCAGGCAATGGCTTCTCCTTCGCGATCAAGGTCAGTCGCCAGATAGATGGTATCGGCCTCCTTGGCTAGCTTCTGTAGCTCTGTAACGACTTTTTCTTTACCAGGAAGGATCTCGTAGCTGGCTTTCCAGCCCTTATCCGGGTCAATACCCATTCTGGCAATCAAGGCCCTTTGGGCATTTTTCTTTTTGTGCGCCTCGCGCTTGGCTGGAGGCATTTTTCGAGTGATGGCAGCCTGTCGAGCCCGCTCTTTAGGATCTATCGGGTTTTTATTATTACCACTGACGGGTAAATCCCTGACATGGCCAACGCTCGACTTCACGATAAAATCTTTACCAAGATATTTATTGATTGTTTTGGCTTTTGCGGGTGATTCGACAATGACCAGAGATCTTCCCATGTATTATTTCCAGATAAAACCGATAGTTACAGAATATTAAATTGCTTAAAAACGACATATATAAGTGCATTCACCCTGCTGGGTCAAGAACTAGTGCAATTTATTGCTGAAGCAGTTAGCGAAAATCGCCGAAATTAATCAAGAGCTCATCCAAAGAGAGTGTAATTATTAAACACTTCTGGAAAAGTAAAGCTTGTTTTACTTTTAGGCTGAAAACTAAAAAGAATTATGCTTTATGAAATAAACCGAGAAAGCATGTTTAAAAAATCACCGACTTTAAACTTATCTATGTTTTCGTCCCAGTAGCAAAAAAAACCAGATTGATCATATTTTATACCATAAATATGCTCACCAAATTGTTGGAAAAGGCTATCCACAAGATCAAGGTGCTGAGAATGAAGTTCAATCGTGGCAACCTGCCCGGTTTTTTGCTCAATGGCAATGTACTTTTTGCCCAACACCCCCGGTTTATTAGCATCTCCTTGATTACAATATCCCCATTCAGGATGAAACTGCTCCCCAATAGCCGGTGCAAAGTTTTTAGAATAACAAACCACCGGTTGTGAAAGCGGATAAGGATAGAACCAATCAATATTTTCTCCAGCTATAAGGCGCACTTTCCAGCCTTGAGTCAGAGCCTGGTTGCGAATAAAGGCAAGCAAACGTTCATGGGGAGAGGGTCTTATAGCAACAATAGACGCAATAACAGCCGCTACAAATAAAGCAATTAAAAGATATTCCATAGTATTTACCTTAAGACCTGCTGCGAACCCAGCGGCGTACACAATTTAACAGAAATCTGATACTCTGAGGCACCTATAATATGCTATTAATAGGTTTGTCTTATGGCAGGAAATAAGGGAACAGTCCATTGCTGAATGAATAACACACGGCTTCGATGAGATACTGTTAACAGTTGCATACTTTTATTTTCTTAAGCCAGGATTCTGAGAATCAAGATACATATTTCCCGTTACACTCTCTCTACTATCAAAGTATCAAAGTATCAAAGTCTTAAGCAAACATTAAATCACTGCGACTCTCTCGTAAACTAACTCGGCAAATACAGGTTCAACGGTGCAACAAACAAACAGATACCAACGTTCAACGTTGACATGCGTGTTATTTCTTTTTTGCAGCTATGCTGCAACCATTTCGGCGGCTATTAATACCACTAACGCAGCGCTTAAGCCCGATACAGCTGTCAGCAGCCAGTCCAGCCGCCCTTCTGCCAGCCTGGAAACTATTCTGCAGCATAATTTGGCTACAACAAGCAGTCAGGTGGGTAATGACGATTATATTTCACTGGTTCCCGATTTTTCAACACAGAAAGAACAAGCTCCCGAGTGGGATGACTCATTGCCTTCAGAAGACGATGGTGATGAGCAAAATCTGTCGCTGGCAAATTCCATTTTGCCAGACGATTTGGATGACCAGCTAAGCGATGAGGAAAAACAGCAGCTCCAGCAAAAACGCGAAATATTCCAAAACGCTGTTAAGGCTTTGAACCAAGGAAAACACCAGACGTTCAAAAAACTGAGCGCCAACCTTGAGGGCTACCCACTAAAGCCTTATTTAGACTATTACGAACTCAGGCGCTATCTCGCTAAAGCCAGTCAAAAGGACGTAAATGAGTTTATACAAAACAATACAGATCTGCCCGTTATCCCACACTTACAAAAAGCCTGGCTAAAAACATTGGCTAAAAAAGGCGAATGGTCAAACTATTTAAGTTTCTACGAAGCCGTAACCACCGGTGACCCCCCCCTGGGTATCAGTGATGCTTCACTCAATTGTTATTACCATTGGGCAGAGTTTAAAAATGCCAAGGTCGACAACGCTTTTGCTGGCGCTGAATCGTTATGGCTTATAGGCAAGACACAGGATAAAGCCTGCGACCCTCTGTTTGCAAAATGGCAAAGCTCTAACGTTTTTAATGATGATTTAATTTGGCAACGTATTACACTGGCCATCGCCAATCGTGAATTTTCTCTAGCTCAGTTTCTGGCTAAATCATTAGATTCCAAACAGCAAAAAAGGGTGTCTGACTGGATACACCTGTACCGATTCCCAGAAAATCTAATATCTAAAGCCCCTTATCTGGAAGACACGATTGAACGCAATAACATGGTATTCAGTGTGCTGATGCGCTTAATTGATAAAGACCCCGTCAATGCCATTGAAGGCTGGGAACTTTTCGAAGCAAAAATTAATTTTTCCGCCGATCAAAGTCAGCATTTTAAAACCACTCTAGCCACTATTCTGGAATTACGCGGCTTACCTGAAGCAGAAGAATGGTTGCTCGAAGCCAACCCTGATGGCAATAATGAATTGTTAAACCAACTGGCGATTCGCCGTGCTCTAACACAAAGTGACTGGCAAAAGGTTGCTGAACTGATAGATAAACTACCTGAACAACAAAAGTACTCCAGTCAATCGCGCTATTGGTACGCAAGGGCATTGGAAGCTATCGCAACACAAAATTCAAAAACTGATGCGAATAAAATGGATGGAGCAAGCCAAACTGCCAACACCGCTGCAAATAACGACACATTACAAGCCGAAATCCTCTATCAGCAACTCGCCAGTGAAAGAGGCTATTATGGCTTTTTAGCCAGTCAGAGGAGCAAGCTGCCGATGAGCCTGGTGCCCATGCCGGTGTCTATTCATAAATCGGAAATCAGTGTGCTTAAAGCCAGGCCAGCCCTGCAAAGGGCCCATGAGTTTTATCACCTGGGCCAGTTTGCGAATGGTCGCAGAGAATGGAATGCCGCCCTTTCGCAGATGAATGATAAGGAAAAGCTGGTAGCTGCAAAGCTGGCATCGCAGTGGAACTGGCACAGCGAAGCTATTCGTTCAGCGTCAAAATCATCTTACCGTGATCGAATCAGTCTGCGCTTTCCTTTGGCCCACGGAGAAATTGTTGCCCAGCAAGCTAAAAACAATGGACTGGCGGTTGACTGGATCTACGCCATTATTCGCCAGGAAAGCATGTTTATGTCTGATGCCCGTTCACCCGTTGGGGCCATGGGCATGATGCAACTCTTACCGAGCACCGCAAGACTTGTTGCTAAAAAGGCGCAGCTTAACTATCGAGGCAGCAAAGATTTATTAAACCCTGAAACCAATATCGCGCTGGGCACACTTTTTATGAGCCAGCTAATGGAACGCTTTAACAATAACATTGTACTGGCCACTGCGGCTTACAATGCCGGCCCTCACAGGGTAGACCAATGGCTTGCCAATGAACATTACCCGGAAAACATTCCTGGCGACATTTGGATTGAAATGATTCCGTTCAAGGAGACTCGTCACTATGTTAAACAGGTGTTGTCTTACCAGGTTATTTATCAGCACCTGCTCGGCGAGGAGCCTGACTTGCTTTCGTCCATTCAAGTTATTTCTTCCAATATTGACAGCAACAATATCACCACTGCTACTGACTAGTAAGGTGTTATTTCCACCGGATCACCTACCTTGATAATGCCGGAGTCAGGACCCAGCAAATTCTGGCCAAAATAAATTTTACCCTGCTGTTTCCTGTAACTGCCCAGCACCTGCAATACCTCCGACCCATATTCCCCGGTATCGGGGTTAATACCGGGGATGGCACAGCGTGAACAGGGCTTCGCAACCTGAAATTCAATGTCTGTATTTTCAGCCTGCACTTTTATCCTCGACCAGGTGTCTTCAGCAAAGGCGGCGGCACCGGCAATTACCATATTGGGTCTAAAACGCTGCATAGTCACCGCCTCACTCAAGCGCGCGTTTAAATCATCCAGCGAACCTTGTCCTATCACCATCAAGGGAAAACCATCAGCAAAATTAACACTCTGTTTGTCTTTAGCAAAATTTTGATTAACCAGACGATACATTGAATCAGGCATGTAAACCAAACTGGCATGGGTTTCTAAATACGCGGTAAACCAATCTGTTGCAGGCTGCCCACAATCAAGTGCTTGACAAACATCGCCCCAAATTTGCACCGTTCGCAGACTTGCCTCCTTATCGAAAGGCACCTCTACTGATAATTCAGCCATACCGGGTGCCGAAAACTTCAGCGCATGGGCCTCACTACTAACAACAGTACTCGCACACCCCAGGACATGGCAAAGTATTAATGCCATCTTTCGGTGCTGACGCTGGGTTAAGAATAAACCATTTTCATTGACCAGCATCCACCGCCTGTCGTTAACAACGCCCATACGGTTCAGCGAAATTTCCGGCACCGATAAACCCCGCCCAGACTTCAAGGGATGTATAAACAATTCACTTACGTATAAACTAGCCACAATATTTCCTTAAAAATTGTTGTATCGTTAAGCCATAGCCACATTATAATTACACAAAAGCCTCTTAAATCTAAGAATAAATGATATGTCTGAAAAACCATCCATTACTGAAATTAATCAACTTCTTTGTCAGCCCGGCACGCCTTTTGAGATTATCGAAAGAGAAATAAGGGGAATAAACACAAAAACCTGGAAAAACGCTCCGCCATCATTGCGGGCCGTCGTCGAAATGACCAAAGCCCACGGTAGCAATGATTATATAGTTTACGGTGATGAACGCTTAACTTATGCAGAACATTATAAAAAAGTAGCGGCCTTAAGCCAGGTGCTGATTAATGAATTTGGCGTTAAAAAAGGCGACCGTGTAGCCCTGGCAATGCGCAATTTTCCCGAATGGCCGGTGGTTTTCTGGTCGGTTGTATCCATAGGCGCAATCATTGTGCCACTTAATGCCTGGTGGACAGGAGAAGAACTGCAATACGGTCTGACAGATTCTGGGGCCTCGGTGTTGTTCGCCGATCAAGAACGCATAGAGCGGCTTTCCCCTTACCTTGAGCAGTTAGCGCTAAAACAAACCGTGCTTATCCGGGCTTCAAATCAAGCAACAATTCCAAACTCAGTGACCCCCTGGGAAGCCCTTCCATGGAAAAGAGATGACAATTCCAGCATTCCCGATATTGCCATTGAAGCCGATGACAGTGCCACATTGTTCTACACCTCGGGCACCACAGGCAAACCAAAAGGCGCTTTGGGTACACACCATAATATCTGCGCTAATTTACTCAGCAGCGCCTTTGTTAGAGCTCGTGCCGATGTCCGCAATGGCCGTACCCCACAGAAAGCCAGCGCAGCTACGGGCTTTTTATTATCGGTGCCTTTTTTTCATGCCACCGGTTGTCATGCCATGCTATGTGGCAACACCCTTGCAGGCAATAAAATCGTCCTAATGGACAAATGGAATCCGCACAAGGCGATTCAATTAATTGAACAAGAAAAGCTATCAACCTTTGGTGGCGTACCTGCCATGGTGTGGCAGGTGCTGGAATCACCGGAATTTCCAAACCATGACTTATCCAGTGTTACTAATATCGGTTACGGTGGCGCTCCGGCAGCACCGGAACTGGTTAAACGTATCAGTGAATTATTCCCACAGGTTCAGCCCAGCAATGGCTACGGCTTAACCGAAACTTCTGCCTTAACCACCTCAAATTCTGCTGAAGATTATCAAGCCAAACCCGACAGCGCCGGCGCGCCTGCCCCGGTTTGTGAACTGAAAATTGTCAATCAGCAAGGCGAGAGTTTACCCATTGGAGAAATCGGTGAGCTTTGCATTAAAGGGCCACAAGTTGTTGCTGGTTACTGGAACAAACCCGATGCAAGTGCAGAGACTTTTCGACAGGGCTGGCTGCATACCGGAGATTTGGCCCGCATGGATTCAGAGGGTTTTGTTTACATCTGCGACCGAGCCAAAGACATGCTGATTCGTGGTGGCGAAAACGTTTACTGTGTGGAAGTTGAAGATGCCCTGTATAGCCATCCGGACATCATGGATGCCGCCGTAATCGGTTTACCACACCGCGTACTGGGCGAGGAAGTGGGCGCTATGGTTCAAATCAAGCCCAACGCAAGTGTTAATGAAAACATCTTAAAAGATCATGTTGCCAGCAAACTGGCCGCCTTTAAGGTGCCGATCCGGATTGATTTTTCTGACGAACCTTTACCTAGAAACGCTAATGGAAAAATTTTGAAAAACGTGGTTAAAGAGCAAATGCTTGGTAAAGAATAAAAGCAGGGTGACACATCCACGCATCAGATTTTGTCAAAACTATTCAAGAAAAACCTGGCAAATATCACCTTTACGCTGTGAAGATAAGTGATACAATTTGCCTGCCCCTGCATCGACCTCAAGTTTATGACGGGTAAAAAACCTTTGCCCGTCTATTTCCAAATAACAAACCACATCCAATTGGTGCTGACCCGGTCTCACCCTGACCTTGCTGGCGAAACGCTTAACCTTATTACCATCCACAGATTTAATCACAATACCAATGGGCGAAATCGCAAACCAGGGCGAAACCCCCTTTATAGTCGCAGCATTTAAAGTGTTTTTGGGTTCGCCAGAATAAGCAACAAAGTTTGTACAGCCACTTAAGGCACAAAAAGTGGTGGCAATAATCAAAAAAATTCGGATTTTCATTTTATCCTGTAAGGCATCTCTAATATATTAAGGGTGAATGTGTGGACGAATAAATCAGAGCTTTCAGGAGGAAGTCTATTAAAGCTTCTTAAGCACACTATAAATTTTTTGCATACCGCCTTTCAGTATCTGCTCAATCGCGTCCATAGTAATATTCCCCTCCCCTCTACCGGCCGCTTTATTCACCACCAAACAAATCGAGGCATAGTCAATGCCTAACTCCCTGGCGAGTACGGCTTCAGGCATGCCGGTCATACCAACAATATCACAGCCATCTTTTTCAAAACGGTTTATTTCTGCCGCTGTTTCCAACCTTGGACCCTCCACACAGGCATAGCAGGCAGTTGGAAGAATGTTCAGATTTAATGCCTCGCCAGCAGCAATGATTTTGTTACGTAATGATGCTGTAAAAGGTTCAGTAAAATCGACATGGGTGGGCATAAGCAGTTGACTGTTTTCGCCATCAAAAAAAGTTGTTTCCCGGCGATAAGTGTAATCAATAATTTGTTCGGGCAGACACAAACTGCCAGCATCCAGGCTGTCATGAATGCCACCAACGGCATTCACCGCCACTATGCTCTTAACCCCTAAGTGGTTTAAAGCCCAGATATTGGCGCGGTAGTTTATTTTATGGGGAGGCAGACTGTGGGGATGACCGTGACGAGCAAGGAAAAAAAACTCTTTGCCTTGCTGCTTAAAATTATCAATAAAAACACCTTCAACAATAGCCGCTGAAGGTTTGCCATAAGGGGTTTCAATGTCATGTTTTTCAATAACTTCAAAATCGTTTAATGCTGTAAGCCCTGTGCCACCAATAACACCTAAATTTTTTATCATTTAATACTCACTTTTTGTCAAGTGCATAAATGCCAGGCGCATTGCGCAAATAGCCTTGATAATCCATACCATAACCAAATATATAGTGATCATCAACATGCAGGGCAACATAGTCAGCCATAAAGGCAGGCTCTACTTTTCGATTGTGTTTTTTGTTAATCAGCACAGCAGACTTTACGCTCGCAGCGCCCTTGTCGATACAGGCATTAAGCAGGGACTGCAAGGTATGACCTTCATCCAGTATATCGTCAACCAGTAAAACATGGCGATTTTCCAAGGTAATATGGGGTACCGAAATCCATTCCAAAACACCGGATTCAGCACCGGCTCGATATCGACTTGTGTGAGCATAATCAACCATTAAGGGAAAGGATAAATTCAATAACAGTTCACCACAAAAAACCAGGCCACCGGTCATAATGCACATAACAATCGGATTAAGCTCGCTATAATCATCGCCAATTTCAGCGGCCATTTTTTTAATCGCGCTATTAACCTCCTCCTGGGTAAATAAGCAGTGGGCACCAGCCAAAAGCCTATTTATTGTTTCAATATTCAGATCTTCATTCTCATTCATGTTTCAACTCTAATTTAAGCATAAATTAATAATTTCTTTTTCCACTTCCAGCCAACGTCGGTTGGTTTTTAACTGTGGATAGCTTAACTGTGGTTTGCCTGCTAATTTTTTTAAGCGCTGTTGATCTGGTGTAAAGTTTATCTTTTCAAGGGCGGCAATCACTGCTTTAGCCCCTTCTCTGTTATTGCACACCAGCACCATATCACATCCGGCATCAATGGCTGCCTTCGCCCGGCTTTCATAAGAGCCGGCCACTGTGGCGCCTTCCATGCTTAAATCATCACTAAAAACCACGCCATCAAAACCGAACTTTTCACGCAACTGTTTTTGCACCCAAAACTTGGAAAACCCCGCAGGCTTTTCGCAACAGCTATTATAAATCACATGGGCAGGCATGATACCACTTAGCCCCTCGGCAATTAAGGCTTTAAAAGGGATCAAATCACAGTTTTCTATCTCAGAGTATGTTCGTGAGTCAATGGGAATATCGGTATGCGAATCCCCCGCCACATAACCATGTCCAGGGAAATGTTTACCCGTAGCAGCCATGCCCGCAGCGTTCATGCCTTTAATAAAAGCACCCGCTAACTGGATAACTTTTTCTGGATCACGGTTAAACGCTCTATCACCTATAACTTCACTAACACCAAAATCCAGGTCCAACACCGGCGCAAAACTGATATCAATATTAAAACTTAATATTTCAGTCGCCATTAACCAGCCACAATTCCTGGTCAGTGTTAAGGCTTTTTCCGGTTCACTTTCATACATCGCGCCGAAAATACCCATGGGCGGCAAACGGCTAAAGCCTTGCTTAAAACGTTGTACGCGCCCACCTTCCTGATCAACGGCAATAATAATATCAGGCCTGACCCCGCGCACCTGAGCAATCAACTGCTGCAACTGATCGGGATCGTGATAGTTACGACTAAACAGAATCAAACCGCCAACATGACGATGAGCAATCAGTTCACGCTCGTGATCCGTCAGCGCCAGCCCTGCCAAATCCAACATTAACGGGCCTAACGATGAAGACATACTCAACTCCTGGTTATTAAATAGTTGGCAAGGAATACTCTAGAAAGGTCTTTGACAGCATCACGGTTTCCGGCTTAAAAAACCTTTACCAAGCTAAATAACCGACAAACCACGCAACAAATCGGCTTTGATATCTTCCAGTGACTCCAGCCCTACCGAAATACGGATTAAGTTTTGTTTAATGCCAACTTCAAGCTGCTGCTCCGCAGACAAACGACCATGGGTGGTGCTTGCCGGGTGGGTAATGGTGGATTTAACATCACCCAGGTTTGCGGTTATTGACAACAATTTGGTTGCGTCAATAAATCGCCATGCCGCTTCTTTTTCCTTACCGGCATCAGCTTTTATCTCCATCGACAGTACTCCGCCGAAACCAGACTGCTGTTGTTTAGCCAACTCGTATTGAGGATGATCGGGCAGGCCGGCATAATAAACTTTATCAATTCCGGATTGCTCTTTCAGCCACAGCGCCAGCTCCAGCGCCTGCTTGCTGTGAGCATCCATTCTTAGCTTTAAAGTTTCCAGGCCCTTTAGAAACACCCAGGCATTAAAGGCACTCATGGTAGGGCCCGCGGTTCGAAGAAAACCAAACACCTCCCCTACATATTCACTTTTACCCACCACGGCACCACCAATACAGCGACCTTGACCATCAATATATTTTGTTGCTGAGTGAATAACAATATCTGCGCCTAGTGACAAAGGTTTTTGCAATGCCGGCGTACAGTAGCAGTTATCAACCACCAGAATTGCATTGTGGCGATGCGCCAGTTGTGCAATAGCAGTGATATCGGCGATTTCACATAAAGGATTTGAAGGTGATTCCAAAAACAACATGCGTGTTTCTGGGCGAATTTCCTGCTCCCAGGCGCTAAGGTCGGTAGGGTCCACTAATGTTGTTTCGACACCGAATTTTTTAAGGTACTTGTCATAAAGAACATTGGTGGTACCAAAAATGCTGCGCGAAGATAGCAGATGATCGCCGCTTTGAAGCAATGCCATGCAGGTGCTTAAAATGGCTGACATCCCGGAAGCAGTAGCCACAGCCTGTTCGCCGCCTTCCATAGCCGCCAAACGCTGTTCGAATGTTCTAACTGTAGGGTTTGAAAAACGTGAATAGATATTGCCAGGCTCATCACCGGCAAATCTTGCCGCTGCCTGAGCAGCGCTTGCAAAAACAAAACTTGAGGTGGGGAATATGGGTTCAGCATTTTCCCCTTCGTTTGTTCGCACTTGCCCCGCCCTGATGGCAAGGGTTTCAAATTGCGCATTTTCCAAAGCGGAAGCTAAAGGATTAGTAGGCTCCTTTGCCATTAATTTTTTCCTCTGTGTTAAGGGGTATTGCGAAGATCTATAATATCATCATCTTCTGTCATATGGCTTTCAGTGCCAGTGCTTTTGCTGTAGTCGTTACGCAGGTTTTCAATTTTCTTTAAATAATTGCCATCGATGTCGCCGGTGACATAATTGCCATCAAAAACCGAACAATCAAAGTTTTTAATGTGTGGATTGCCAACCTTGGCAGACGCAATAAGATCAGCAAGATCCTGATAGATAAGTTTATCAGCGCCAATTAGTTTTTCTATTTCAGCAACGCTTTTATCATGGGCTATTAATTCATTGGCAGCAGGCATGTCGATACCGTAAACATTTGGGTATTTAACTTCAGGCGCGGCTGAAGCAAAATAAACTTTTTTTGCGCCGGATTCCCGTGCCATTTGTATAATCTGCTTACAAGTTGTTCCTCGTACAATGGAATCATCAACCAGTAAAACATTTTTATCGCGAAACTCCAGGTCAATGGCATTGAGTTTTTGGCGCACGGATTTTTTACGCTGCCCTTGGCCCGGCATAATAAAGGTGCGGGCTATGTAGCGGTTTTTTATTAAACCTTCACGGTAATCCACTTTTAGACTTTTCGCCAATTCAAGGGCCGAGGTTCTACTGGTATCAGGAATGGGGATAACCACATCTATGTCGTGATCGGGCCATTTTCTCTTAATTTTCTCAGCCAGCTTTTCACCCATACGCATACGGGCTTTATATACTGAAATATCATCCATAATCGAGTCGGGTCTGGCCAGATAAACATATTCAAAAATACAGGGTGTGAGTTTGGGCTTATCTGCGCATTGCCGTGTGTGCAGACAACCTGCAGTATCAATAAAAACGGCTTCCCCAGGGGCTATGTCACGGATCAGGGTAAAGCCCAAGGAAGACAAAGCAACACTCTCCGAGGCAATCATATACTCAGTGCCTGATGGTGTTTCTTTTTTGCCAAACACCACCGGACGAATACCATAGGGATCACGAAAGCCAACCAGACCGTAACCCGTGATCATTGCAACAACGGCATAAGCGCCTTTACAGCGGCGATGAACCGCCGCTACTGCTGAAAAAATATCATCAGGCTCCGGTGATAGTTTATTTAGGCACTGTAATTCATGGGCAAACACATTCAGCAGCACTTCGGAATCAGAGTCGGTATTGATATGCCGCAGGTCTGCCCGAAACAAATCCAGACTAAGCTCAGTGGTGTTGGTTAAATTACCGTTGTGAGCCAGGGTAATACCGTAAGGAGAGTTAACATAAAAAGGCTGCGCTTCGGAGGAACTGGACGAGCCTGCAGTGGGGTAGCGAACATGGCCTATACCCATGCTGCCGATCAGGCGCTGCATATGCCTGGAGCGAAAAGCATCACGCACGGTGCCATTGTCTTTTCTCAAGAAAAGACGGCCGTTATCACAGGTGACGATACCCGCTGCATCCTGCCCTCTGTGTTGCAACACGGTCAAGGCGTCGTACAGACTCTGATTAACGTTACTTTTACCCGCTATACCTACAATACCGCACATCTACAACTAATCCTCATTACGTTACTTTTAAAAATTCTGTTTAGTTAATTCTGAATTAAGTTGCTCCATTACTTTTTCAGGTATAACTCTAAAAATGCTTTTCAGGTTATTTTTATAAGCTTAATTTAAAGCCCCGACCTGCCGTCTTATTTTTTTGAGAGTGTGTTGCTCTATGACCAAAATATAAGGCACAATTCTAGAGTCATACCACCATTTCTGGCCTTGTTGCAGGTCAAACCATCGAACACCTGCTGCCAGGATCATAACAACCAATACGCCCCTGGCCATACCAAATAAAACACCCATATTACGGTCGGTGCTGCCCAAACCGGATTTTTTAATGAATTTGCTTACTAGATTATTAATTAAGGCTCCCACCACTAAGGTAAAAGCAAATAGCAGCACCCTGGCAAGGCCCATAACCATGGTGGTTGAAGCATTAATGTAATTGGACAGGAAAATGCCAAAATTAAGACCAAACATGTAGGTAATAATCAATGCACTAAACCAGGTGCACAAAGAGATGGCTTCACGAGTAAAGCCGCGGTACCAGCTTAATGACGCAGACACTAATATTACCATGATGATAACAATATCGGTTATATTCATTTTAAATCAGTCTAAACAAAATATTTTTACTTTCTAACCAGGAGAACTCTTTGAACCAGCTATGAATCCACTCTATATTTTACAACCAGGCCAGACAAACCGAATTTTTTTTGCAGTTGTTGCGCCACTGCATAAGCATCAGCTTGCCTGATTTCAGGGCCAACAAAAACCCTATACCTAATGCCGTTATTGGTGTTGATTTTTTTCATATAGGCCTTGAATTTATTTTTTTGAAGCCTGGCTTCAAGGTCTTTAGCATTGCCAATTTGGGTGAAGCTCCCCAACTGCACCGTCCAAACCGGATTTAATGGCGATTTGGAAACGGTTGTTTTTGCTATCTCTTGCGTTGTTGCAGGGGTGTTCTCAGCTTTATTGGTAATATCAGCTTCTGCGGGTATTTCCTGAGCCTGATCTCCTGCTATCTGCGCATCGACTTCGGTAACTAATTGCTCATAACGCGCCGGATCGACTTTATAGGGTGTAAGTTCCGGTCGCGGAGGAACATCAAGTACCAGTTGCTGCGAGTCAATTACTGGACCTTCGAGAATACTGGGAATAAAAACAATTCCACCGCCAATAATAATCAGGGCTCCAACAATGCGTTGTTTTAAAGCTATATCCACGGCTACTAACCTTTAAAACCAATTCATTTTTAATGTTTAAACCGGGGGTCTCGACCTGCTCTAATTACGTAAACAAGCCCTTAACCGCCGCCACTGTATAGAAGGATCCATAAACCAGAATACAATCACCCGTGCTGGCGTTGGCTTTTGCCTGATTATACGCTATTTTCGGATGCAAATATTTACCTGAAACCTTAGCCCCGGACTCAATCAGATAGTTATACAGGGTGTCGGCTGCTCGCGATCTGGCCGAGGGCACATTACAAGGGTACCAGGTATGGGCGATACCGATAAAGGGCGACAGCACAGCTGAATAGTCCTTATCATTCAGCAGCCCTACTACAATGTGTAAACGGCCCTTTTGTTGGTTTATCGGCAGTTTGGCTGCGACTGTATTGGCAGGTTTAATTAACTGAAGATATTTTTCAGCACAGAGCCTGGCCGCAGCCGGATTATGGGCAACATCAAGTATAGTGGTAGTTTCACCTTGAATTATCTCAAAGCGCCCTGCTATTTGCACATTTTCAATCCCTTTTAGGATATTGTGTTCTGACAGGTTTAAGGGCAGTTGAAAAAGGGCTTGCAGAGCCGTCGCAATATTATCCAGGGCAAGCGACTGGACTGCTGAAAAACTATTTGTGGCCGGGGATAGGGCCAGGCTTAAAGTTACTTTTTCGCTGCTTACATCGTCTAAAACCGGTTTTATACCGCCTTTAGGCTGCTCAAACCGAGCTTTAGCACCCTGCCAGTAAAGCGTGTTGACAGACTGCTGGCTGTTAGGTGTTGCCTGGCTTCCTATAATCCGGGTCAGCGAATAATCCTTGCCATTGCAAAGCAGGCTTACATTGTCAGTGCCTGCTTTGTGTTTAACCGAATTCGGTATATTGCGTTCACCAATAATGGCAACACCGTTGCTGCGGAAAATCCCAGCCTTTTCATAGCCGATCTCTTCAAGGCTTTCACCCAGCCACTGAGTATGATCGTAATCAATGGAAGTGATAATTGCCAGATCATTGTCTACAATATTAACTGCATCCAAACGCCCACCTAAACCGACTTCCAAAACTAATAAATCCAGTTCTTGCTCTGCATCTGCCTGCTTGAACAGCACCAAAGCAGCAAGCGTAGAGAATTCAAAATAGCTTAATGACACGGAGCCCCGGGCATTTTCTACGCTATCAAAGGCTTGCATCAGTGCTTGATCGTCAACTGGATGACCGTCAAAACGAATACGTTCATTAAAGCTGATCAGGTGAGGTGAGCTATAACAGCCGACTCTGAACTTATGGGCTAAGGCTATGGATTCTAGCAAGGCAAGGCATGAGCCTTTGCCATTGGTACCCGAAATAACCACAACCGGGCAGTCAAAGTTTTTAACAGCGAGGCTTTGTGCAACCTTGTCGATCCGATCAAGCCCAAGCTCAATTTCCAGTGGGTGCAGGGTTTCGAGCCAACAAAGCCAGTCAGGGACGGTGGTAAATTTCATTAACGGGTCTATTGTCTCGGTTGATCACAGAACTCTTATCAAAAGCGCTTAGCTAACTCATTAATTGCCTGACGCATTGCCTGCAGCAGCGCAGGCGGCTGATCAGCCTGAAAGAGGTTTTTTTTAACAAGCTCGGCATAATAACTAACCAAAACACTGCCTACCACAACGCCATCAGCCACTTCAGCCACAGCTTTTGCCGATGCCGCATCTTTTATACCAAAGCCAACGGCAATGGGCAGTTGGGTTTTTTTTCGTATTTTAGCCACGTTGTCGGCAACATCAACAATATCAAGGCTGTTCGCCCCGGTAACGCCTTTAAGTGAAACATAATACAAATAGCCGGTGGCACCATTACAAATGCTTTCAAGGCGATCTTCTCGGGTTGTAGGGGCAATTAAAAAAATAGTATCGACGCCCTCAGCCGCAAGAGCGGCATTTAATTCTTCGGCTTCTTCCGGTGGCACGTCGACGGTTAACAGGCCATCAACACCCGCCTTGCGGGCTTTTTTAGCGAATGCCGCGTAACCCATAACTTCCACCGGGTTAGCGTAGCCCATTAGCACCACAGGGGTTTGCGCATCGTTTTGACGAAATTCAGCGACCAGCTCAAGCACATCCACCAGGCGGGTTTTATTGTCCAGTGCCCGCTCATGAGCAAGCTGTATAACCGGCCCTTCGGCCATAGGGTCAGAGAAAGGCACGCCCAATTCGATAATATCAGCTCCGGCCTTTACCAAGGCGTGCATCTGCTGAACGGTTTTTTCAAGGCTGGGGTCGCCCGCAACAATGTAAGGAATCAGAGCTTTTTTCCCCGATCCCTTAAGATGCTCAAAACAAGCCTGGATACGGCCCATGAATATCTCCTGCTAGAATTTAAAACTTTTCGTTGTTATTAACCGGGCCACTAAAAAGATACGCCATCAATGCCAGCCACAGTGAGAATGTCTTTATCTCCACGCCCAGATAAGTTGACGATAATAACCTGGTCTTTATTCATCCTTGCCGCAAGCTTTTGCGCATAGGCCACAGCATGACTGCTTTCAAGCGCCGGCAAAATACCCTCGATCAGTGTCAGATTTCTAAAAGCCGCCAAGGCTTCTTCGTCGGTAATGCCAACATATTCTGCACGTTTAATGTCTTTTAACCAGGCATGCTCTGGCCCTACCCCGGGGTAATCCAGGCCCGCCGAAACAGAATGGGTAGGAATAATTTGTCCATTTTCGTCTTCCATTAAATAGGTTCGATTGCCATGCAATACGCCTGGCTTACCTTCAGCTAAAGGCGCAGCATGTTGCCCGGTATCGAGGCCTAAGCCAGCCGCTTCTACTCCGTACATTTTAACGCTGGTGTCTGCTATAAAGGGATGAAACAAGCCAATGGCATTTGATCCACCCCCCACACAGGCCACCAAGGCATCGGGTAACTTGCCAGTCATCTCAAGGCATTGCGCTTTGGCTTCACGCCCGATCACTGACTGAAAGTCTCTGACTAGCATTGGATAAGGGTGTGGGCCGGCAACGGTGCCAATAATGTAGTAGGTGTTATCAACATTGCTAACCCAGTCGCGCATGGCTTCGTTCATGGCATCCTTCAGGGTTTTTGAGCCAGATTCAACCGAAATCACATCTGCACCGAGCAATTTCATGCGGTAGACATTGAGCTTTTGTCGCTGAATATCCTCAGCACCCATAAAGACCTGGCATTCCAAACCTAGACGGGCAGCCACGGTTGCAGTAGCAACCCCGTGCTGACCGGCACCGGTTTCAGCAATGACCCGTGGCTTACCCATATGTTTTGCCAGCAGAGCCTGACCAATGGTGTTATTTACTTTATGCGCGCCGGTATGATTCAGGTCTTCACGTTTGAGGAAAATTTGTGCTCCACCGGCTTGCTTTGTTAAACGTTCTGCAAAATACAGCGGTGAAGGCCTGCCCACATAGTGGGCCAGGTCTCTATCGAAGTCCTGTTGAAAGGCGGGATCCCGAGAAAGTTTTTTGTACAGGGCCTCCAGGTCGAGTAATGCACTCATCAAAGTTTCTGAGACAAAGCGACCCCCATAAGGACCAAAATGGCCACGCTCATCAGGAAGATTGGTAAGTTTTCCCGCTTCAATTGACATTGCATACCTCATTTATAAGACGTTGGATTAAAGTTTTGTCTTTAATACCTTGTTCACTTTCCACACCGCCGCTGACGTCAACTGCATAGGGCCGAACCGTTATTATGGCTTCGCTAACGTTCGATGGGTTTAAACCACCAGCAAGGATAATAGGTTGGGCAATTGTCTGCCCGATGTTCTTCGGAATACTTTGCCAGTTGAATACCTGGCCTGTTCCCCCGGGGACATCTTTTTTATAACTATCAAGAAGAAAACCACTGGCTGAAGGATAGTTGTTCATTTCAGTCAGGAGGTCTAAACCAGGAGCCATACGTATGGCTTTGATATAAGGTTTATGGAATTTAATACAATCCTGCTCGGGCTCATCACCATGGAATTGCAATACATCCAGGTTTACTTTTTCAAGGGTAGCTAAAATTTGTTTTTCATTGGCATTAACAAACAAACCAACCCGGGTAACAAAGGGAGATACTTTCTGAGCAAGTTTTTTTGCCTGCTCAAGGGCAACGGCCCTGGGACTTTTTTCATAGAAAACAAAGCCAATAGCGTCAGCACCGGATTCACAAACCGCTTCGACATCGCACTCACGGGTGATTCCACAGATTTTAACCCGGGTTCTTGTCCGTGATGACGTCTTATTAGCAGAAAAAGATGATTTAACGATGTTTAACGCACTCATTACAACTAAATAACTATAAGGAAGCTCTGCCCGGAAATAAGCTGAAAGTCCTGGTTACGATATGGGTTTATACGGTTCAACGCAGGCTAATATTAACAAAATCCATACAAAATTTCCCGCCTTATGCGAAATTAGCCATTACTGCCCTGCCTGAATACTGGGAATTAAATGCTTGCTGAGTACCGGTTGCGGAAGGTTAAAGCTTTCGGGGTAGTAGGCACCGACAAAGTACAAGCCATAAGGTGATGCCGTTACCCCTGCCTTGGTACGGTCGCGATATTCAAGGACTTCTTTGGCCCATACAGGCTCGCGCTCCCCGGCGCCAATTTTCATCAGTACCCCGGCTATATTACGTACCATGTGTTGCAAAAAGGCATTGGCCTTAATATCGATAAAGACGGCATCGCCGCTGCGGCTGACCTCCAGCTCTTGAATGTCTCTCACCGCACTTTTTGCCTGACAACCCGCGGCACGATAAGAGCTAAAATCATGTTTACCGAGCAAATAAGTGGCCGCCGCTGCCATTTTATCGACATCAAGGGGGCGATAATTCCAGCAAACATGCTTTCTTAACAGCGCGGGTCTAATGGCAGAATTGCAGATAATATATCGGTAGCGTCGGCTTTGCGCCGAGAAACGTGCATCAAAGTCTTCGCTGACGGGCTTGGCCCAAACAACCGAGACATCGCCATCCATGAAGGTATTACTGCCAAAAATCAATGCCTTTTCATCCCGGATAGACGACGTATCAAAATGCACGACTTGTGCAATGCCATGAACGCCGGTATCAGTTCTGCCCGCACATTTTAGCCGTATTTTTTCATCCACCACTTTACTCACGGCTTGCTCTAAAACTTGCTGAACGGTACGTACATTATCCTGAATTTGCCAGCCACAAAATGCTGAGCCGTCGTATTCGACGCCAAGCGCAAAACGCATATCGCTTACCTGTAGGAATTCAACCTGGGGAACCTCTGAATAAGTCATGCAATTTAATAGCCTCATGCTGAGGTATCGAGGTGCCGCCTAGAAATTTAAGCTGATGCAGCATCGAGGTTTTCTGCCACTTTTGATCAGATAAAGGTTATTAAAAATATGAGTACGGAGGATCGGTTTTTAAACAAATCAACTGTCATTCAAGGTAGTTCGAATACCAAAAAGAGCAAAATGGATGCTTGTTAGCTGCTTTAAACAGTTTAAATTGTGCCATAATTTAAGCTATTCGTTGCAGTAACTCATTGGCATCCTTTTTCTGGGCTTCATCACCTTCAGAAAGAACTTCTTGCAGTATGTCTCGCGCACCGTCCTTATCCCCCATATCAATATAGGCGCGGGCAAGATCAAGTTTAGTGGCGGCTTCGTCGGTATCGTTCAGAAAATCAAAATCATCATCGTCGTCGGCAGTTGCAAGCCCCTCTTCAGAGAACATTTCGATTTCTGCACTCTGATTGGAAATATCATCGGCCAGATCTATATTCTCACTTTCAGAGTTACGACTAATGCTTGATACATTATCCGGGATTGCGTCAGTCTCTTCAGCTTCCTCAACAACAGAATCTAATTCCATATCGAGCGCATCATCGCTTGAATCCAGGGAAGCTTCCATTGCCTTTGAGTCAAAGGTAATATCTTCCAACTCAGAGCTTTCATCCAAATTAAAACTCAACGAAAGGTCATCATCACTTTGCTTATCATCAAGAGAAAATTCCAGCTCTTGCGCAGTGTCATCAGCAGACGTTACATTGTCTTCCAAGCCCAGGCCCTCAAGTTCTCCACTTAAGTCTTCTGCAAAAGCGTCATCGTCCAAATCCAGGCCATTTTCCTCTGTCATTAAAAACTCAGAAGCATCAGCATCATCACCGCCCTCATTAGAGTCAAAGTCTAAGGACGCATCCAGTTCATTTTCTACGGCGTCAATATTTGACTGCATATCTTCAACGCTGCTTTCATCCTCACCGTCAAAATCCATACTAAAATCAAACTCATTGGAATCATCTGTGGCTTCTGCAAATGCCTGTACCGGTTCTTTTTCTAAGGACATCACTTCGTCCGCTTTATCCAGGCCGCCCATTTTAGCCTCCAGGGCAGCGTAGGCAGCGGTATCACCCATCTCTCCATACACTTCAAGCAACTTTTTCATTAGCTCAGGTTTGCCAGGCTCCTTAGCGAGCGCCTGCTTCAACAGATCCATCGCGTGATTGTAACGGCCGTAGGCTATGTAGATATCCGCCTCACCGATGGCGTCGGCAGCAGTTCCTTGAAATTCTTCAACCGTTTCTGCTGCTTCCATCGTGCGATCTGCTAAAACCTCATCACTTTGGTTGAAGCTTTCTTGCGCCCCTTCTTCATTATCAAATGCTTCCAGGTCATCAAGTCCAGCAGCATCTTCGTCCTCATCAAAAGCATGACCTAACTCGTCATCAAAATCTTCAGCATCGAAATCTTCCTCGTCAGTTTTGGATTTCCTCAGATAAAGGAACAGGCCTGACGCAAGCAATACTAATCCGCCACCACCTGCAAGGAGGTACATGGGGTTGGCAACAAGGTTTTTCAAATTTTCAATCAGCCCTTTGCCCTTGGCGAGTATAGCCTCTACAAATTCAACATTTGCATCAGCAGGTTCTTCCGAAGCAGCGCCTGTAGCAGACTCTTCCGGAGCAGCACCTTTAGCAAGCTCTTCCGGAGCAGCACCTTCGTCAGTACCCTGGGTTGGGCTAACTTCAATATCAGTGTCAACGCCAGTGGCATCGCTGGCATTGGCAGCTATCGAGTCATCGACGGTTATATCCGCGCCCGCCCCCTCCAGCTCACGCAGCTTAGCCTGTAGTGCCGCAATCTGACTATCTTTTAGTTGTAAAATTTCATTGGAGGTTTTTATCTGTTCCTCCACATCAGAAAGCCGGGAAGACAGCTCCTGATTTTCAAGCCGGCTTCTATCCAGGTCTTCCTGTGCGACTAAAAGCGCTTCTTCCATTCTGGCCAGGCTGCTGCTGCCCGCCTCACCTTCTCTAGCCCCAAGAGAGCCGCCTTCTGCATCTGCATCTGCATCTGCATTTGCAGCCACAAGTTTTAGGCGTGCATCGCCATCGCTTTCAGCTACAGTTTGAAGCTGATCATAAGCGCCGGTATCCAGGGGGATAGCACTTAAATCGCCACCTTTTTCTTCAAACCATTGTCGATTCTGCTCAGCAACCATGCTCACTGCCAAGCGGGCATCGATTTCCTCTATTTCGCTCAAAGCAGGTAAACGTAAAATAGAACCTTCCTTGAGATTATTAATATTGTCATTAATGAAGGCTTCACTGTTTAACTTTTTAATTGCCAACATGGTTTGCTGAACAGTGACATTAGCGGGTTTTACCTTCTTGGATATTTGCCAGAGATTATCATAGCGAGAAACCCGGCCATAGGTGTCAGTGGGCGGGTTTGAAGGACTTAACTGAGTTTTTTGCGGCACGCTAGCAGTTGCCTCGAACTGCTCTTCTTCAGCTTCGTCATATTCTTCAGTCAAATCAGTCTGTTCATTTTCAGTGAGTTCAGGCTCAGCAGCTTCAGGAGACTCTTTAAAATCTTGCTCAGCTGTATCTGACAGATTCGCTTCATCAACCGACTCGTAAGCCAGATCATCCAAATCTGAGTGGGTATCAACATCTTCAGCTTGCGTTTCTGAAAAAACCTCTTCGAGGTTTCCCTCTTGCTCCACTGGGGAACTTGCTAAACTGGACTCTGCTTTTGGCGCAACAACTTCTTCCGTTGCCACTACCGTACTTACCGGTGGGCTTGCAATTATACCTGCTGCCTGCTGATTAAAAATTGGGGGGTCCATCAATACGGTGTATTCACGGAGCAAACGCCCCTGCGGCCACTGCATTTCAATAATAAAGTTAAGGAAGGGTTCTTTGACGGGCTTTTTACTGGTTACATGGATAACTCCAGAGCCATCTGGTTTGATATCAACGTCAAATTTTAAACCCGTAAGAAAAAAAACGCGCTCCACGCCGGCTCTTTCAAATTCGTCATAACCAGCAAGTCTGATGCGAATTTCATCTTCCTGAAGGTCGCCTACCTTGGATAACTTAATCTCTGCATCCATGGGTTGATTAAGTGCAGAATTTAACTCTATCCCACCCAGACCTAAAGCACCCGCAAAACCAGGGAGTAACATCCCCGCCCCAATTAAAGCAGATGTAAACTTACGAACCATCATAAAACCCTTTTCTGTATTGATTCTGGATTGTACAGTTTCAGCTTTTACTTCTTAACATTAATATTATTGTTGCCTATCACGGTCACCAGCCTTCCCTAATCGGATAAGTCTTCAGATCATTTAACAAGCCTAAGTCACAGAGCATTGTTGCATAATCGCTGGCACGTCCACTATCAGCTCAGGCCACAGCCAGAATCATCGCTCTAATTCTTAGTTTGCAAAGTAAAAGCTAGAATAAATATTACTATGATTCACTAAAGTATCAATTACAAATACTTTTTTATCAACGCCTCGGCTATCTGAATACTGTTTAAAGCGGCACCTTTTCGCACATTATCAGACACAATCCACATATTTAGACCCCTTGGGTGGGAAATATCATCCCGAATTCGACCGACAAAAACCGGATCTTTTCCGGCAGAATCTGGTATTGCGGTGGGGTAAGCGCCATCTTTTCTGCCATCCATCAATACCACACCGGGGGCTTCCGATAATAACTTCCTGGCCTGCTCTGTGGTGATTTTTTTCTCAGTTTCTATATGAACAGCTTCAGAGTGGCTGTAAAAAACCGGCACTCGCACGCATGTAGGATTGACTTCAATCGTGTCATCGGCAAAAATTTTCTGGGTTTCCCAGACCATTTTCATCTCTTCCTTGGTGTATCCATTGTCCTGAAAAGCATCAATATGCGGCAAAACGTTAAAAGCAATTTGTTTTGGATACACATTACATTCAACGGGCTTACCACTCATAAGCAGAACAGACTGCTTAGCCAGTTCTTCCACAGCTTCTTTACCTGTACCTGACACTGCCTGGTAAGTAGCCACATTAATGCGCTTGATACGCGCCACATCGTGGATGGGCTTGAGTGCTACCAGCATTTGTATGGTTGAACAATTAGGGTTAGCAATAATATTACGCTTAACATATTGTGCAATGGCAGCCTCGTTCACCTCCGGCACCACCAAAGGTATGTCGTCGTCATAGCGAAAGTGTGAAGTGTTGTCGATGACTACGCAACCAGCATCAGCAGCCTTAGGCGCAAATTCGGCAGAAATACTACCACCAGCAGAAAACAAACCAATGTCAGCCTGGGAAAAATCAAAATCAGCCAGGTCCTGAATTTTGATTGACTGACCTTTAAACATAATGGTTTTTCCAGCTGATCGACTACTCGCTAAAGGGTATAGTTTACCTACTGGAAATTCTCTTTCTTCCAATATAGATATCAGGGTCTCGCCAACCACACCGGTTGCACCAACTACAGCTACATCATAGGTTTTACTCATTGCTTTTCCTGTTTACTTCTGTGTTGTTTATCAGTTGAATTTATTAAATTGTATTAAACTCTTCATCCCAAGCTACGCTGCAAGGCGTCAACAACGGCCTGCCCCATGTCCCTGGTTGATACTTTTTCACAGCCTTCGGTAAAAATATCTGTAGTACGATAGCCTTGATCAAGCACTTGACTAACGGCATTCTCTATTTGATCTGCCACTTCTGCATTGGCAAATGTATAGCGTAGCATCATCGCAACAGATAGAATAGTTGCCAGTGGGTTGGCCGTACCCTGGCCGGCAATATCCGGAGCCGAACCATGGCAGGGTTCGTACATACCTTTACCCTGCACATCCAGTGAAGCTGAAGGCAGCATGCCAATTGAACCGGTTAGCATCGCCGCAGCATCTGATAAAATATCACCGAACATATTACCGGTTACAATCACATCAAATTGTTTTGGCGCTCTCACCAGTTGCATCGCAGCATTATCCACATACATATGACTGAGTTCGACATCAGGGTAATCCTTGGCAACATCATCCATAATTTCACGCCAAAGTTCGGTTACTTCCAGCACATTGGCTTTGTCCACAGAACAAAGTTTATGATTGCGCTTTTCAGCTAAATCAAATGCAAGCTTGCCAATGCGGCGTATTTCAGATTCGGAATATACATAGGTATTATAACCTTCACGCTCGCCATTTTCTAAAGTGCGAATCCCCCGAGGTTTGCCAAAATAAATACCACCGGTAAGTTCTCGCACAATAAGAATATCAAGCCCGGACACCACTTCAGGTTTTAAACTCGACGCGGCTACTAGCTGTGGGTAAAGAATCGCTGGGCGCAAGTTAGCAAACAATCCCAGTGATGAACGAATCCCGAGTAAACCTTTCTCGGGTCGTATTGCCATCTCCAAAGCTTCCCATTTAGGTCCACCAACAGCGCCTAATAAAATCGCATCCGCAGCTTTGGCTTTAACAAGGGTTTCTTCAGGTAAAGGGGTACCGCTTGCATCAATGGCGGCACCGCCAATCAGCGCTTCTTCAAGCTGAAGATTTAAGCCATTCTGTTGCTTGACGGTTTCAAGAACCTTGACGGCTTCAGAAACAATTTCCGGGCCAATACCATCACCGGGTAAAATTAAGATTTTTTTTGCCATATTTGTCTTCAACTTTTCACCTACAAAAACTAAACTTATTTTAAACTATCAAACAACCAGGGCTGTTGTTTTTTTCTGCGCGCTTCAAAGACTTGAATGGCTTCCTCATCCTGCAAAGTAATGCCAATATCATCAAGGCCGGCAAGCAAACAGTGCTTCCTGAAGGCATCAACAGCAAAGTTTATAAGCTCTCCTGAAGGCGTTGTTACGGTTTGCTGCTGCAAATCAATCTTTAAACGATAACCTTCCTGAACTTCAACTTCAGTAAATAATTGCTCAATTTTTTCTTCGTCTATAAGAATCGGCAGAATACCATTTTTAAAACAATTATTGAAAAAAATGTCCGCATAGCTTGAAGCAATAATACACCTAAAGCCGTAATCCAACAAAGCCCAGGGGGCATGCTCACGACTGGAGCCACAGCCAAAGTTTTGTCGTGTCAGTAAAATTTCAGCACCTTGGTAACGTGGCTGGTTGAGTACAAAATCACTATTCAAGGGGCGCTGACTGCAATCCTGTCCGGGCTGCCCTTCATCAAGATATCGCCACTCATCAAATAAATTAGGGCCAAAACCAGTGCGTTTAATAGATTTCAAAAATTGTTTTGGAATAATTTGGTCGGTATCCACGTTGGCTCGATCCAAGGGGGCTACCAGGCCATTTACTGAGGTAAATTTTTCCACGAACGCTGCCTCTCTTTTAATTTAGCAAATCTAAGGATAATTTAATGAATAGTTACAATTGGTTGCTGACATCTACAAAGTGGCCGGCTATGGCCGCCGCAGCAGCCATAGCCGGGCTTACCAGGTGCGTACGTCCACCGTGCCCTTGCCTGCCTTCAAAGTTACGATTGGAAGTGGATGCACAATGCTCACCGGCACCCAAACGATCAGCATTCATAGCCAGACACATGGAACAACCCGGCTCACGCCATTCAAGCCCGGCTGCGGTGAAAATTTTATCCAGCCCTTCCGCTTCGGCCTGCTGTTTAATCAGGCCCGAACCAGGTACAACCAGAGCCTGTTTAATAGTACTCGCCACTTTACGGCCTTGCACCACTTTCGCGGCTATGCGTAAATCTTCAATGCGCGAATTAGTACAGGAACCAATAAATACCCGATCTAGTTTGATATCCGTAATTTTCATCCCTGGCTGGTAGCCCATGTATTCGTAGGCACGCTCCATACCCTGTTTTTTAACGGCATCGGTTTCAAATTCTGGATTTGGAATAAATTCATCCACCGCCACAACCATTTCCGGTGACGTTCCCCAGCTGACCTGGGGTTTTATGCTCGCGGCATCAATTTCAACAATGCTGTCAAACACCGCATCTTTATCACTGCGCCAATACTGCCAGCTGGCAACTGCATCGTCCCACTGCTGCCCTTTCGGGGCATAAGGCCGACCTTTGACAAATTCGACCGTCGTTTCATCAACGGCAATCATACCTGCTCTGGCACCGGCTTCAATGGCCATATTGCATACGGTCATTCGGCCTTCCATGCTCAAGCCACGGATAGCTGACCCGGCGAACTCAATGGCATGACCATTACCGCCGGCCGTACCAATTTTTGCAATAACCGCCAAAATAAGATCTTTTGCTGACACAGCCTTGTTTAACTCACCCTCGATATTAACCAGCATGTTTTTCATTTTACGTTGTATCAGACATTGTGTAGCCAATACATGCTCCACTTCAGAGGTGCCAATGCCATGGGCCAGAGCGCCAAAAGCACCGTGGGTTGCCGTATGGGAGTCACCACAAACAATGGTCATACCTGGAAGCGTCGCCCCTTGTTCCGGGCCAATGACATGCACAATGCCCTGACGCACATCGTTCATGGGAAATTCCAAAATGCCAAAATCAGCGCAATTGTCATTCAGGGTTTGTACCTGAATACGAGATACCGGATCTTCAATGCCTTCAATGCCAGCCGCCTGGCCTGTTGTCGGCACATTGTGGTCGGGGGTCGCAAGGTTTGCGTCAATTCTCCAGGGTTTGCGGTTCGCCAGGCGTAAACCCTCAAAGGCCTGCGGCGAGGTGACCTCATGAAGTAAATGACGATCTATATAGATAAGCGCAGTGCCGTCTTCACGCTCTTTAACCAAATGATCTTCCCAGAGCTTGTCATATAAGGTTTTACCGGCCATTTTTTGTCTCCATCTAAAATTATCGAGATTTCACCTACTGGGTAGGTATATTAAGCTTGCATATTGAATAACACAAATCTATAATTTTTATAGATTCTATTCTTATTAGGAATAGAAGATAAGTGTCCCTAAAAGTATAAACTTAGACCACTTTCTATCGACTGGAAACAACTTTTCCAATTCTTAACAAAACAGTGCGCTAAAAACTCATGGATCAACATTCATTATTGGCGTTTATAGCCGTAGCAGAACAGGCATCGTTTTCTTTAGCCGCAGAGCAACTCCACCTGACACAACCTGCGGTGAGCAAGCGCATTTCAACCTTGGAAGAGCAGCTGGGTAGCAAGTTATTTGACCGTATTGGTCGCCACACAACGCTTACCGAACCCGGTGAAGCCCTGCTACCCAGAGCCAGAAATATTTTACTGGAAATGGAAGATGCCCGCAGGGCGATGTCGAATTTAAACACGGAAGTAAGCGGCATTTTAAATACCGGCACCAGCCACCATATTGGCTTGCACCGCTTGCCGCCCTATTTAAAAAAATATACCAGCGCCTACCCACAGGTTAAGCTTAATCTTAAATTTATCGATTCTGAACAGGCTTACGACAAGGTTTTGCAGGGCGAACTTGAACTGGGTATTGTCACTCTCCCACCCAAGGCTGAAGGAGAACTGCAAAGTTTTACCATTTGGCCAGACCCACTGGATTTTGTTATTGCCCCGAATCATCCCTTAACAAAGAAAAAGAACTTATCGCTGGCAGAGCTGGTGAAATACCCTGCGGTATTACCCAGCGCCAATACTTTTACCCGACAAATTGCTGAAGAATTGTTTAAAGCACGGCAACTGGAAATTGATACAGTGGTATCAACCAATTATCTGGAAACCTTAAAAATGATGGTTGAGGTGGGCTTGGGCTGGAGTATCTTGCCAAGAACCATGGTAGATAAATCAATTAAAACTTTAAAACTTCGCAATCTAGCCCTGGAAAGAAACCTGGGCTGTGTTTACCACCCTAAAAGGTCTTTATCCAATGCGGCAAAATGTCTGATTAATTGTTTGCAGCAAAAACTATAGCGGCCCACCATAAAGCTACAATGCAAGCTCAGTGTTAAGGTAAAGCACCGGTAATAGCTCCGGTGTCATCAACATCAAAGGTGATATTGATACCGTGATTGAAATCATCAAGCCGTATTGTTGATGTGCCTGCGGCAGAAAATGTTAATACTGATTGACTCGCAAGCAAATCAAAACCTTGAACAGTAGAAACTATTTGATAGCATAAACAAGCGTTACCGCTGTTTCAGTGTCGGTACGTTCAAAACCTAGCGGCACTACATCCACATACTTCACTTTATAGGAAACTTTCATCGCCAATTGGCCAGCAATTTGTGTGCTTAATGACGATTCGGAGCGCGAAATGCTGTTATCGTCGCCTTCTTCATGACTGACCAGCTGATTAAACTTGGCACTATCGGAAATTTTCCATTCATAGTGTGTAGCAAGTTTTACCACCGCTTCTTCCTGCTTGTCGCCATTTTCAAGTTTACTGGCGCGGTAACCAGGACCAATTTCAATATCCCAATTGTGAATATCATTATGAATTAATTTACGGCCATAACCGATGCTCGTACCGGTTTGGTTTTCAAAACCGCTGAAGCGATCTTTTTCGTAATCCACATCCCAGAAGGTATAATCGTTTTGATTAAAGTTATATTGCAGCTTGTTATAGGTGCTGTATTTTTCAGAGCTTCTAATACCATCCTGCTTTGAATTTAAAGCATCAATTTTGTAATTATCAGCCCAGGCACTCCAGCTTTTCTTAATATCCAGTTTTGCGTTTACAGTTTTGGTTTTGGAATTACCTGCTGTAGATACAAACCCCAGCTCAGCACCACCTTCCCAACTGTTTTCACCCTCAGCTGCAAAGTTAAAGCCTGATAGAGCAGCACTTATAGTAACACCAGCTATTGTGCAAACTGCTTTTCTTGGTGACAGGCCGAACATAGTTATCTCCTGAAATAATATACTGAAGTTCAAGTGCGCCTATAATTAACGACTCTGCCCATTAGTACTGCTCTAAAATGCTAATCGGGCCAGCACATCATAAAGGCCATTGGGCAATGCCCTAAGTAATTTCACTCCCCAGTGCATCGGCCAGGGAAAGCCATAAACTTTCTTTTCTTTTTCGATAGCCTTGATAATCATCGCTGCCGCAACATCAGCTTCCAGCACCATTGGCATCGCCATTTTTACGCCCTCGGTCATCGGTGTTTTAATGTAACCCGGACAGATCGTGGTGACCCTGATATTTTTGTTGGCGTATTCTACCCGCAGCGACTCAAGAAAACTACTTAAGGCAGCTTTGGTTGCAGAGTATACTGAGCTTTGTGGCAAGCCCCGATACGATGCCAGACTGGAGACACCCACCAATTGTCCGCCACCCTGCTCAAGCATAATCTCCAGCCCTGCCAGTAAAGCGTACATAGCGCCTTTTAAATTCACATCGACCATTTTATCAACATGATGAAGCGCAATTTTGTGGGCCGGCTTCAAAATGCCAACACCGGCATTGGCAATAAGGACATCCAAACCACCCATATCACGAGAAGCCTTCTGCACAGCTTGTTTTACTGCTGCTGAATCCTGAATATCAACAGGTAGCACGATAGCCTGCCCGCCGTCATTTTGAATTTCCTTGGCCAAGGTTCTTAACTTATCTTCACTGCGGGCCAAAAGTGCTACATAACAGCCTTTTTCACCCAGCGCTCTGGCAATTGCGTAACCCATGCCGGTGGACGCACCGGTAATCAAAATTCTTTTCCCTTCCAGCTGCATAAAAGCTCTCAAATTATATTTCGAAATGTGCTTGGTTTTTTTAACGTCGTTAATGCCTTAAGCCGATACGCCAGCTTGGTGATTTTTTTGCTCAATAGCCTGCAAAAAATCTGTAATGATAAGATTTACTTTTCCAGGATTTTCAAGATGAGCAAAGTGGCCAAGGTTTTCCAGCACCATCAGCTGAGTATCAGGATGGGGGTAGCAGGCTTCACTACCTGCAAACATCTCGGCTCCAATACATTCATCGCTTGCACCAACCAGTAATAAGCAGGGGCATGATCTCTTTTTAAGTAGTAATTGGTGCTGCCGAATAATTGAACTGCCACGCAACATATAAAATGGATTAAGCAAATGCCGGTAATAAGCCATGCCGTTTTCAAGGCAGCGCCCCTCTGCTAAGGTTTGCAGGCTTCGTTTTAATTGAATTTGTTGTTCTAACTCTTCGGCAGTCCAGGGCGACCAGCGTTGCCACAAGGTTTTAATGTAAGCAAGCTTGGCCTTTCTGATCGTCTTTGCAACCCCCAAACCCTGAAAATACATCATGTATCGGGATCGAAACATTTGCTTAAGACTAAGATTGCGATAAAAGGAACCCATGGGTGGCACGGCATAAAGCACTGCTTGATCAATTTGATAGACTGCCTGCGGGCTCTCATCGTTCAGGGCAATAAGCATTTGAGCAAGCAAAGAGCCCCAGTCATGGCCAATAAGCTTTATAGCTTCCCCCGGCACAAGGCTGGTCAAAAATTCATCGATCATTTTACCTATGCCAAGCATAGAAGCATCAGTGACTTTAAACGGGCCATCGGCTTTGCGGGGTAAACAAGATTCGCCATAACCTGGCATAAAAGGAACAATACAACGGTAACCCGCCGCATTCAGTACCGGCACAAGATGAGAGAAGGTCAGCGGTGTATCAGGAAAGCCGTGAAACAGCACAACCGCTGGCCCCTCACCGATATCAAAATAGGCCAGCGTACCTAAGGATGTTTGAAATTTTTTTATTATTGTGTTTTCCATGCTTGCTCGCATTTTAAACGGCCATGAGCTTAACTAATAAGTATATTAAGCGTTTAATTTTATGCCCTGAGAGCTTAACCCAGGCTTATAAGAGATTCAATCAAACTGGAAAACTGGGCATTTGTACCCATCAACAGTGGAAAAAATGTTTAACAGTTCCTATATTGAACATAATAGTAGTCTTACAACTGGACAACAGGCCCATCACTTAGATATAAACTTAATATAGAACAACAGGATACTGCCCTAAGTAGTTAAATTTAAGGCGCAATAATAAAATTCAAACTGCTATTTTAAACGACTAAGGAAACGCCAGGTAGAAAAGGTTTAGAAAAGGCCAGATTCAATAAACCAGATTATAGCGCACTTAGATAAAATTCAGATACAACATCAGGAGTACCATGAAAAAATTAATCGCCAAAGCAGGCTTGTTTAGCCTTTTACTAACACTGATGACTGGGGCACATGGAGTTGAAGAACCCTTCTGGGGCATTGGGCAAAGCATGTACACTCTGGAAGCAGACAATTCTTCTGGTAACAATCTTGAATTTGACATGGACGGCTTTCGCTTTACCCTTGGCAGCAAACTCAGCAATTATTTTGGCCTTGAGACCCGTATTGTTTTTCCCGGTCATGGAGACGGCGATGGGGGCGTAAGTTTAAATCCTAAATTTATCGGAAGCATTCTTGCTAATCTGCATCTGCCAGTCGGGCCGGTCTCAGTTTATCTCAACGGTGGTTATTCAGTTGCGGAGTTTGAGCTTCAATTTAGTGACATGACTTTTGATGAAGAAGGTCTTTCATATGGCGCTGGTGCCACGATTGATTTACTGGATAACCTGGCCATTTATGCCGATGTCACGACCTATCTAGACAAAGATGAGTTCAGCCTAAACAGCGTCAGTGCTGGCATCAGGTTTTTGATTAATTAATTTCAATTTTCTTTTTAAAGCAGCAGTCATAGTTTATTAAAAATAACCCATGTTCGCTGTTTTTTTAGTTAATGTTCAAACTCCCTATTTACATACTGTTAAGCCAAGAACTATTTTTCAAACACAACCTTCACATTCACGTAACCACTTTTAGACTGCCCACCTCTACCTTGTTCAGCATCCACAGTAGCACTACTGATATTTAAGCCTTTATCAATAACCAGTGTGTTCATCCAGATAATCGCCACGTCAAAAGGTACATCTTCCAACCAAACCCTGAGTTTATTATCACCATCAGGCTCGTAACGCTTCAAGGCCAGAGCAGAACGCCTGGCCTCATCGTTTACCAGCGTGAGCAGTGAAACGTTAGCACTGACCAGGGGCTTATTACCGCTTTCCCTTGCAGCAAGGACATTACTTTCCTGGGCCTTCATCCAGGCCAATAAAGATTGTTCAGCCTGGTATTGTTTTTTAGCTTTTTCAACACTGGCATTTAATGGCGCCCATAACAATGAATAAAGCATAAACGCGCTTAAAAAAACCACCAGAATAACTGCTGCGGCTTGATCCCTCTTACTTAGCCTGGCAAAGGTTTCGCTGATTTTATCTATGTAAGGCTGTAAGGCAGATTCAAGCGGTGCAAAAGCAGCAGATAAAAAATTCAATTTCATTATTCTTGCCCTCTATTTTCAGAGCTGGAAATAACTTTTATTCGCGCCTGTACACCCTGCTCTCCGGCAACCGCAGAGCTGATATCCACAGTCAGGCCAGCATCTATCAAAGCTTGTTTATATTTTTCAAGCTCAAAAAAATCTTTTGCAAGCAAGTCAACGCGCAGATCACCGAGTTTATTATCAAAACTCATTCGCGCCAGGCTAATTGTGGCACTGTTTTTCTCTTGTATTTGCCTTAAGCCTTCACCAATATCGTATACCAGACGCATAAAATCATTATTGCCTGAACCTGCGGACATTTTCTGTAAATTGGTTTTGGTTTGCACTTTGACATTAACAATTCGTTTACTTTCTGGGAAATAATCACGATACAATTGGATAGATGCCTGTTTGAAAGCATCAGCTTTGGATTGGTAATATATTTTTTGATAAACAGCACCACTTATCTGGATTACCAATAGCAGAGCCAGCAAGACAGCCGGGGGTTTCCAATTAAAATTAAACGACAGCCCTGAAGAATGCCGCCGGTACTGACCTTGACAAAAATTAATCAGCGGCTGGCCTGAGTTAGCAAGGTAATTGAGACAAAATGTTTCAAACACCGAATATTCTACGCATTGATATGTTGTCGAAAGACTGTTTTCTTGCAGTTGTGCTTGCCAGCTGTCAAAATCAAAGGCCTTGTAATTACCAGTTTGATAAGCCTGCTCGCTACTCTCAGCGCTAAAATTTTCGTTCAGCTGACTTTCATTGCTTTGATTTGTATTATTTTGAGTCTCAATAATTTTGAGTTCCATATGCTGGGACTCTTTGCCTGCCGCCTGCATTGTGGTCTCAAGAAGGGCTCCCAACGCTGCCTGATTTATCACTATACCCTTATTAAACGCTGTACGTATCCAGGCAGAAGGTTGACCCAGTAAAAGCGTCCACGTTGATTCCTCATAAGGCACAAGCAACAGATCGGTGGTAATAATATCCACAGCAATGCCGTGTTTATTCAGTTGCATCAGCCAATAATCCATCAAGCACTTTTCAATAACCGCTACGGGCACCTTATTCTCACCATCAGCGTTAGCGATACTAGCTTTCCCTATGGCATAAAAATTCTCTTCGATGTCGTTGGCAAGAACATCTTCCAGCATATAAGGAATAGCTTTAGCGATATGTTTTGACTGCTTGCTTGGCATGGGTACTTCTTTTAACAACACCTGGGAACCGGGAATCAGTGCGATAATGTTGGTTACGGTGCTTTCAGGGTATGTTCCAGTAATCTGGGGCAAGAGATCCGTCAACTCGGCATGGCCCGTTACCCGAATTCTTTTTTGCCCCATATCCAGCAAAGCCCATTCCACCAGATGCCGTGAAGCAAGCGAGGCATTATCTCTTGGCTGATCATCATTTAGAGCATCAATAGCAGCTTCTATATTCTCGCCAGCATTTAAATGTGCCTGATCGGGATGAAGTTCGGGTAAATATATAATTAAGGTATCAGTCACGGGGTAAACTATCCGGCAAATTATCTGGTTTAGCTTTTGTACTCATTGACTCGTCGTATCGGTATCGATACTGGTATTAGCGTTGGCAATATAACGATAGCTTTGGTTTCGGCTCAACACCCTTGGTTTCAAGTTATTATTCACAGCATTCCCCTCCTGGTTGCTTGCTGCAGCAATGGGCAAAAATAAAATACTCTGCAGGTAACTCCGCCGCTCATTGATAATAGCCTGGGTGGTGATTCTAAAATACTGGCTGCGAAAGACTACTTGATTGCCACCCACGCCTTTGTCTGCTAATACCTCAGGCAAAACATCCAAAGGTGAATCTTCCCTTAAGCTCACTACCTCTTGGGCATCATCAACACTTATATTTGCTGCCAGTGTTCTGATTACTGCCACGGGGGCAGTATTCAAATTAATTTTGGCATCAACAGGCAAAACACTGACAAAAGGCTCAAGAGCGGAATAAGTATTATTATCAATACCTTTTATTAAACGCAGCTCAGTGATGTCCTGCAGCAGCGTATTACCCGTTCGGTATGGTATTTCTCTGAGTAAATAAAAGTCATCCTCCACGCCACCTACGCCCGTTGGCATCAGGTCTTTATCGAGCCAGTCTAACACAGACTCCGCTATAACTTTGATATCAGCATCACTGCCTAGATCAAGGGCATTGAGCAACAATTCAAATGAACTTGCTAAATTCCCGGGCGCAGCATTTCCCGAGCCAGCACCCTGGCTAAGGGCATTAATATTATAGTTGGCTTGTAAATCTTCTATGGTGATAGACAGCACCCCACCAGGAATAACAAAATCCGGCAAGGTCTGTTTTGGCAGGGTTAGCCAATCATCACTGTCGGCAAAGGCTTTTTCTAATACAGCCGCAACAAAAGGTTCGGCACCGGTAGCGTAGGCAATACCTTGATCTAAAGACAGCATATTTCCAGTTCGGCGCACATCCAGCTGGGCGCGGGACACCATGTCCAATGCAATCACACCGGCCATAACCACAATCAACAAAACCATGATTAAAGCCAGCCCGGATTGATGATCCTGCCCGTTTCTCAGCAACAAGTGCACTTTAAGCTTACTCATTGGCACCGACCAAAGCCATTAAACGCTTTATTTCACCAAAGGGCTTGCTATTTATAGTAACCTCAATCACCGCGGGCAAATCCTGCTGCCGGTCTGGATCCAGGGGCGGCCATTCATTGGTCCACTGTTTGTCGAGGGGGTCGAAATAACGCAGAACAAAATCGTCTATATCAGCGAGCATGGTTGTATCAACGGGTTCGGAATCCTGGGCGCGATCGAGCACATGCCAGTAACGTCGAATCAGCTTACCCTCTTCCATAAAGTAACTGACACGCTGCAATTCACTGCGAATGTGTTTAGTTGGCAGCGGATTCCTCCATCCTGCACGGGTGAATTCTGCTCCTGCGGCATTACCCTTTAAAGCTGGTTGCCGGGTATCGAATTCATCCCTTATGGAGCGCGGCACAAGCTGTTCAATATCACGCCGTAAAAATAACTGTGCCCGTTGCATGGCTGCTAAATGTGTCGATTTCAGACCCGTGACTTCACCCGTAGTGAGTACCGACGACAAAGTTACCGTGGTGAGAATAGCCAAGGCTGCAAAAATACCCAGGGCAAGCATTAACTCCAACAAGGTGAAACCCGCAACGCGACGTATTATTTTACTTATAAAAATAGTTTCAATACTTTTGCCCACCTGATTACTCACTGCTTTAATAACGGCTCACCGATTAAACTGGTGATTCTTGCCAGGCTTGAAAAGTTTTCCAAGCTGTCAAACTTCTCAGGTTTTAATCCCACCGCAATTTCTACCTGCTTTACCTGGTCAAAATCAGTTTTTGTTATAGTGCTAACTATTTGCCAGTCGAGCCCGGCCATTTTAGCGTCGCTGTACTTCTCTCCTTGCGCGGGTATTGCTTCGAAATACTGAAACTCCACCAGCTTGTTCATGGCCACCCAATGAGCCAGGGTTTTATTTTCTAAATTGCGTAATTGATTCACTTGCGATGATTGGATATTGTACATGCCCGCCGTAACAATACCAGCAATGGCCAAAGCGATCATAACTTCCAGCAAAGTAAAGCCCCTGAGCTTAAATATTTGCTTAGTGTTTTTTTGGGAGGCAGGTTTAAGCCCAGACAGCCCACTAACTTCAAGAGCAGAATCAAATTTAATCGTCATGGGGTGTTTTTAATTCCAGCTCACCGGTTTCGTAACCCAAGATAATATAAGGATCATCCTGGCTGCCTTGTTTATATATTTCAATTTTAAATTCAGTCAGCTCACCACTGGATAAAACCCAAATCGGCGGCGCTTTTATTTCACTATCACTTTCATCGACACTCGTACTTCCATCAAGCCCTGTTTGTGATGTGGCCTCAGCATTTTCGCTGCTATTGTCTGTTGTTTTTCGATTGGCTAAGGTTTGATCTATAGCCTGGCTTTCAAGCACCATAAACAAGCCTTCTTTTAAGCGATAAGGTCGGTAAATACGCTGATCGTTAAGCACCGACCAGCTGGCGCTTTCATAATCAAATTTCAAAAAACGATACCCATCGTCGAATACTTCAACACCGTATTCTGCACTTTGCATAACGGCCTCGTCTTCAAGCAGCCTTAACACCTGAAATAAGCGGTTTGCCTCGCGCTCCAGTTCGTGTTGCAAACTATCGGGTATTAAATACACGACTGCCGATGCAGCCGTAATCGCTATAATGGCTAAAACCAGTAACAACTCCACCAGGGTAAAACCTTTTGCAGCCGATACAGCTTGGCGTTTTTGAACAGACAGCTTTAGCACCATAGCCCCGATAAAATTCCGTTAAAAATCTCGATAGAATATACTATCTGCAAGTAAACGTATTATACCGTCTCCAATTAAAGATCTTCTGCAGAAATATCGGCGGCATAATCAGAGCCACCCTCAACCCCATCGGCGCCTAATGACAGCAAGTCATAGGGACCGTTAGCGCCGGGGCTTAAATACAGATAATCGTTTCCCCAGGGATCTTTGGGTATTTTTTGCAGATAACCCGCGCTATTCCAGTTTTTAGCCCCTTCAGGTTTATTAACCAGAGCTTCAAGTCCCTGATCTGTAGTTGGATACTGCTGATTATCCAGGCGGTAAGTTTCCAGAATATTTGCAATGTTGCGCAGGTTGGCTTGTGCCACGGTAACCCTGGCGGCCTCATCACGGCCTAAAAATCTTGGCGCAATAGCAGCAGCAAGCACGCCTAAAATAACTAAAACCACCAGCAGCTCCAAAAGAGTAAAGCCAGTGTATTTATTAGCATTTTTATCAGCCCTGGCTTTTCTATTGGTAAAGGTTTTTTTAAATTCATGCTCAAAGGGCTGCAAAAAAAATTTTCCAAACATTATGTTTCCTCTATTAATTAAAATGTAAATGGTAATTAAAATGTAAATGGAGCCTGTCTTTTCTTAGCTTAACTGACTAAATCATTCATACTCACAATGGGCAGCATAATAGCCAACACCATAAGTAATACCATCACGCCCATAATAACCAGAATCAGTGGCTCAAACAGGCTTACAATGGTACTCACCAGCGATTCAAGATCCCTTTCCTGGCTTAGCGCTACCCTATCGAGCATGGTTTCGAGTTCACCACTGGCTTCACCGCTGGCAATCATCTGAATCATCATTGGGGAGAAGTAACCGCAAGGTTCAAGCGCCCTGTTCAAGCTGCTACCTTCGCGCATTTTAGTGGTTACATCCCTAACTGCTTCTTTTATACATAAATTCGCCATCACCTGGGCTGCAATTTTCAAAGCTTCAACCAAAGGTACACCGCTGGATGCTAATATGCTAAGAGTACTGGCAAAGCGTGAGGTATCTCCACCAATAACAATTTTATTATACAAAGGAACTTTCATTACAAAGCGATGAAACCTGAAACGGTTTTTTTCCAATTTCAGTGAATATCGAAAAGCAAACACGCTCAGTATCGCAAGGATAAAAATATAAACCCCCCAGGCTTTGGTAAACTCACTGGCGGCAATCAACCACTGGGTTAGTAAAGGCAAGGTTCCTCCGGAGTTTTCAAACGCCATAACCAGCTTCGGCACAATAAAACCCAGCATCCCAGCGACAATTAATATGGCAAAAATCAGCAAAATAACCGGATACAACAGGGCTTGCTGGACTTTTTGCTGAGTTGCGTGTCGACGTTCAGTAAAGTCTGCCAATTGCTCCAACACTTTATCCAAATGCCCCGATTCCTCTCCAGCAGCGACCGTTGCCCGGTACAACTCAGGAAAAGACCGGGGGTATTCCGCCAGTGCAATGGCAAAGCTATGCCCTTCCAGTACGCGACTGCGTATCGCCAGAAGCATACTTTTAACTTTTTGTTTTTCAGTTTGTCGAGCCACTGCCCCAACGGCTTCTTCAACAGCAAGTCCAGCCTGTATGAGTGTGGCCAATTGACGCGTGATCAGGGAAAGGTCTTTGGCGCTGATTTTAGCGCCACCGGAAAAGATGCGTATTGAGGAGATCGATTTTTCTTTTTGCTTAGTAAGCTCTACGGTTAAAGGCACCCAATTTTTTTCACGCAGTTTCTGGCGAATCTGACGTGGGCTATCGCCTTCCAAAACACCTTTTTTTTCACGGCCTTTTTCATTCAGCGCGCTGTATTCAAATGCCGGCATAATCAGCCCTCCCTGGTCACTCGCAGCACTTCTTCAACAGTGGTAATACCGTTGAGAATATTACGTGCGCCATCAGTTCGGATACCGGGACCACTTTCGCGGGCATGTTTTTCTAATTCATGCTCAGCTGCACCATTATGAATCAGCTGCCGCATGGTTTCATCCATAACAATAAGTTCATAAATGCCGGTTCGACCCTGATACCCCAAATGAATACAGGCTTGGCAACCTTTTGCGTGATACAGTGTCGGCGGCTTCTGTTTATCAAAACCAAATAATTCACATTCTTTTTCATCCGCCTGATAAGGTTCCCGGCAAGATTGACATAACACCCGAACCAGGCGTTGCGCTAACACACCCAATAAACTTGAAGACAACAAAAAAGGCTCAATGCCCATATCATGAAGCCGGGTAACAGAACCAACGGCGGTATTGGTGTGCAAAGTGGATAATACCAAGTGCCCCGTTAAACTCGCTTGCACCGCAATGGCAGCGGTTTCCAAATCACGAATTTCGCCGACCATAACCACATCAGGGTCTTGTCGAAGTATGGCCCTTAAGCCGCGGGCAAAAGTCATTTCAGCCTTAGCATTCACTTGTGTTTGGCCGATACCGTCCAGCTTGTATTCAATGGGATCTTCTACGGTAAGAATATTACGGCTTTTATCATTCAGCTGGGTCAGGGCAGCGTAGAGGGTGGTGGTTTTTCCTGAACCCGTTGGTCCGGTGACCAGAATAATACCGTGGGGTTTATAAATAATATCTTTCAAGCATCGATAATCACGATCAGACATGCCAAGATGGCGCAAATCCAGTCGGCCCGCTTGTTTATCCAATAGCCTTAGAACAACTCGTTCGCCGTTGCTCGAAGGCATGGTTGAAACCCGCACATCCACTTCATGACCGGCTAATTTTAGCGATATGCGTCCATCTTGCGGCACTCTCTTTTCGGCAATGTCCAGTTTCGACATGACTTTTATTCGCGAAATCAGCAAAGGCGCCAATTCTCGGCGCGGCTCGACCACTTCCCTTAGCACACCATCAATACGCATCCGTACCACTAAACGGCGTTCAAAGGTTTCGATATGAATATCTGAGGCATTTTTTTTAACCGCTTCGGTTAATAAAGCGTTAATCAGACGAATAATCGGCGCATCATCTTCCTGCTCCATTAAATCTTCTGTTTCAGGTAAGGCTTCAGCCAAGCTGGCCAAATCCAACTCATCACCCATACCTTCAACCATTTGCATGGCTTCACTGGAATGGCTTTGATAGATTTCGGTTAGCCTGCGCTCAAATTCGCTGTTCTCGACGCGAACAAAATCAACCGGCTGACCCAAAAATCGCCGCACTTCGGCCATGATTTCGAGACTCACACCAGGTTTAAGCAATACAGGCACACCACCAGAGTAGTCTCTTAATGCAGCATGGTCTTGGTTAACATTGCCTTGCTTAGGGTAGGCCCAATCAATCAGTACGCCATGGCGCCGGGCAAAAGAATAAGACAAGCTTTTATGATTGGCATATACGGCTTTCTGTTCATCGGGATTTAGCGGGGCACTGTGCAGTAATTCTTCCACCTGACTTCTTCACCTTTTCTTAACAACTGGTTCATTACTTTACTTATTTTACGTATTCTATACCATGATCAAGGCACTGGCTTTAGTTGATGCAAGCTTAGTCGTATTAGATTACATGCCTATTTGCCAAAACCTTGCGGACCGCTGCACATTAAGTACGCCTTTTCGGTGGGGCATTGCTTGTATTACTATACAATGTTCTCATTTAACCTATGCACGCAATTTGAACAAAGTCTCACTCTTAAAGGTATGACTGCATTCATTGCTTTCATAAGATAAAATGGCAACTTAAAAATTCAACTTGGATAGCTTGAAAACCTCTGGTTAATTCGACAGACAATTAACCAGAAGCCTCAAACAATCATTTTCTACTGACAACAACAACCTCAAGGAGCTGTTAATGGCTGTAAATAGCATACTCGTCACTGGTGGAGCGGGATATATCGGTAGTCATGTTGTCAGACAGCTAGGCGAACGCGGTGAAAACCTAGTCATTCTCGATGATATCTCAAGCGGTGTTCCAGAAGCCGTGCTCTACGGCGAGCTGATCGAAGGTAATACCGGCGATCAGGCCCTGGTAAGCGAGATTTTGAAAAAATACCAGGTTGAAAGCGTACTGCACTTTGCCGCCCACACCATTGTGCCAGAGTCAGTTGAGAATCCACTTAAATATTATCAAAACAATACCGCCAATACCCGCAACCTGCTCGAGTGTTGTCAAAACGCAGGAGTGAAGCACTTTATTTTTTCCTCCACCGCAGCTGTTTATGGGAATCTGGAAGGCGGTGTTGCCACTGAAGATACACCCACAAAACCTATCAACCCCTACGGAAGCTCAAAACTGATGTCTGAGTGGATGCTCAAAGACCTTTCCGCCGCCAGCAATTTACGCCATGTTACCCTGCGCTATTTTAATGTTGCTGGCTCTGAACCTGAAGGCAGAATTGGTCAAAATACACCCAATGCGACACTGCTCATAAAAGTTGCAGCAGAAGTGGCTGTTGGCAAACGCCCGGAAATTTTTGTTTATGGCACTGATTATGACACCCCTGACGGCACAGGGGTTCGTGATTATATTCACGTTGAAGACTTAGCCAGCGCTCACCTGAAAGCCTTGGACTATTTAAGACAAGGAGGCCAATCACGTACATTTAACTGCGGCTATGGTCATGGCTTTAGTGTGCGAGAAGTGCTTGACGCTGTTCAACGCGTAAATGGCAAGCCAATAAATATTGTTGAAAAACCCAGGCGCGCCGGAGATCCACCATCTTTAGTTGCAAACTCCACCGCCATTCAAAATGAATTACAGTGGCAGCCGCAATATGACAACCTGGATACCATTGTCAGCACGTCCATTAATTGGGAAAAAAAATTATTAGGAAAAAAATGAGCATACGTTTTAACTAAATGAATCTGAATACTGTCATAAAAATGTCACAAAAATATCTAACAATCGACTTAATAAATACAAACCCGGTTCTATTTGCACACTTGATAAAAAAGTTGAGTAGTCAGTGATACAAAAATTACTGCCCGCTTCGGTTATTACTGTGGTTGCAACACCTGATATGTGGATCCAAGCTGCCTATCCTGATGAAATGTCCCTGGTTAAAAATGCCGTAACCCAGAGGCAACAAGAGTTTCAGGCGGGTCGAAACTGCGCAAAAGAAGCGCTTTCCATACTCGGAATCGAACACTTCCCCATTTTATCAGGCGTGAAAAGAGAACCCATCTGGCCTGAAGGCATTGTCGGCAGCATCACTCACTGCAAAGACTATTGCGCAGCAGCCCTGTGCAAAACCACGGTTGCAAAAAGCATTGGCATTGATGTTGAAAAAAAAACAACGCTTGATAAGAGCACTATAAATTTAATTTGCACTAAAACAGAGCGGGCATGGTTAAGCAAACATGATCTAATGGATACCTTTTGGAGCAAAGTAATTTTTAGTGCCAAAGAATGTTTATACAAATGTTATTATCCCTTAACTCATCAATATTTAGATTTCCTGGAAGCAGAATTAAGCTTGGATCTTGATAAAAATATTTTTACCGCAAAACTACTAATAAATGCTCCGTCATCATTTAATATCAACGAACCGATTAAAGGCAGCTTTTTAATCGAAAAGGATTATATTTTTACCACTTTAATACTCTAAAAATAACAACGAGTGTAAAATCAAATGACTAATTACGACGTATTTAATGGTGACGCCGATGGTATCTGTGCTCTGATTCAACTACGGCTTTCCAAACCTGTTGAATCCCAACTAATCACCGGAGTTAAAAGGGATATTCAACTGCTGGAAAAAATTTCGGCTGAAAAAAATGACCATATTACGGTTTTGGATATTTCGCTGGATAAAAACCGCAAGGCTTTATTAGATTGTTTAGATAAGGGCGCTCAGGTGAGCTGGTTCGATCATCATTTTGCGGGTGAAATCCCCACGGCAAGTAACCTGAAAACCTATATTGATACTGATGCCAATATTTGCACCAGCCTGCTGGTTGACCAATATTTAAAAGGTCAATACAAAGCCTGGGCGGTAACCGCTGCCTTTGGTGATAATTTAAAAGATAGTGCGATTCATGCCGCCAAAAATTTAAACCTTGCTAAAGACCAATTAGATTTATTGGAAAAGCTCGGTACCTATATTAACTACAATGGTTATGGTTCAGATATTAGTGAGCTGCATTTCTCGCCAACGCAGTTATATTCACTGCTTCTTCCTTATGCTAACCCATTGGATTTTATTATTAGCGACACTACGGTCTTTAAACAGCTTGAATCCGGCTATAAAGAAGACCTAAACCATGCGCATAATATTCAAGCTGAATTCAGCTCAGAAACAGCCGCGGCTTTTATTCTACCCAATGAACCTTGGGCGCGCCGTGTTAGCGGTGTCTTTAGCAACGACCTTTCTCAGAACAATCCAGATCGTGCCCACGCGGTATTAACCTTAAAAGCAAATAACAACTATTTAGTAAGTGTACGTGCCCCGTTAAGCAATAAAACCGGTGCTGACGAATTGTGCAGACAATACCCGACAGGCGGTGGCCGAAAAGCTGCAGCAGGCATAAATGAACTTCCTGCTCATCAACTTGATGCATTTATCAATTCATTTATGATTCACTTCTCCTGGTGATCAGCGTCACATATTTTTATATGCCTGTGATGCATGACAAGCGCAAAACTTGCTTGTGATCGATTGCCCAGATCTCATTCTTTTCCCATGTAATTTATTCTGCCCGTGGTAAATTTGGGCGGCAGAACACACCCATTATCAACCAATCATCTAACCTATACTTCAAGGTAAATTTTAAATAACAAAGCACCACATGTTTAAACTTACCTTTCAGACTGGGAGTGCCAGCAAGGACTTTAATGCATGGATCAATCTGTTTAGCCAATGGCGGAACTGCAATGTTTGATTTCCATCACGATCTAATAAAGTGTAATATTTATTACTGGTGTTTAATAATCAGTCTGTCGCTATTAACAGCGTGCGGAGGCTCATCCAGTAGTAGCGATAACATTGATAATATCCTGTCTAAAGATTCAAGTCAGGACTCGTCAATATTGCTCTCAGGTCGTGTAGTTAAAGGTGTAATTACCAATGCCAAGGTTTCAATATACTCAGTGAACGATGGCGTTATCAGCAATACCCAGATTGCCAGAACCATCACTAATGTAAACGGCACTTTTACTATTGTTACTCCGCAAGAAGCGCTAACAAATATTTTATACCTTGAAGCCACGCCCTCTAATGACCCTCAGTTGCCAACCTTAATGACCTGCGATTCAATAAATGGCTGCGGCACACGCAACAATGTTAAAATTGACTTTGGCGATACTTTTCGTGTTGATGATAACTTTAAACTTCGTAGTTTTGTTGAGTACAATAACACCCGTACAAAATTATCCACGCAGTTTACGCCACTGATGCACATGGCTGTGGCTTACGCAGAAGCACTTCCCGGCGGACTGACCAAAGCCAATATTATGGGCGCTCTAGAATATTTATCAGAAGTTTTTTTATTCACCCAAAGCATTAATCAGCTGGAAACTGTAGATTTAACGGTTTTATCTGAAATGAACGACGCCAATGATGAAGAACTTGTAGCTGCAATTCTCGCCTCCACATTTATGAACATTGGACAAGCGCCAAACTACACTCCTGTTGAAACCATACTTAAAAACATTACCGCACAACATGGTGTTTTGGCCAACAACGACACACAAAACCCTGACAGCCTTTCTCTGCTGCATATAGCGAACCTGGCTATAGCCAATATACCAAGCGATGTAGCCAACAGAACTAATATTAGCAATCAATTAAATCAAATAGCGTTAAACGCATCGGACACAGTTAGCAGTGTCGAACTTGACGTGGTCGCAGGGTCAAACGGAAAAGTTATTTCATCCTCCCACTCTTTTGAATGCCTGGCCTCGTGTCAATACAATATAACCAAAAGCGACACGGTTACATTAAATGCCATAGCCGACAGCGGTTTTGAATTCACTTCCTGGAATAATAGCTGTCCCGGATTACAAGACCAAAGCCATCCTATTTGCGAATTCACCTTGCTGGAATCAGCAACTGTACAAGCAACATTTTCACCCATCACAAACACTACACACAACCTTGTGCTTACCATTGTCGGCCAAGGCAGCGTTACACTGGATAATGAAAATCTTAGCTGCAACAATAACTGCGCATTCATTCTGGATGACGCTGCATTAATTAAGCTCAGTGCTACAGCTGCATCAGGCAGCAGCTTACAGTCATGGACACTGGATCAACAGCCTGTGTGTGGAATTAATACAAGCTGCGACGTTATGATGTCTGGAGATCTCAATCTCAAAATCACTTTCGTTGAAAACACTACTCCATCTGTTGAGTATGTCAACTTAACGATAAAGGCTGACGGAGAAGGTGTAGTAAAAGATTCAGCCCTTAACCTCGCATGTCAACAAACAAGCTGTTTATTTCAAATTAAAAAAGGCACAACAATTAATTTTTCAGCAACGCCTTTAAATAGCAATACCCATAAGTTTTCAGGCTGGCAAGGCTTATGCTCTGGAGGCGGTAATTGTATACGCACAATGGACTCAGATGGCTTATTGACAGCTATTTTTAGCGCCCTTCCCCAGCAAACACTGACCGTAAACATTTCCGGCGGCGGAAGTGTAAACGATGCCGCATTAAATTTCTCATGCAATCAGGCAAGCTGCAGCACTAATCTGGATTTTGCCACACAGGTGAATCTAAGCGCCACGGCAAATGCAGGCTACGCATTTGATCACTGGGAAAATGACTGTACTAATTTCACAAACGATTGCTCAGTAAATATGGATTCGAATCATACGGTCACAGCGGTTTTTAAGTCTACAACTGCGTCAACAACCGTTAGCTGGACAGCACCCACACAAAGAGAAAGCGGTAATCCATTACCTGTCTCAGAGATTAAAAAATACATTATCTATTATGGTACTAAAAGCGGCGTATACATAGACGCCATTGAAGTTGGCTTGCCTGATAACAGCAATACAATTCCAACAGAGCTAAGCATAGATGGATTAGATAAAGGCCTGGTTTATTATTTTGCAGGTATGACAGTAGATTCGAACAACTTATCAAGCAAGCTTTCTAATGAAGTGACCAGGCTTATTCAATAAATTACCAAGATTATACAATCAGAAAAATAGTTCTTCCGCCATCGCTCAGCGTTAGTTAACGCGCACCTTTACCGAAAATCACAACTTCAACCGTTTGAATAATAATGATGAAATCCAGAAGCAAGTTACCGTTTTTCACATAGTACAAATCGTATTGAAATTTTTGCAAGGCATCATTGTCAGTAGCACCATAAGGGTAGCAAAGTTGTGCCCAGCCGGTAATACCTGGTTTAACCCGGTGGCGCTCATGATAATAGGGTATTTTCTCCGCCAACATTTCAACAAACTGTGGTCGCTCTGGCCTCGGACCAACAAAACTCATATCGCCTTTCAATACATTAAAAATTTGTGGCAATTCATCAATTCTAAATTTTCTAATTACCTGACCAACCTTAGTAACACGAGCATCATTTTTACCAGCCCATTGAGCAACGCCGTCCTTTTCAGCATTTTCAATCATGCTCCTGAATTTAAGCACTGTGAAAACAGCTCCATTGAGCCCCACGCGTTCCTGTTTATAAATGATCGCAGCCTTCGTCCCGTCTTCAATACGAATAGCTATGACTGTCAGCAACATAATAGGCCAAGTCAAAAGCAATAGAAACGTACCGGCAAAAAGATCAAAAAAACGTCCCAAAAACTGCTTGGTAATATTTATTTCAAAACCAGGGCAAAAAATCAACCCGCTAGGGTGCACCAAATCAACTTCAATTTTTCCAACTTCCCGCTCAAAAAACTCAACCACATCGACGACATCAATGCCACTTAAACGGCAGTCCAGCAATTCGGCCATTGGAAAACTTTTCCTTCTATCATCAATGGCTACAACTATTTCATCCACATCGTTCGCTTGAGCGAACTCAAGCAAAGGTAGGTCAAGCGTGACTAATTGTGTTTCGTCAACATGGCATTTTTCACCTTTCATACGGATAAAACCAATGATTTTAAAGCCACGCTTATCAACTTTTCTGCGTAATTTTACTAAAATATTATTTGCCCGCTCAGCTGCACCTAAAACAAGCACTCTACGTTTTAGTAACTCTTCACCGACAACATGAACAAAAATATATCTAGACGCAATAACCAGGATCAAAGAAAAAATAGCCGCCAGAAACATAATGCCTCTACCGACATAAAGAGAAGGAAAAACATAGGACACAATAACTGTCGCTATCCCACCAGCAGCTATTGCAAAAGCGGATCTAATAATAATATCGCTAAACACTTCTCTTGAACGGGAGTGATATAAACCCATAGCGCCCATAGCAGTTATTAACATAAACGAAAATAAAAACGGTCCTAAAGGGGAGTCGCCATGAATATATGTACCAGGCAATTTTGGCCGAGCTTGAAGCGCAGCATAAAAAGCCAGCACGAAAAAAATACCCTCGAGACCAGCTAAAAGCACATAAGGCTTGCGAAAATTCAGACCGAAAATTCTGATTGTTGACAACGTAAATACCTCTAAATTAAAAATCAAGTATTCTTAACATGCCGTAAAGCATGCCACGATAATCGACAATTAAACCTCAGCAAAGGAGTAATAAGGAATATCTTGTTGATTACTCAATACTTTCCTAACAGTAGTAAATTTAAAAGAGCATAGCAGCTCTTCAAGCCTGCTTTCACATTTACCTAAATTATTATAATGCCTGAATTTTGACAGCAAGCTGGCTTTAATTCTAGGTTGTTGCGTATCAATTTCCCAAGGATGCAAATAAAAAATAAACGGCTTGTGCTCTTTTTTATTCACCCGGCTAAGATTAAAAAATGTAAACCAATAAGGGTACAGCCTAAAATAACCACCACCGGCCATGGGTAAAGTGACAGGCCCAATTTTTGCGGTAGTTAAGGGATACTCTATTAACTTTCTACCTGACTTTGTTTTAAAATAATAAATATTTTTAGGCGAACCGGGTAAACCGTAACGATCATGTACAACCGGGAATATGCTCGAATCATATTCGAACCCCGCCTCAGCCAGAACTTCAAGTGCCCAAAGAGAATCCTGAGTTATAGAATAACTGGCAGCCCTATACCCTGTTACCGCCTTCCCGGAAATATCCTCAAGTAATGATTTTGCGCGAATTGTCTCTTCAGTGAATTCTTTTTTGCTCTGATTATAAATTAATTTGTGACTGTATCCATGACAAGCAACTTCATGACCACAATCAGCAATCGCTGAAACCAAATTTGGAACCTTGTTAGCAACCCAGCCCAAAGTAAAAAAAGTAGCTTTAACGGAATGCTTATCAAATAATTCAAGAAGGCGATGGGTATTACGCTCAACTCTTAAGGGAAAGTTATCCCAATCACTACGGCTTACAGAGTTTTCAAATGCAGAAACCTGAAAGTAATCTTCAACATCAACTGTTAATGCATTTGCAATCGGGCTGCCGCCGTTATTGTCAATACTCATAAAGTTTAATTACAAAATATCCGTATATCTGAAAGAAAGTACTCCAGACAAGGCTTCAAACTCTGCGCTCGGAAAATCCGAGAACTGGTTTTCGTGAACTAAGTCTATATCAACTATTAAACGTTTACTTAAACGCCAGTGTAACTGCAGTGCAGTTAAGTAGTCTCTTGAAATTTCACCTTGCTCAAATAATTTTTCTATATAATGCTCTTTAAAAGTAAAGCGCATTCCAGGATTTAATTGCCTGGATATTGACAATCGCCCGGCAATTTCATCATTATTCGCCGAAGTTATTTGCCTAAAATGCTCTTGTTCGATTTTCGCAAACTGGATTTTTATATTATTAACGTGAACTTTTTGCTCATAATCAACGCTGGAGTTTTTAGTTTTACTGATCGCATTAATTGTGTCTAAAGCCAGAGCAGAGCCTATCGCCGTTTCCGAAGCCTGGAGATCCTGCACATTTGATGACAACAATTGATTTAATTGACTGATATTATCTTCATAACCGACACTATATTTTGCCCGAATTCGGCTGCCTGCCCACGGCGTCCAGTTAATAGTAGCTTTAAGACTAAGGGTTTCGTTATCTGAATCAACACTATCAATGCTGATCCTTTCTTCGCCAATATTAAAATCAACATCTACCGAACGTAAGTTTTTGGCATAGCCTAAAAAAAACTCTTCGGTTCTATAACCCGGGGTAACAGTAGCGTCAGGTACTGTTTCATCATTCTCTATGTCTTCATAAACATGATTAACAGAGAGTTGGCCCGCTACCATTTTATGCTGCCAGGAAACCTTACCGGATAAACGTTTGCTGTCACTCAGCTCTTCCTGCTCAATATATTTATAAGAAGCTGAAAGCAAAACGCTATCTACTGAGCTTAACTTTATCCTCCATTCAGGTTCAGTGTTGTAGCTGACTTGATCAGAAAGGTTGTCAGCATTGGCCGCTTGACGCGAATCCACCAACACTGTGTTTGCAGTAACATTGTTATTCCAGGCAAAGGTAGTAGGTAACACGCTGAAATTCATAAACAACACACCATTAGCAGATACTTCCTCAGAATTATCAAACAGTTCTTTTTCTCTACTAAAATAACTTAGCTTTGCATCTCCTCCAGCTTCTATTAACGAGCCCTTCTTTAGACCTGAAATCCCTGTATCAAGACTATACTCTTGACCTGATTCCGAATCAGCCCTTTTCACAATATTATCACTCGTGGTTAACGAAGTACCCACAAAGTAATGCAATGCCTCAGCATAAACCGAGTTCATAGGAAATATTACCAGCAATAAAAAAAAAAGCTGACGTTTAAAAAAATTCATTGTAATTACAGGGTAGTTATAGGGAATTTAAGAATATTAACGCTGGCGCAAAATAGTCTCATTATTAACAACCAAACCTGCCAGTTTTTCTTTAGGTATAGCTTTAAGGCTTTCAGCAACCTGAGAACCGGTTACTTTGCCATAAGGTACTACTACAACAGCCATATCACAAAGCTGAACCAGCTGCCTCACATCAGCAGTCTCAGTAAGAGGCGGCGCATCAACAATAACAAACCTATCTGAATAGCGATCTCTGACCAACTTCAAAAATATTTTCATTCGTTGCGAATTAAAATATTCCGAAGCATACTCAGTTCTATGCCCGGCAGGCACCACTCGTAAACGCTTAACCCCAGACGCATATATAATTTGCTCTATATCCACCTGGTTATTTTCAAGGAAACCCGTTAAACCATGCTCAACTCCTTCGAGGCCAAAAATATCATCCAGGTCCGGTTTACCTAAATTCGCATCAATCAATAAGGCAGTTTTACTTGAATCAATAGAAAAAGCCATTGCCAAATTGCTGGCAACATAAGTCGCGCCACCCTCACCACAGATAGATGTAACCATAACAATAAAGTTTTTATCCGACGACTTTTCCAGCAATTGCGTACGTAACTCACGAAACCTGTTAACAACTCTAGACTGCTTCATTTCAGGATAAATTAGCTTACGCTCATCGAGATCTGAATAGGAGAATTCTACAACCTCCTCCATCCGCTGGATACGCGGATCATACAATGTATAGTCTCTCATTTGGTCTACCGAGCTATCAAGAGAAACAATTTTTTGCTGCTTAATACCATTCTGATCCACAGAGCTGGCATTGCCATCTGTTTTGCCAGTCGCCATTTAAATCACCTCCATGATTTTCAAAGCAGCAAAGCCAAAATAAACAATTAAAAACAAACAAAAAACACCAGCAATGACAGAAAAATCTTTTTTCATTGTTAACGCTTCCGCAGGATTTGTTACTTTTGGTATGCTGGTTAAGACCGGAGCATCAACAAACTCACTTAATGAATACCTATAACGAATACGTTGATCAAACATGATCATGGCATAAATCAAGCCTAAAGGAATTATCATTCCCGCCAACGGCGCGGCTAACCAAAAATGCATAACGCTTGCACCAGAGGGCTTTTGCGGAATAGTTGCGGGACTGATAATCTTGAAGTTTGCACCCTTTTGATCAATCTCAATATTCATCGACACGCGAGCATTCTCTCTTCTCATCAACAAATCCTGATAAATGTCTTTGTTAACGTTATAATCTCGAGTCAGCTCAGACAGTTCGGCTTCATTTTCATGTATTCGTTCTGAGCGAGACTTTTGCTCAGCCAATAAATCTTCCAGCCTTCGAATGCGAACTTTTTGTGCCTCGATACTGGATTCAACCTTGGAAATTTCACTTCTTATTTGCTGCAATAAAATATTGTCAGTGTTGCTGATATTGCTACGTCCAGAGGCTTGGGGAGACTCCACACCACTTTCCACAGCGGCCATCTGTTTTTCAAGTTCACCGATCTGAACCTTAATGCTGACAATATCAGGATAGGAATCATGATAACTTAAACGTAGATTATCCAGAGTTTTCTCTAATTCTATAACCCTTTTCTTAAGGTTGTTTTTCAATTCCTGGACTCTACTTTCAGTGCTTTCACCATCCAATTGTTGTTTTAGCGATTTCCTTTTAAACTGATTTTCAGAGAGCTCTATCCGAGCAGCTTCCAACTGTTGCTCCAAATTAGAAATCCGGGATCCTACACCGCCAATAGTACCTTCAAATTTTTCAGTTTTAAAAACCCTAAGCCTTTCTTCAGATGCTTTTAATTTCGAATGGTAATTATTAACCTGATCACTTATAAAATCAAAAGCCTCACGGCTTTTTTGCCGACTCTCTTCTTGGTGTAACAAAATAAATGCTTCAACCAGGTTTTGAGTGACCTCGAAAGCTCGACGAGGGTCTGTATCTTCATAGGAAAAAAGCAACGAATTTTTTCCGAGTCCAGATACCCTGGTATTATGCTTTACCTGCTTAATAAACTTTTCCACATTGCTTGAATCAATTACACCTTCAACGTTCCAGTCTGTTTTGTTAACAACATCAAGCAGCACTTCCCTGACTAAAATCTTTTCTTTAGCATCTCGAACCCAGTCTTTAGAACTCGCCAGTACCGCACGTTCTTTCATTAACGGCGTCATTACCGAGTCTGTCTCTAAGAGTAAAGTAGCTGAAGAAATATATTTTTTGGGCTTTAATGCACCTGCAGTCAAAACGAGAACAACAGTTAAAAGAAACACAAAGGAAAGCTGCTTTTTATATCGCCATGCTTCTCTTACGGTGATAACAAACTGCTCATAAGGAGGTATATTCAAGTTAAGTTCTCAGTATTGCATTCCCGTTTCACTAACTATTGATTTAACAATATAAACATGTCGCTTTTATAACAGCCTTTCAGGGATTGTAATAATATCGCCTGGCTGCAAACTAAAATTTGTATCGAGCTTGCCTTTATTTAAAATATCTTTTACTTTTAGTTTGTATATCTTTGTTTCCTGTCCTTGCCTACGAAATAGTTTTGATTTGTTTGGTGAGGCAAATTCCGTTAAACCACCAGCCACAAGCACGACATCAAGAACCGTCATGCCCGGCCTGAAAGGCAAGGACATGGGATTACGCACTGCCCCGGTAACTCTCACCCTGGATAGATATTCAGTACTATTTACCTTGGCAACAATAACTGTAACACGTGGATCCCTGATAAATTCAGCCAATTTTACCGTAATCCCTGCGGCAAGTGCTTCAGGTGTTAAGCCACCGGCACTGATATCATCAACCAGAGGGGAGGATATTTTACCGTCTGGACGCACCGGTACTGTTACGGATAAATCAGCGTTCTTCCAAACAGATATGTTAAGCACATCACCAGGTCCAATGATGTAATTTTTTTCACTGACAGCCTCTTTAATGTCATTCACTTTGTTATCGGACAATACCCGTTGCCCATGACTACCTGCCAGGGCAAAACCAGAAGCCACTGAAAGCAGCATAGCCACAATAAAAATCAAAGAGTTATAAACTTTTTTAGACAAATTCACTACCTATTATTCCAAAGATAAATAATAAAAAAATTATAGCCAATTATAAACGCTTACAGATCAAGAAGACATCTAAAATTCAAAGCCAATCCGTTTAATTTTTAACCATTGCGCCGCCTATAACAATGCTCAGGTGTTGTCAGCTTCAAGACAAGCGTACAGCGCCAGAGTATCATGAAAATCTTTTTTAAATCAATTAATTATAGCGATTCTTTAGCGAAATTTTCCCTTTTATTGTTTTGCTCCCCATAAATATGTAAATTCTGAGCGCAGGTATATTGTCCCAGCAGGCCTTTCTCGATACTATCCTTGCACGTATTAATCTAGCACCCACTTAAATAAGGGGCTGAACTAATTAATCATTGTCAAATAATCGGGTTTTAATGTAATGCGCTTTTGCCTAACAGCCAACCACAACGGCTATGCTATTTGTCTTAAAAAATCTATCAAGAACATTAACTTACTGCTGCTTTTAACAGGTGCTCTACTTGGACTGGCGGCTTGTGAGAAAAAAATAGCCGTAGATCCTGACTATGAAAACCTTAAAAGAGCGGATTCTTTCATTACCCAGGGTAACCTCTCAGCGGCCCGTATAGAGCTGTTAAATGCTCTACAAATAAACGCCAAGAACCCGAAAGCCTTTCTGCTCCTTGCAGACATCTACCAAATGCTCGGCCTATATAGACAAGCGGCCGAGGAATTACGTAGAGCACAATCCCTGAATCAGGATAGCTCCACCGCCATGCAATTAAAAATTCATCGCATGCTTGTCATGGCTGGGGATAGCTCTGCCAAGGAAGATTTAAGCAAACTGCAAATGACTAAAGAAGAACAAACTCTGGAAAAGCAGGTTTTGTTGGGGCGTATTTATTTTATTGACAACGAACTTGAAAAGGCAACACACCTGTTTAAGCAGGTTATCAATACCGAAAACCCATTCAGGGCTGAGGCTTATTTTGGCTTGGCGAACATCGCGCAAAAGACAGGCTCTATAGGTCAAGCCATTGCCCTGATGGATAAATCTTTAACTATTGACCCCAACAATACTGAAGCCCTCCTTGCCAGGGGACAACTCTATTTGCATACCGGAGAAAATGCGAAGGCAGAAGACTTTTACACCAAAGCAATGATGGGACTAAAGCAGCTGGATGTAATGACAGTGCAAAAGTACATTGCCTTGAGCGGTCTGGTTGAAGCGCTGAACAGGCAAAGCAAAACTGAACAGGCCATCCAATATTCTGAAATCTTGGCAAAATCGCGTCCAGGGAAACTGAAATCAAACTATGAAAACGCTTTAACAGCTTTGGCGTCAAAGGATATTGAAAAAGCCAGGGCCAGCCTTGAAAACATCCTGGAAATTGTGCCTCACCACCCACAATCAAACTATATAGCTGGGATGATGGAAATCAAGGAAGGCGATTTGGAAAATGCGGAAAAACATTTATCCCGGGCGCTGGCCGGCGAGCCAGTTTCTGATCAAATCAGAACAGCATTGATCATTACCCGTTTAAAGCTAAAGCAATATGCCAACGCAGAAAAACTTATTACTGAGGCGCTCCATACCAGTCCTGACAGTCCGGTTTATTTATCATTAAGAGGCGCTTATTTCGCTGCCACTGGCGAGTTCCAAAAAGCAGAGAACTCATTTTTAACCGCCTTACAAAATGACAGCAGGTTTCTACCCGCTATAAGTGAACTGGCAAACCTTTATGCAAGCAACAACAAGCTTGAAGAGGCCGAAGAATACATTGATCGAGGTATAAAAATAGCCCCCGAAAATATTGAGCTGTTAATGACAAAGGTCAAGTACGCCTCCAAAAATAATACACTTACGCAGGTGAAAACACAGTTACTGAATTTACATCAATCACAAGCAAATTTAATTGCTCCACCGCTGGTTTTAGCGGCGGTTTATTTAAATGAAAAAAATCTCGACTTGGCAACCCGATACCTAGACAAAGCAACTGCCATTAATTCAAAGCATCCCCTGCTTGCTAATCTTAAAAGCAATATTTCGATTACTAAAGCGATGAACTTTATCGCCGACAACAAGCCTGAAGAAGCCCTCCTTAGCCTTGACCAGGCCTTGCTTGATCAGCCAAAAAACCTGCGTGCACAAATTTTAAAAGCAGACCTGTTAACTAAGCAGGGCGATAGCAAAGCGGCTCTCGATATTGGTAGAAATCTGCAGTCAAACCCAAAAACAAAATTAATCGGCTATGAACTGACAGGAAATATTTTAGCCCAGCAGGCCCAGTTCGAACAGGCAGTTGAAGCCTATACTCATGTCTGGCAATCAGAAAAAAATCCCGGCCTGGCTTTAAAAATATACCGCATAAAAAAAGAATACACTGATCAAGCAAAAGCATCCGAGCACTTGGAAAACTGGCTGCAAGAAGACCCTAAGAATTTCTACGCCATCACCAGCCTGGCCACGACCAGCAGTGAAAGCAAAGACTTTCATAAGGCAGCCATGCTTTATGAAAAAGCCTTGGAAATCAGCAAAGACAATCCCATTTTGTTGAATAACCTGGCTTATGCATACGATGAGTTACAAGATTCGAAAGCCCTGCCAACAGCTGAGCAAGCCTATCGCCTGGCCCCCGAAAACGCAGCCATAGCTGATACCTATGGCTGGATATTAGTGAGGAACGAACTATTTGAAAAAGCTTTGCCTATTTTGGCTAAAGCTGCCGAAACTGAGCCTAAGAACAAAGAAATTCTACAGCATTACTCGGTGGCGCTAACAAAAACAGGCAATAATGAGAAGGCCAAGGAAGTGATGAAGAAAATCACCCAGTTATAAATTACTCAAACATAAAATTTAATTTCTGAGATATTTTTAAGTCAACATCACACCTTATAGTAATCCTTATACCAGTTGACAAATTTCTCAATACCTTCCTCAACAGGTGTTGCGGGCTTATAACCAACATCAGCTATCAAGGCATCGACATCAGCAAAAGTTGCAGGCACATCACCTGGCTGTAAAGGGAGAAGATTTTTCTTGGCAACCTTACCCAGATTTTCTTCAAGAATTTCAATATAGCGCATTAATTCAATTGGATTATTACTACCTATATTATAGAGCCTATAAGGCGCCTTGCTGGTTGCAGGATCAGGATTTGAAGCCTGCCACGATTCATTCGCTTCAGCAGTATGGTCCATGGTTCGAATCACGCCTTCAACAATATCGTCAATAAAAGTAAAATCTCTACGGTGCTTTCCATAGTTAAACACATCTATGGGTTTGCCATCCAGAATCGCCCTGGTAAATAAAAATAAAGCCATATCTGGCCGTCCCCAAGGACCATAAACAGTAAAAAACCTTAAGCCTGTAGTGGGTAACTCATATAAATTACTATAGGTATGCGCCATTAACTCATTGGCTTTTTTTGTTGCTGCATAGAGCGATAGCGGATGATCGACGTTATCATGCACTGAAAAAGGCATACTTTCGTTAGCGCCATATACGGAACTTGAGGACGCATACACAAGGTGCTCAACATTATTATGCCGGCAACCTTCAAGTATATTAGTAAAGCCTATGATATTGCTTTCAATATAAGCGTGAGGGTTTTCCAATGAATAACGCACACCCGCCTGAGCAGCAAGATTGATCACTTTATTAAATTTTTGTTTTTTGAAAATTTCTTCTATTGCTATTCTATCGGATATATCCGCCTGCAAAAAAGTAAACGCATTTGCATTTTTAGAGTTTTTAATATTGTTAAGGCGACTTTCTTTAAGAGAAACGTCGTAATAATTATTCATATTATCCAGCCCCACCACTTCATCACCGCGAGCGAGTAATTGCAGGGTGACATGGTAGCCGATAAAGCCAGCCGCGCCTGTGACAAGTATTTTCAAGTTAATCCTCTATGGTATTTATCAAAAAGCCTGATTAAAAAGGTTTAGAAATTTATAAACGCCCATCACTTTCATCAGCGGAGAGAATATATTTTACATCATATAGTACATGATTATCTTTCCCGAAGGCCCTGATTGCTTCAGCGCCCATGGCTTTAAATTGATGATGGCCTACGGTGAGTATAATGGCATCATACTGAGCTTTTTTTGGCTCTTCAATCAGCTTAAGACCATACTGCAGGGTGGCAGTATGGTCTACCCAGGGGTCATAAACTTCGACATCGGCCTCAAAATCCAGTAATTCTGCAATGATATCCACGACCCTGGTATTACGAATATCTGGACAGTTTTCCTTAAAGGTTAGCCCCATAATCAAAATCGATGACCCTTTAATATGAATCTGACGCTTAATCATCATTTTGATGACAGTATCAGCCACAAACTTTCCCATACCATCATTAATACGACGCCCCGCCAATATCACTTCAGGGTTATAGCCAATTGCCTGCGCCTTGTGGGTCAGATAATAAGGATCAACGCCAATGCAATGCCCTCCTACCAGTCCAGGCCTAAAATTAAGAAAATTCCATTTAGTACCGGCGGCAATAAGTACCTCTTCGGTATCAATATCCAGTTTCTCAAAAATAAGTGCCAGCTCATTTATTAAAGCAATATTCAAATCCCGCTGGGTATTCTCAATAACTTTGGCTGCTTCTGCGACTTTAATAGCACTGACCTTATGAGTACCCGCAGTAATAATCGACCCATAAAGCTTATCAACAAGGTCGGCTGTTTCCGGAGTTGAACCTGAGGTGATCTTCAAGATATTAGGTAATCTGTGCTCCTTGTCCCCAGGATTAATCCTTTCTGGACTGTAGCCGACAAAAAAATCGCTGTTAAAATTCAAACCTGATGTTTTTTCCAACACCGGCACACACACCTCTTCGGTTGCGCCGGGATACACGGTGGACTCATAAATAACAACATCGCCTTTTGATAATACCTGGCCAATGGTCTCACTGGCCATGAGCAAGGGCTTCAATAAAGGTTGCCGGTGTTCATCAATAGGTGTTGGTACCGTAATAATATAAACATTACAGGACTCAAGATCAGATATATCTGCAGAAAATTGCAGCTGACTGGCCAACTCCAGCTCTTCTTTTGAAACCTCCAAAGTGCTGTCGACGCCAGATTTTAAAGCTTCAATTCGAGATACATTGATATCAAAACCAATGGTTTTATATTTTTTACTAAATTCTACTGCTAAGGGTAAGCCAACATAACCTAAGCCAATTACAGCCAGCAATTTCGAGTTATCCAAATCAATCTCCAGTATAAAAGCTTATTTACCATTAGTATTATGGTGCATGAACGTATCAGCTGTAATTTGTTCGCTTAGAGAGTATTAAAATTAGCGACTAACGCCGTCAATTTAAAACCTGCCGCCAAGTCAAAGCAAATAATTTTATCATAATTACCTCAACAATCCCTAGATACGCAAACAGGGAATTTTAACTTCGAATAATCAGCGGGAAGGCATTTTTGAAAACCCAATACCTTCACCCTCACAGATGTCAGTAATAGGCTTGCAGAAGACACAAGCTAAGGCAAAGACTCTCATTGCAGCGCGACAGCTCAACTACAAGCACAATAAATAACTTGTGATTCATTTTTTTGACCAAGGTAAAAAGCAATAAAGCACTTGTCAGCGGGCCAGGCTGTCGATTCTATTTAAGATTCAATCAGTTAAAATTTGATTAAATTCTGAAGCTGTAATAAGAGGCAAAAATTTTCTACTGCATCTTGATATTGAAGAGCAATAATCATAAACTTTGCGCTGAAAATCGATAATGTGATGGAATTAACAGAATTTAGTATCGCAAAATGCTAGGTGTCGGAAATTTTTACACTCCCTCCATCAATAAGACTGTATTAAACCCAGCTCAAGTACTAACGGACTTTATTATCAAAATATTAGGATAAAACACAGTTCCGCTCTCAATCTTAGCTTACATCAAGGATTACAGCATGATGAAAACCGTAACTTTAATTAAGAATAGTTTTTACAAATCCCTATCATTTATTCTTATTGCCGCGACCCTGATAGCTTCATCATTTGCATCATCTTATGTCAGCGCCTTTGAGCTAAATGTCAGCACTAATGCCAATCGCAGCAATGCTGCTTTATTAGCTGGCGCAGAAGTACAAGGCAATGCTTATATATTTATAACTCCAGAAACAAATATTAAACAAGCTCGATTTTACCTTAACGCCACCAATGCCACAGCCTCACCTACCAAAACAGAAAACCTGGCCCCCTATGACTTTGCCGGCACCAACCCCGATAACAGCGCAATTGCTTTCGACACCACCACCCTTGGCGATGGCAGTCATTTCATTTTTGCTTCCATTACTTTAAGTGATAATTCTATTATCACTTTTCAATCGAGCTTCAATGTCAATAACAGTATACCTGCGCTGCAGTTGACCCAGGAAGCAACTAATTTCATTATCACTCAAGGTGCCCCCTCCCAGTCACTCACCATCACATTAGCAAGCAATGACAATACCAACACCGCGTTTAGCTACAGCGAAAATGCCAATTGGCTTGATATCCAGGCTTCAAGCGCCAATACTCCAAGCGATATCCAGATTACTGTTGACCCTACCACGTCAGGCCTACTACCGGGCTCATACAGTGAAGCAGTGGTTTTCAGTGCCGCAGGCTATGTCGCGACGCAATTAACCGTTAACTTAACGGTCACCAGCTCAGGAAGCAGCGCCTATGACTTGATGGTCAGCGTCAACCCTGATAGAAGTGCGCCGACATTATTGGAATCCAGCACTCTCGCCAATGCTGCCTACATTTTTTTATTACCCGAAACAGGTATCAAACAAGTCCGGTTTTACCTTGATACCACCGATGCTACGGGCTCACCCATTAAAACCGAAAACAGCGCACCTTATGATCTTGCTGGCAGCGCTACCGGTTCCAGTAATGCGGCTGCTTTTGATACCAACGGGCTTAGCGATGGCACCCACTTTATTTTTGCTTCAATAACCTTAACTGACAACTCAATTACCACTGTACAATCGAATTTTACTGTAAATAACAACCTGCCTGCGCTGCAACTAGATCAAGAAACTGCTAATTTCACTGTTGTTCAAGGTGACACTTCGCAAGCAGCAAGCGTCAACTTATCAACAAGCCTCAACACCGGCACAAACTTCAGCATCAGCGAAAATGCCAGCTGGTTAGATGTCCAGGCATCCAGTGGCTCCACACCCAGCGCCATACAAATCACAGCGGATCCAACAACAGTTAACTTACTACCCGGCGTATACACCGAAACAGTAGTTTTCACTGCGACTGATTTTGTTGCAACCCAGCTCACTGTAAATTTAACGGTTGCAAGCGCCGGTGGCTCTTATGACCTTTTAGTCAGTGACAATACTGACCGCAGTGCCCCGACATTGCTTGAAGCCGCCAATATTAGCGACAATGCCTTCATTTTTGTGTCTCCTGAAGCAAATATAAAACAGGTTCGTTTTTATCTGGACACAACAGACACCTC